>NZ_JANFAK020000052.1 GCF_024721315.2 Streptomyces sp. Isolate_45
CCTCGCCGCCCGCGCCTCGGTCCGCGGGGCCCTCGGCGGGCCGCTCGACGCCGGCACCCTCGGCGCGCTGTTGTGGCACTCCCTGGCCGAGGGCGGCAGCTCCGAGCGGCGCCTCCCCGACGGATCCGTCCTGACCGTGGCCCACCGCCCCCACCCCAGCGCGGGCGCCCTGTACACGGCCCGGGTACGGCTGATCGTCCTCGACGTGGCCGGGGTGGCGCCGGGCACCTACGACTGCGTACCCGAACGCAGGACGTTGCGGTACGTCGGCCCGGCTCCGGAGGTCGCGGAGATCAAGGCGTTGTCGACGTACCTGTCCCGGCCGGCAACGGACCCGGCCGCGATCGGCATCGACGCCGCCCCGGTGTTCCTCGGCCTGTACGCGGACCTCGGCCTGCTCCGCAGCCGGTACGGCCTGCGCGCCCTGAGGCTGGCCCTGCTGGAGACCGGGCACCTGGCACAGAACCTCCTCCTCGTCGCCTCCGCCCTCGGGCTGGGCGGGACGACGCTGGGCGGCTTCCACGACGACCTGGCGCACGAACTCCTCGGGCTGGACGACCTGACGCAGCCGCTCCAGTACCTCCTGCCGCTCGGCCGCCACCCGCACACCCGGGCCGCGTCCGCCGCCACGTGGGGAAACGGGTCCTGAAATAGACTGCCGCGATGACCGATGTCTCCTTGCCCCCCTGTCCCGAGTGCTCCGGCGCCTACACCTACGAGATGGGCGCGCTGTTGGTGTGCCCCGAGTGCGGGCACGAGTGGTCGCCCGTCGCGGCCGTGCCCGGTTCGGGTGACGAGCCGGCGGAGCGGGTGGTCAAGGACTCCGTTGGCAACGTCCTCGCGGACGGTGACACGGTGACCGTCGTCAAGGGGCTGAAGGTCAAGGGCAGCCCGACCGGCATCAAGGCCGGTACCAAGGTGCGCAACATCCGCCTCGTCGACGGTGTGGACGGCCACGACATCGACTGCAAGGTCGAGGGGTTCGGCCCCATGCAGCTCAAGTCCGGCGTGGTCAGGAAGGGCTGACCCCTCCGCACCCGGATGCCGCGACGGGCCGACCCGTCGCGGGCGTCTGGCTGAATTCATACGGTTCGGGCCGCGGGCCGGGCGACGTCGTCCGGCCCGCCCGCCCCGCGGCCCCCGGGCCGCTTTCCCCCCGCCCGCGGTCCGGTTCCCCCGCTGCCGCGCGGGCTGTCGCGCGCGGCGCGGGAGGGGCGTAAAACCCCGTGGTCCCACGCCCGTACCGGGTGCGCCGGTCGCTCGGGACCGGCGCGTGAGGGTGCCCGGAGAGCGGGAACGGAGCCGACCCGCGAACCGGTCCCGAGTCCGCCGCGAGGAGGCTTCGAGGGGGTGGCGGTAGGGCTTCGATCGGCGTGAAATTGGTCTGGACCACCTGGTGACGTGATGGTTAGGGTTCTTAACAGAACTCGCTCCGGCCGGCTGCGGGCCCGTTCCGCACGCCGCCGAAACCTCTGATGGAGGACCCGTCCGTGATCGACATCGTGGCTGTACTCAGAGCCGAGGACGCGGTTCTCGACTTCCTCTCCGTCCTCGCCGACCCCCGGCGCACCGAGGTCCACGTGCTGTGCGGCGACACCCGTGCACACCTGGTCCTGCCCCCGGGCACGGAGCTGCGCGAACGGCTCGCCGTACTGGCCCGCCACGTGCGCCCGGTCGACGACACGGCCGCCTCGCCCGGTCCGGAGCCGCTCGCCGCCCTCGTGCAACGGGCCGCCGCCGGGCGGTCCGCCCGGCTGTGGACCCATTCGCCCGCCGACAACCGCCGCGGGCGGGGCGTGCTCGGCCGCGACGCCGCCCTCGCGGGGGCGGGCCTGCCCGTCCGGCACGCCGTCGGCTACTCGCCGTTCCTCCAGTTCATCAGCGACCTGGACCGGCCCCTCGACGGCTCCCAGGTCACCGCCAAACTCGACTTCGTCAACCGGCACTGCGGTCACCTCCTGCGGTCCGCCTCGCCGGAGCAGATGCTGTACACCGCCCGCGTCCCCGCCACCGAACGGTACTTCGAGGCCCAACCCGGCGAACGCGACCGGCTGTTCGCCCTGCTGTCCAGCCTCGACGACGGGGCCGCCTCCGTGGAGGACCCGTGGGAGTTCGAGAGCTCCCCCTACGAGGCGGAACGGCTGGACGCGACGACCGCCTGGATCGCCGGCCGGCTGTCCCCGGCGGACGGACCGCTGATCGAGGTCGGTGCCTGCGAGGGGGCGCTCACCGCACGGCTCGGCGCCAAGGGGTTCGCGGTGGAGGCCACCGAACCCAACACGCCGTTCCGTGACCGCCTGGTCGCCCGAGTCGGCGACACGGCCCAGGTCCACCCCGACGGCCTGGAGGAGCTGGCCGCCCGGCCCCGGCTGCCCGGAGCCGCGTACCTCCTGATCGAGATGCTCTACTACGGCCAGGACCTCGACCTGCTCGACACCCTGCCGACCGACCGGGTGTTCGTCGCCCTGGAGCCCGAGGCGCTCGCCACCCGGCTCGCACCCTGGCTGGAGAGGGCCGCGCACTGGGAAGCCGCCGAGGAGGAGGTCCTCGTACGCCCCGCGCTGGAAGCCGTCTGCGGCGGCCGCGCCTACCTCAGCAAGCGCGGGAGCACGGGCATCCTGCTGCACCGCCGCACCACCGGCTGACCACTCCCGACCTCCCGCGTCCGGGCTTCCCGGCTCCCGGCTCCCTCTTCCCGGCCTCCCGGCCTCCGCCTCCCGGCCTCCCGCCTCCCGGCCTCCCGCTTCCGGGTCTCCCGCTTCCGGGTCTCCCGCTTCCGGGCCTTCCGCCTTCCGGCCGACCGCCATCCGCCTTCCGCCTCCGGGCCTCCGGGCCTTCGCCTCCCGGCCCTCCGTCTCCCGGTCTTCCATCTCCCGCCCCCCGGTTTCGTCGCCTCCCAGCGGTCCGTCCGCCCTCCTTGCCTCCCGCCTCCTCGCCTTCCGCCCGCTCACCTCCCGACCTCCTTGCCGACGGCCCTTTCGGCCGGTACCCCGGCGGCAGTTCCGCCCTGCCCCTCGCACGCCGCCCCACCGCACCATCCGCCCGGCCCCCAAGGCCCGCCCCGCCGCGCCCGCGCCCTCCGCGCCGCATCCGGCCGAACTCCGCCGAACCCGTCGGTCCGACCCGTCCGGTCGGCCCCGCTCCCCTCCGGGAGCGCGACCCCTTCCGTCGTGGCCCGACCGGCCCCGAACCCGGCCCGGCCGCCCCGGCCGCCCGGGCCCGCCACACGGCATCCGCCGCCCCCGCCCGCCCGCCCTCCTCCGTCCCGTTCCCGAAGGTTGAACGCCCGTGAGCACTGCCACGACCCTGGTCAACGCCTGCCTGCTGCCCGCCTACGACGGGCGGGTGCCGCCCGATTGGATCCTGCGCGCCCTGGACGACGGGATCGCCGGGGTCGGCCTGTTCGGCACCAACCTCCAGTCCACCGGGCGCTCGCTGCGCGAGGACATCGTCGACCCGATCCGCGCGGTACGGCCCGACGCCCTGATCGCGTTGGACGAGGAAGGCGGCGACGTCACGCGGCTCGACTACCACCGCGGCAGCGTCTACCCGGGCAACCACGCGCTCGGCGGCGTCGATGACCCCGAACTCACCCGACAGGTCGCCCGGGCCGTCGGCTCCGACCTCCGTGAGGCCGGGATCAACCTCTGCCTGGGCCCCTGCGCCGACGTCAACTCCCGCGCCACCAATCCGATCATCGGGGTACGTTCCTTCGGCTCCCGACCAGGACCGGTCGCCCGCCACACCGGGGCCTTCGTGGAGGGCCTCCAGGAGCGCGGAGTGGCCGCCACCCTGAAGCACTTCCCCGGACACGGCGACACCGGGACCGACTCGCACTCGGCGCTGCCCGACATCCACCGCGGCCTCGACGCCCTGCGCGCCCTCGACCTGCCACCGTTCACCGGGGGCATCGCCGCCGGCGCCAAGGCCGTCATGACCGGCCACATCCGACTCCCGCACCTCTGCGACCTGCCGGCCACCCTGAGCCGCCGCATCGTCACCGGGCTACTGCGCGAGGAACTCGGCTACGACGGGGTGGTGATCAGCGACGCCCTGGAGATGGCCCCCGTACGCGACCGCTGGGGTTTCGGCGGCGCGGCCGTCCTGGCCTGGGCCGCCGGCGTGGACCTCGTCCTGCTCGGAGCCACGGACGGCGAGCGGATCCTTCCCGAGGTCCACCGGGCGGTGGAGGGGGCCCTGCGCACGGGGGACCTCACCGTCGAACGCCTGGAGGAGGCGGCCGCCCGGGTCGCCGCGCTCCGCGCCTGGGCGGCGCCGACGGCCGGCCCGCACCCGGTCCCCGCGGCCGCGGACGGCTCCGCGGGAGGTTCCGGCATCGGCCTCGTCGCGGCCCGGCGAGCCCTCGTGGCCGCCGGCCTGCCGGCCGGCGGCGACGAGGAGCCGGTGCGGGCGGTCCACACCGTACGGCTCCTCACCGGCGGCAACATGGCGGTCGGCACCGCCCCCTGGGGCCTCGCGCCCGCGTTGAAACTGCTCGACGCCCTGGCTTCCGCCACCGACGTGGAACCGGGCGCCGACCCGCGGGACATCGCGCTGCCCGAGACCGGCCCCGTCGCGGTCGTCGTGCGCGACGCGGCCCTCGACCCCTGGCAGGCGGCCACGCTGCGCGCCCTGCGCACCCGCAGGCCGGACCTGGTCACCGTCGACATGGGCCTCGGACCGCGCACCCCGGAACCGGGCGGCCGGCAGATCCTCACCCGGGGCGCCGGCCTGGTCAACGCGGTCGCGGCCGCCGAACTCCTCACCGGGCGCACCTGCACCGGCCCACTGCGCAACTGACCACTCCGAGGGGACCCACCCCGGCCACCCCATCCGGCCACCCCACCCCGGCCACCCCACCCCGACCACCCGGACCGCCCATCCCCCTGCCACCCCGGAGGACCAGGTGTACGACGTCTGCGTCGGCCTCGGCTACCACTGCGAATCGACCTACCAGATCCGGCGGATCACCGGCGACGACCGGGCCCACTTCTTCGACTGGCTCGACCTCGACTTCGCGTCCGTGCTCGACACCCTCGCCACCGACTTCCGCGAAGTCCTGCGCCCCGGCCTGACCGAACCCTTCGGCAACGGCACCTGCGCACTCGACACGGGCTCACGGATCCGCTTCTTCCACGACTTCCACGCCACGGCCGGCGGCCCGCTGACGGCCGAGGACATCGCCGGCCAGTTCGCCGCCGTACGCGCCAAGTTCGAGCACCTCGCCGCCCGCTGGCGGGACCTCACCACCTCCCGCGCCCACGTCCTGTACGTCCACCACGACGCCTTCGACGAGCTCGAAGCCCCCGACCTGGCCCGCCTGCACACCCTGCTCCGCGAACGCCACCCCGGCCACAGCTTCTCCCTGCTGTGGCTGCGCCGCACGCCTCCCGGCGACACGACCGACCTCCCGCCCGGCGTCCGGTGGGGCACGGTCGCCGCGCTGCCCGGCCGCTGGGAGGGCGACGACGCCCAGTGGGACGCCGCCTTCGCCGCGCTCGACCCCCCGACCCCGGGGCCCGGGCCCGTACGCCCGCGATCCGGCCCCCTCTCCCGCCCCGCCACCCGCACCTGATCCGGAGGAACCCATGCCCGCTCCCGCACCGCCCCCGTGGCGCACCGTCGTCCTCTCCCCGCACTTCGACGACGCCGTCCTGTCGCTCGCCGGGCTACTGCCCGCACTGCCCGGACCGGTCGCCGTCGTCACCGTGTTCGGCGGCGCCCCGGCGCCCGGCGCCCCGACGTCGTGGTGGGACAGCACCTGCGGGTTCGCCTCCGCCGCGCAGGCCCACCGGACCCGCCGCGGCGAGGACGCCCGGGCCCTGGACCGGCTCGGAGTCGCACAGGTCGTCCTCGATCACCCCGACGGACCGTACGGCGACGGCGGCGAACCGCACCTCCTCGACGCCTTCCTGGAGGACCTCGCCCCCGGCACCCGTGTCCTGGCCCCGCTCGGCAGCAACCAGCCCGACCACGAGAGCGTGCGGCTGCGCGCCACGAAGGTCCTCGCCGCCCTGGACGCCCCCGCCCCCTGGGTCTACGCCGACCTCCCCTACACCGGGCACCTGCCCGAATGGGGCACCGACGCGGCGAGCGCGGCACTGGCCCGGAGCCCGATGTGCGGGCTCGCGTACCAGGAACTGTCGCGCGGGCACCGCGCCACCGTCCGCCACGAACTGCTCCTGAGCGACGAGCAGTGGCAGGCCAAGCACGAGGCCGTGCTGTGCTACGCCTCCCAGCTGAGCGCACTCGTCCCCGACCACGGGACCTTCCTCTCCCGCACCGGACCCCTGCGGGCCGAAGTGATCTGGGAACTGACGCCCCTGGACCCGCCGTGCTGACCCCGGACCGCCCCACCGCACCCGCACCCGCGCCCGCTCCCACCCCCGCCCTCCCGTCGGCCCGGTCGGCCGAGGACCCGCGCCCCGTCGTGATGGCGGCCACCGGCCTGGTCAAGGAGTACCGGCGCGGCCGGGCCGTCGACGGCGTCGGCTTCACGATCCGGGCGGGGGAGCGCCTCGGCCTGCTCGGCCCGAACGGCGCGGGCAAGACGACGACGCTCCTGATGTGCCTCGGAGCCGTCGAGCCGGACGCGGGGCGGGTCGAGATCCTCGGCAGGAACCTTCACGGAAACCGGGCCCGGGCCATGCAGGGCGTCGGCTTCGTCGCCGGCTACCTGCCCCTGCCCGACCGGGTCCGGGTGCGCGAGTACCTGCGGCTGTACGCGGACCTCTACGGGCTGCGCGCCCCCGGCGCCGCCGTGGACCGGGTCCTGACCCGGTTCGGCATCGAGCACCTGGGCGTCGCCATCGGCACCGAACTGTCCAGCGGGCAGCGCACCTTGGTCGGCATCGCCAAGGCGGCCCTCCACGAACCCCGGCTGATGATCCTGGACGAACCCACGGCCTCCCTCGACCCCGACATCGCGCTGCGCGTCCGCACGGCGCTGCTCGCCCTCTCGGCGGAACAGGGCACCGCCCTGCTGGTCACCAGCCACGACATGGTGGAAGTGGAACGGCTGTGCGAGCGGGTGATGTTCCTGCACGGCGGCCGGATCGCCGCCGACGGAACGCCCGCCGAGGTGGCGCACCGCTTCGGCCGGGCCGACCTGGAGGGCGTCTTCCTGCACCTGGCCGAAGAACGCGACCGCGAAAGGGCCACCGCCCGATGAAGACCCCGCTCCCTCCCCCCGCCGTACCGGACAGCGCGGCACCGGACACCGCCCCCGCGGCCCTGCGCCCCCCGGCCGCCGCGTCCGCGCACCGGGTGCGCGCCGTCGCCCGCCGGCACTGGCTGGTGCTCAAGCGCAGCCCGCACCGCTTCTTCGACGTACTGGTCTGGCCGCTCGTCGACACCCTGCTCTACGGGTCCATCGGCCTGTTCGCCGCCCAGGCGGCGGGCACCGACCCGGGAGCGACGACCGCCGTCGCCGTGTACCTGCTCAGCGGAACGGTCCTGTGGCACCTGGTCCACCAGACGCAGATCTCGCTCGCCACCGGATTCCTGGAGGAGACCTGGTCGCGCAACCTCCTGGGCCTCCTCGCCACGCCCATGAGGGAATGGGAGTACCTCGCGGGCGTCGGCCTCTTCGCCCTGCTGCGCACCGCCGTCAGTACGATCGCGGTCGCCGGACTGGCCTTCGCCGCCTACGCCTTCGACGTCACGGCGCTGGGCTTCGGGCTGGTCCCGGTGGCGGCCCTGCTGCTGGCCTGCGGCTGGTCGGTGGCCCTGCTGGTGGTGGGCCTGGTGCTGCGGTACGGCAGCGGGGCCGAGGCCCTCGTCTGGGGCGCCCTGTCCGTGGTGATGCCGCTGTCGGGGGTCTTCTACCCCGTCTCCACGCTACCGGCGGCGCTGCGACCGCTCGCCGAGATCCTGCCCACCACCCACGTGTTCGCCGCCGGGCGGGCCCTGACCGGGGGAGGGGCGATGCCCTGGCGGGAGCTGGGCATCGCCACCGCCGGGACGCTCCTCCTGATGCTGCTCAGCCTGTTCGCGCTGAGCCGGATGATGCGCTCCTTCCGCAGGCGGGGTCTGGTGACGCGGTACTCCTGACGCGTGGTCAGCGGGCTCCCGTGCCCGGGTGGCTCCAGCGGAACTCCGCCTCCGGGAACCGCGGCGAGGGGCCGTCCAGCAGCGGGGAGGGCAGGTTCCGCAGGAAGCGGTCGAAGAAGGCCCGGGTGTAGGCCCGGACCAACTGTGCCGACCTGGCCGGGGTCAGGGTGCCGAGGAGTTCCGCGTACAGGTCGGTCGGCCAGGCTTGCGGGAGTCCGCCCGCCGCGGCGAAGTGCGGCAGGTCGGTGAAGGTCAGGTGCCCGGTGCCGGCGATCCGCACCTGGCGGGCCCAGCCGCGCTGATGGTCCCGCCACTGCCGCCAGGTGTCGTGGTCCTCCAGCGCGGTGAGGAGCATGTAGGGCCGGTCCAGCCCCTGTTCGGCCACCGGCGAGCCGAAGAGGGCGCCGTCCAGGCCGAGTCCGGCCCGGAAGCGCCGGTCCACGCGCAGTACCTCGGCCGCGGCCGACCCGCCCATGGAGTGGCCGAGGACCCCGATCCGTGCCGGGTCGGCCCGCGGCCACTCCCACCCGCCCGCGCCGCCCCGCGGCCGCGGGAGTTCGCCGGCGAGGAAGCGCAGGTCGTCGACCCGGGCCCGGATCTCCAGGCGTTCCTGGGCGCCCCAGTCGGCGGGCTCCTCGGGCAGGACGCCGCGTACGATCCGGCCGCCGGGGAACTCGACCACGGCGGCGTCGAAGGTGTGGTCGACGGCGGCGACGAGGTATCCGTGCGCGGCCAGGTCCTCGGCCAGGGCGGTGCAGTTGGCCCGGCCCCCCTCGCGCCCGTGGCCGAGCAGCAGCAGCGGCAGCGGGCCGTGCGCCGCGGGGGCCCCGTCCCGGGCGTGCGGGCGGACGGCGGCCAGGGTGCCGGTGGTCAGGGGCAGCCCGGACTCCAGGTCGGCGGCGACCGCGGCGGTGGTGTACGGGGCGCGGGGGCGTCCCGCCCTGCCCAGGGCGGGGTACCAGAGCTGCACCATCAGCTCGCGCGGGCGGCGGTCCGGGGCGAACGGGTCCTCGCGCGCGGCGTCGACCAGGTGGAGGGTGCGGGTGCCGATGGGCCGGGGCGCGGTGGGGGCGGGCAGCGGGAGCGCGGCGGCCGCCTGGGCGGCGGTGGCGGGCAGCAGCATGCCACCGGCGGCCGAGCCGGCGAGCAGCAGAACGGAGCGACGCGTGATCATCATCCACCCTCGGGGAAACGGCGAACCTGGCGACGCCCCAACGTAGTTGGTCTGGACCAATTTGCCCAGAGGTTCTCCAGTCACCCGATAGGACTTCGGCACCGGGAGCCCCGGCCGCTGCGAGTGGCGTCCACGCGCCGCCCCGCCGCCCCGCCGCCACCGTGCCGGTGAGGAGGCGGAGGCGGAGGGTCATTCGGCGGTTGCGGGTTCCTCCGGGGAAGGGTCCGGCCTCACGTACCGCTCGGCTGGACCATCTTCCGGCCCGCGGTGCTTCCACCGTCCACGGAGATCGACGCACCCGTCATGTAGGGGAAGTCGTCGGACGCGAGCCCGAGCACCGCGCGCGCGATCTCCTCGGCCTCGCCCATCCGTTCGAGACCGTCCACGTTGAGCGGTCCCCACGCCTGCTTGTACTTCGCCCAATCCGCGTCCGGGATTCCCGGCGGGCGGACGAAGGGGGTATCGGTGGTACCGGGCAGCAGGGCGTTGAGCCTGATCCCCTTGGGCCCGTACGCGAGGGCCGCGGACTTCACCATGCCCTGCACCGCCCGCTTGCTCGCGGTGTACGCGGCGCTGTTCGGCCGCGCCTGTTCGGCCGCCGATGACGAGGTGCAGATGATGACGCCGCGCTGCGCCTTGAGCATGTGCGGGATCTCGTACTTGATCGCGAGGAACACCCCCCGGGCGTTGGTGGCCTGGACGTCATCCCACTCCTCGACGCTCATCTCATGGGGCAGTTTGCCGCTGCCGATGCCGGCGTTGTTGAAGGCGACGTCGATGCCGCCGTACCGGCTCGCGACCCGGTCCACGAAGCCGCGCACCTGGGCGTCCACGCGGACGTCGGCCTCGATGTACGTGGCTTCGCCTCCCGCGTCCCGGATCTCACGTGCCACCTGGCGCCCCAACTCGACCCGCCTGCCGCAGAATCCGACATGGGCGCCCTCCAGGGCGAACGCCTTCGCCGCCGCCCTGCCGATGCCGGATGTGCCACCCGTGATGAGCACGGACTTTCCCTGGAAGCGGCCGGCCCCGGTGCCCGACCTCGACCGGGCGCCGGTCGCGTGGGCGGTGGTGCCGAAGGCCGCGCTCCCCAACCCCAGGGCGGCGGCGCCACCTAGGAGGGACCGTCGCCCCATGGCAGCGGACCCTGCGTCCGCGTTGGCGGTCGTGACCGTGTGCGCATTGGTGTTCATGCCGCTCAGCCTCGCTGCCCGACGCGGGTCCCCGACTCCCTCCACGGGCCGGACATCGCGGCCGGTGGGAGGAGGCGGCCTCCTCCCACGGCAGGACCCGGCCGCAGGGGCGTCCGCCTATCGTGGGGGCGTGAACAGAGCCTGGATCGAGCCCGCGTTCGACAGGAGATTCGCCGGCGTGCGGGTCCTGGCCCTCGCCGGCGTCATGGTCGGCCATCTCCTGCTGTTGCAGCGGCCGTCCACGACGACGGACCTGGGCCTCGCCGCGGTCGCGCTCGTGCTGTGCCTGGCCGCGGGAAAATGGGTGTTCGGCGCGCTCCTGGCGCAGTCGGTCCTGCTCGTCGTCGCACACGCCCTGGGCGCGAGCATCGTTCCCTCGGTGAAAGTGCTGGCCGCCGTCACCCTTTTCGAGCTGGCGGTACGGCAGTCCGGACGTCGCCTTGCCGCCGGGGCGACGGGACTGGCGCTGGCCGTCGTCGTGAACCGCTTCGAGGACCTGCCCGGCGAACTCCTGCCGGTGCTCTACAAGGTGGGGATCGTCGCAGGCCTGCCGCTGCTCCTGGGCGCGTACGTACGCGTGACCCGGGACGCCGCGGCGCATGCCCGTCGACACGCGGAGCAGCGGGAACTGCGCGCCGAACAACAGCTGCTGGCCGCCCGCGCGGCGGAACGCACCGTCATCGCGCGCGAGTTGCACGACCTCGTCGCCCACCACGTCTCCTCCATGGTGCTGCGCGTCGGTGTCGCCCGGCACGTCACCGCGGCCACCCCCACCACCGACCCGCGGATCACCGAGGTCCTCGACGACCTGCACGCCGGCGCCGGCGCGGCACTGGCCGATCTGCGGCGCCTGGTCACCGTACTGCGAGCCCCGGACCGGACCGATCCCGACACCGGTTCCCTGGTCGAGCCCGGAGCCCTGCCGGCGGCTTTGGAGTCGGTGGTGGAACACGGCCGCCGGACCGGCCTGACCGTGACCGCTTCCGTGGACCCCCGCGTCGCGCGGCTCGACGCGGTACGCGGCCTCGCGGTCCTGCGCCTGGCCCAGGAGGGCCTGGCCAACGCGGCCAAGCACGGCGGGCCCGGCGCGCACGCCGAGCTGGCCCTGCGCGTGGCCGATGACGCCGTTCACCTGACGATCCGCGACGACGGCGCCGGACGGGCCCGGCCACCGGCCCCCGGCCCTTCCGGACACGGCTTGATCGGCATGCGGGAACGCGTGGACCTGCTCGGCGGCCGACTGGAGGCGGGCCCCGCCGCTCAGGGCTGGCGGCTCGCGGCCGAACTACCCGCCCTCACCACCGACATGGAGCCCCGGCTGTGATCCGCGTCCTCGTCGTCGACGACCAGCAGCTCGTCCGCATGGGGCTGCGCATGCTCTTCGAGCAGGCGCGGGACATCGAGATCCTGGGCGAAGCGGACAACGGCGCGGAGGCGGTGCGACTGGCGGAACACCTGACTCCCGACGTCGTCCTCATGGACTTGAGAATGCCCGGAATGGACGGCATCACGGCCACCCGCCGCATCGTGGCCGCACGCCCGGCCACCCGGGTCGTCGCCCTCACCACGTTCGACGACGACGACCACCTGTATCCGGTGCTCGCGGCCGGAGCCCGCGGTTTCCTCGTCAAGGACACCCCACCGGCCGAACTCCTGGAGGCCGTACGCCGGGCCGCCGACGGAGAGGCCCCCTTCAGCCGGGACGTCCTCGACCGCCTCGTGGCCCAGGCCCTCCGGGCCCGTTCCGCCGCGGACACTCCCACGGAGATCCCGGTGCCGGCCATCACCCCCCGCGAGCGAGAGGTCCTCGGACTGCTCGGCGTGGGCCTGTCCAACAAGGAGATCGCCGACCGGCTGCATCTCGGCGTCACCACGGTGAAGACGCACGTGGCCGGCCTGATGGCGAAGACGGGCCGGGACAACCGCATCCGTCTCGCGGTTCTCGCCGTCCTCACCGGCATCACGCCGAACTGAGCCGCCCTGCTCCGCGGGCGACCGTCCGTTCCGGATCCTGCCCGGCCGCGAGATCGGACGGGGACGACCTGCTCGCCCGACCGGCCCGGATCAGTCCGGTGTCGCCGCGCCGTCGGCGGGACCGGTCGGACCGCGTTCGCGTCGGCCGTCGTTCGGCGCGGGCGCGTCTCCCGCGCGGGGTGGGTGGCCGGACGACAGGAGGGGATCGTCGAGGAGCACCAGCCGGTACCCCGTACGACGGCCCGTGCTCCGCGCGGGGCGGCGGCGCGGGCCGGAGCCGTTCTTGCGCGGCGACCGGGCCCGTTGGGCAGCGGCGATCAGGGCCGCCACGGGCGGCGCCTCGGCGCGCAGGCGGTTGAACCGGCGGACGGAGATCCCCGCCAGGCCCGCCGCCACGGGCCAGGTCGCCCCCTTGCGGATCGCGTCCAGGACCAACCGGAGGGCCGCCGGGGTCGGCGCCGCCCCCGGCCCGAGGCCGTGCGCCGCGGCCAGGGCCTGCGCGGAGCGGAGCGCCTCCGCGAAGCTCGTGTCCAGGTCCAGCCAGTCGCGCAGCATGTGTTCGGGAATGCCCGCCGCCGCGGCGCACCCGGGGATGGTCAGTCCCTGGGCGGCGGCCCGTACGGCTTCCGCCATGTGCGCGACGGTCTCCTCGCGCTGGCTGGGCGTGCGGCGCAGGACTTCGCGCAGGGCTCGGTCCATCTGCTCCTGCGAGGTGATCCACGCCAGTATTCGATCGGCCCACTCGTCCTGTTGGGCCTGGTGTGCCGTGCTGTCCACCATTCCGTACCCCCAATGATTAGGCAAGCCTAACCTAATGGGCGTGACGGGTGGGGGAGTTCGGGAGACCGCCTGCGGCCGGTGCGCCGTCCGTCAAGCGGCGGTCCAGCCGCCGTCCATCGGAAGGGAAGTGCCCGTGACGTGGCCGGTGTGCGGCCCGCAGAGCCACAGGGCGACGGCCGCGACCTCCTCCGGCTCGATCAACCGTTTGATGGCCGAGCCGCGGAGCAGCACCTCGTCGACGACCTGCTCCGGCGGGATTCCGTGGGCCTCGGCCTGGGCGGCGATCTGCCGTTCCACGAGCGGCGTGCGCACGTAGCCGGGGTTCACGCAGTTGCTCGTCACACCGTGCGGGGCGCCCTCCAGGGCGGTGACCTTGCTCAGGCCCTCCAGGGCGTGCTTGGCCGTGACGTAACCGGACTTGAAGGGGCTCGCCCGCAGGCCGTGCACGCTGGAGATGTTGACGACCCGGCCCCAGCCGCGCCGGTACATGTGCGGAAGGGCGCGGCGCAGCAACAGGAACGGGGCGGTGACCATCACCCTCTGGAGGCGGTCGAACAGCTCCGGCGGGAAGTCCTCGATGGCCGCGACGTGTTGCAGTCCGGCGTTGTTCACGAGGATGTCGAGATCCGTGGGCAGGGACGCCACGGCGCCGGGATCGGCCAGGTCCGCCGCGTGGGCCCGCCCGTCCACCCGCCGGGCCACCTCGGCGGCGGCCGGAGCGTCGACGTCCACGACGTGGACGAAGGCCCCCGCGGCGGCCAGGGCCTCGACGCAGGCACGCCCGATGCCACTGCCACCGCCGGTCACCAGGGCCGTGCGCCCGCTCAGTCCGCCCGCCGGGGCCCCGGACGCCGTTCCACCGAATCCGCTCGTCATGACCCGAACGTTAGGGAGGGCCGCCGGCGGTTGCCGATGTGCGCCGCCGCCACAGTCGGGACCCCGGACATGGCGGTGGGCACCAGGGGGAGCCGGCCGTGGGGTCATAATTCCGCCATGAACATGATCGAACTGCGGCTGCTGCTCGCGACCGTGCTCGTCGGGGCCACACTGAGCGGATGCTCCTTCCTCTCCCCCTTCACGACCTGCGAGGGCACCGGCCCCGAGCTGGCGGCCCTCGATGAGCTGTCGGCCCTGGACCTGCACCCGGCGGGGGCCAGGCCCGTCGACGGCGGCGCGGCGGACGGGGCCACCTGTACCGATGACAGCGGGGACGCCTGGCTGAGCGCGGACCGGCTGTACGTGTACGACGGGAGCGCCGCGGACGTGCTGGCGTACTACGCACGGGAACTGCAGGCGGCGGGCTGGCACCCGGTCGAGCTGCCCGGGGCGGTGCCGGAGGGCCGGATCCCCGTCACCTGCTTCGAGTCCCCGGACCGGCCGAGCGTCACAGTCGATTTCGAAACACCCGGCGACCTCCGCGAGTTCTACCAGGTGGACCCGGGCCCCGAGCCGACCGGCTCCGTGCCCCGAACCTGGATCCACGTCTTCGCCGAGGCGTCGGCCGACGGATCGCGCATGGACTGTTGGTAGGGCCTGCCCGGGTGAACCCGTCGCTCGACGAGCCGGCGCCGGTGGAGGGGCCGAATTCAGCGCCGGAGGATCCGGCGTGCGAGCCGGTTGCCGAGGAACTGCGCGGACTGCACCAGTCCGATGAGGACCAGCACCGTCACCACCATGACCGAGGTGTCGAACCGCAGGTAGCCGTACGTCATGGCGAGGTTGCCGACCCCGCCGCCGCCGACCGTGCCGGCCACCGCGGAGAAGTCGATGAGCGCGACGAGCATGAAGGTCAGCCCGAGCACGAGCGGCCCGAGGGCCTCGGGCACCAGGACCGTGAGCAGGATGCGCAGCGGGCCGGCCCCCATCGAGCGGGCCGCCTCGATGACGCCCGGCTCGACGGACAGCAGGTTCGACTCGACGATCCGGGCGATCCCGAACGTCGCCACGATCGTCATCGGGAAGATCGCCGCATCGGTGCCGATCATCGTGCCGACCACCGCCCGGGTCACGGGTGCCAGGGCCACGATCGCGATGATGAACGGGACGGGGCGGATGACGTTGATGAACGTGCCCAGGACCGCGTGCACGATCCGGTTCGGCAGGACGCCTCCCTTGCGGGTGGCGTACAGGGAGAGCCCCACCACGAGGCCGCCGACGGTGGACAGGGCCAGCGTGATCAGCACCATGTAGACGGTCTCGCCGGTCGCCTCGACGACCTTGGGCCAGAAGGTGCTCCAGTCCGCCTTCACGCGACACCCGCTTCCCGGGCCGCGCCGGCCGCCGTGCCCGCCGCGAGTCCGGCGGCCACCGCCTCGACGGCCGACTCCTCGCCCCGCAGCGCGATGGTCACGCTGCCCAGGGGCCTGCCGCGGACCTCGCCGACACCGCCGTGGACGATGGAGAAGTCCACGCCGTGCGCGCGCAGCAGTGGTGAGAGGCCGTCCAGCAGTGGGGCCCCGTCGACGACCGGCACCGTGACAAGCCGGCCCGGATGGCGGGCGCGCAACCGGTCCAGGAGCGGGCCGTCCGGTTCGCCGTGCAGGGCCGAGCGGACGAACGCGGCGGTGGTGCGGTGGCGTGGCCGCGCGAACAGGTCGTAGACCTCGCCGCTCTCCACGACCCGGCCGTCCTCCATGACGGCGACCCGGTCGCACAGGGAACGGACGACCTCCATCTCGTGGGTGATCAGGACGATGGTGACGCCCAGCTCACGGTTGACGCGGCGGAGCAGGGCCAGCACCTCCTGGGTGGTCTGCGGGTCCAGGGCCGAGGTGGCCTCGTCGCACAGCAACACCTTGGGGCGGGTGGCCAGGGCGCGGGCGATGCCCACGCGTTGGCGCTGCCCACCGGACAACTGCTCGGGATGGCGCTTGCCGTATCCGGACAGGCCGACGAAATCCAGGGTCTCCTCGGCGCGCGCCCGGGCGGCGGCGCGGTCCATCTTGGACAGGCGCAGCGGGTAGAGCACGTTGCCGAGGACCGTGCGCGAGCGGAAGAGGTTGAACTGCTGGAAGATCATGCCGATGTCGCGCCGGATCGGACGCAGTGCGCGCTCGCCGAGCGCGGCGAGGTCCTGGCCGTCGACGAGGACGCTGCCCGACGTCGGCTCCTCCAGGCCGTTGATCAGCCGCAGGAGGGTGGATTTGCCGGCGCCGCTGTGGCCGACGACGCCGTGGACGGTGCCCGACGCGACGGACAGGCTCACGCCGTCGACGGCGCGCGCGCCGCCCGGGAACTCCTTGCGTACGTCGCGCAGTTCGACGGCGGCGGTCACCGGCCCAGCTGCTTCGCGACGCGGTCGAGCTCGGCCCGGAGTTCGACGGCGGGCAGCTCGACGTGGTGGGCGGTGCCGTTGCTGGCGCGGCGGACCTCGTCCTGAACGGCCTTCGACGCGTACAGCTTCACGATCCTCGAGTAGTCCGCGTCGTCCTTCTCGTTCGCGCGGGCGGCGATGACGTTCAGGTAGGGCACGGCCTGCGGGCTGGTCGGATCGTCCTTGAACAGCGCGGTTCCGGCGTCGATGCCCGCGAGTTCGGCGACCCCGTCGTTGATGATCGCGGCGTCGGTGTCCTTGAGGGTGCGGGGGGTCTGCTGGGCGTTGACCGGGGTGAGCTTGACGCGCTTGGGGTTGGCGGTGATGTCGTCGGGGGTGGCGAACAGCCCGGCGTCCTTCTTGAGCTCGATGAGTTTCGCCTGCTCCAACACCCGCAGGCCGCGGCCCTGGTTGGCCGGGTCGTTGGGCAGGGCTATCTCGGCCTGTTCGGGCAGGTCCGCGAGCGCGCGGTGCTTTTCGGAGTAGAGGCCGAGCGGCACCACCGTGGTCGCGGCGATCGGAGCGATGTCGGTCTTGTTCTCGGTGTTCGACTGTGCGAGGAACACCAGGTGCTGGAAGGCGTTGAGCTCGATGTCACCCGCGCCGAGGGCCTTGTTGGGCAGTGAGTAGTCGTCAAGACGACGGTCTCGACGGTGAGCCCCTCCTTCTTCGCCTCCTTGGCGAGGACGTCCCACTCGGGGGAGTCGCCCGCCACGCCCACCCGGATGCGCCGCTCGTCGGAGCCGCCGGATCCGCAGCCGGTGACAAGGAGCGCGAGCGCGGTGGCGGACGTCGCGAGGGCGAGGAGGGTACGGCGGCGCGGGGATTCAGCAAGCATCGTGGGATCCAGGGGTAGACGAAACGCGTGGAGCGAGGTACCTACGAACAGTAGGCATGGATCCCGTGATTGACTTGGTTTGAAAGATCGTCTTCACGATCCTGCAATGAATCTCAGGTGATAGGTGTGGGTGGGGCGGTGGCAGTGGCCGGAGCCGGGGCCGCCGGAGTGTGCGCGGGTCTCGGTACGCCCGCCGGATACTCCTCGCCCAGCACGGTGTCGAACAGGCTGGTGACCTCCTGTGCGGTCAGGCCCTGCTCGCGCGCCTCGCGCATCCACTCGCCCAACCGGGCCCGTACGGGAGACTCCGGTGCCGTTCGGGGAGTTGCCAGAGTCCGGGTGATGAAGGTGCCGGATCCCTGCCGGACCTCGACGAGTCCGGATCGCTCCAGTTCGCGGTAGGCCTTGAGGGTGGTGTTCGGGTTCACCTTCGTGGTGGCGGCGACCTGCGCCGCGGTGGGCAGCTTGTCGCCCTCGGTCAGCGCCCCCATGTGGAGCGCCTGCTCCACCTGGTGGACGATCTGGAGGTAGGCGGGCAGGCCGCTGCGTCGTTCGATGCGGAACACGACCACGGTGCCCGCCTCCTTGATCCTCGTCGTTTTCGCTCAGCCTAGGCGTTCGCCGGTCTACAGCCGGCCCTTGCGGGCCCGGACCACGCACACCCCCAGGAACAGCGCGGTCAGCGCCAGCAGTAGTCCCGTGGCGGTCCATTGCATGCCCACCATCTGATCGCGGCCGAAGTAGTCCCGGACGGAGTTGACGATGCCGAGGTCGCTCCGGCACTTCTCGGTCGACGCGTCGTGGACGCAGGTGGACCACCCGTAGAGCTTGCCCGACGCGGTGCCGACCCACTGGTCGACCTCGATCCCGCCGTTCAGGGCGGCCGGCATGGCGCCGTCGAGCGGCCAGGCGACCCGGCGCGGCGTGGCGAGTTCGTTCCGGAAGACGCCGGCCCCGGTCAGGCCGATGCCCGAGATCAGGAAGGTCGCGACCGTGGCGGGCGTGCCCCGACGCAGCAGCGTGCCGACGGCCATGCCGAGCGAGGTGGTGCACAGGGTGGTGGCCACCAGGACCGGACCCGTGGTGTCGAACAGCGCTCCGGACAGCCAGTCGTTGGGGGCGAGCGGCCCGAGGGACCTCCACCACCAGCCGTAGAGCAGGCTCAGGACCGTCGCCGGTACGGTCACCACGATCAATGCGAAGGAGATCTTGGCCAGCAGCCACTGGAGCCGCGATACGGACTGGGTGGCGACGAGCCGTCCCGTTCCGTTCTCGTAGTCCGCGGCGATCAGTGGTGCGCCGAGGAACGCGCCGAGCAGGATCGGGAGGGCGCCCAGTGTCGTCCCTCCGGAGTTGAGGTCGTTGGATATCCGGTTGGTCAGGTCCCCCGGCAGGGAGTCGGCCGACTTGCCGGGCCAGCCCGCGGCGTGCAGGGAGTCCAGCATCGCGCCGCGCTGGTAGATGATCCAGGCCGCGCCGAGGAGGGTGAGCGCGAGGCAGGACAGGAGGGCGGCGCGGTGCTGGTGCACCATGAGCCAGGCCAGTCCGCGCAGCGCGCGGGGACCGGACGGCTTGTGACCGCGGATCGCGGGGCCCTGGGCGAGCGTGCTCATGCTGCGTGGTCCTCTCGGTGGCCGGGGACGGAGGTGGGGGACAGCAGGGCGGGAGCCTGCGGCGAGCGGAGGTAGGCCAGCAGCACTTCCTCCAGGCTCGGCTCGGACGGCTGCCATTCGGCGCCGATCCACCCCTGACGGCGCACCAGGGCGGTGAAGTGACGTCCGGACGTCCTGGCCTCGACCAGGGTGTGGGCGTCCAGGGCGGCGGGGAGCGCGCCGGTCTCGTCGGTCACGCCCGTCACCACCGAGTGCATGGGGATCAGCTCGTCCGTGTCGCCCGCCATGCGCACGCGCCCGTCGGCGAGGACCAACAGGTGGTCGCACATGTCCTCGATCTCGCTCAGCAGGTGCGAGGAGAGCAGGACGGTGGTTCCGTTCTCGGCGGCCTCGGCGAGGAGCAGTGAGCCGATCTCGTCGCGGGCCACCGGGTCGAGATCGGCCATCGGCTCGTCCAGGAGCAGCAGTTCGGGCCGCTTGCCGAAGGCGAGCGCGAGGGCCACGCGGGTGTGCTGGCCGCCCGACAGGTCGGCGATCCGTGCCTCCATCGGCACGTTGCCGGAGCGCACGATCCGTTCCGCGACCTCACGGTCCCAGCCGGGATTGAGCTCCTGCCCCATGCGCAGGGTCCTGGCCACGGTGAACCGCTTGAAGAGCGGTTTGTCCTGGCCGAGGTACGCCCAGCGGGTCCTGGTCGCGTCCGATCCGACGGGGCGGCCGAAGATCCTCAGCTCGCCGGCCGTCGGCTCGACGAGTCGGGTCGCGAGGCCGAGCAGGGTGCTCTTGCCGGCGCCGTTGGGTCCGACCAGGGCGGCGATGCGGCCGGCGGGAATCCGGAAGGTGCAGTCCCGCAGGGCCCATCCCCTGCGGTACTTCTTTCCCAGCCCGTGTGCCTCGACGGCCCACCGGTAGTCGGCCGCGTCGGAATCGGTCGTATGGCGCACGGCGTCCCCCCTTTCCATAAATCCACTAGATGAGTAGTGGAATAATGGACTCAGGGTCGGGTCGTGTCAAACGACCGGATCCGGCGGCGACCGCCCCGCGCGGGAAGGCTCCCGCGCGGGGCGACCCCACCGGATCCGGGGCGGAACCACTCGAAAGGGGGCGAACGGGTGGGGTGGGGTGTCCGCGTCCGATCAGGGACGGGCGGCAGGCGGCGTCGGCAGCGGGGTGCCGTCGGTGCCGAGGAGCGCGAGGAGGACGATCGCGTCGGTCCACCCGAGCGGTACGACCGCCTTCGGCCGGCCGTCGATGCTGACGGTCTCGGGCAGCTCGCCGAGCGCGTTGCGCTTGGACAGCACCCAGTCCACCACCGCGTCGGCCTTCTCCCGCTGCCCCGTGCCCGCCCAGGCGAGCGCGAAGAAGGAGGTGCTCGCCGTCCAGGTGATGTTCCCCCAGGGCGCGTCCGGGTCGTCGCCGGGGACCACGCCCCCGTTGGGCCGCAGCAGCGCGGCGTACGTGTCGTCGAGGGCCCGGGGCAGGTCCGCGGGCGCGTTGTTGAACGGCGGGGCCATGAACCCGACGGCGCTGTCCCGGCCGTTCAGCCCGTCGGCGGTCCGCGGGTACCCCAGCGGCGCGAAACGGGCGGCGATGCCCTCGGACAGGCGCTGCGCCGCTTCCGCCCAGCGGGTGGCGTCCTCGGTCCGGCCGAGGCCGCGGGCCAGGTCGGCGGCGGCGTTCAGCCCCGCCAGCAGCGGCGCGGCCGTGCCGATGTTCGCGCTGTCGGTCGCCAGCTCCCAGTAGTCGGGGGAGGCCGGGGGCAGGCCGTCGGCGTCCAGGGTGCCCGCCGTGTGGTCGGCCGCCTTGCGGACCATCGGGTAGAGGGCCTCCAGCCGTGCGGCGCGGCCGTCCTGCGGGGCCGTCCGGTACCACTGCCAGGTGGCCCACGGCACCCAGCCGTTCCCGTCGAGCTGCCACGGCCGATCGTCCGGCGGCCCGGAACCGTCCAACCGCGTACGGGCCTCCCAGGTGCCGTCCGCCCGCTGCGTCTGCGCGTTGTAGCGCAGGATCCGGTACGCCTCCTCGTCGTACCCGGTGTGCGCGAACGCCGCCGCGACGAAGCTGGAGTCGCGCGGCCACGAGAAGTCCCAGAACGGCGACCAGGCCGCCGCGAACGAACCGTTCGGCCGCAGCAGCGCCCGCATCGACAGCAGGGCCCGCTCCGCGCTCGCCCGCCGCGGACCCGCCGCGCCCGGGATCCGGCCCGACGCCAACCAGGCCCGGGACTCGGTGATCTGCTCCAGCGCGCCGGCGTCGTCCGCCTCGACGACGACGGACGCGGTGGCGCCCGCCGGCAGGTAGCGCCACCGCCCGGAGGGCAGCCGCAGCACGTTGCTGCCCTCCACGTAGGCGGCGCCCACGGCAAACTCCGGAGTGACCGCCTCCACGGCCGTGCCGTTGGAGAGCAGGCCCGAGGTCCGCGCGAGCCGGTCGGAGGCGGGCACGTAACAGGGCTCCGTCTCCCCGCACCGCTCGTCGCCGGTCGGGTTCACGTGGAACGCCAGCCGCTCCTCGACGGCCTCCCAGCTGTCCGCCTCCCCGTCGTGACGCCAACTGACCGGCGCCCCGACCTCGGCGCGGCGGGTTCCGTGCCAGACGACCGGCTTGCCGTCCGGAGTGGTGGCCCGGGCGAACAGGTAGTAGGGGGCGCCCGGCGTCAGCGTGGCATCCAGGGGCACCTCCAGCCAGCCCGCGCCGACGCCGCCCAGCTTCGCCACGTCGACCGTGCGCGCCGCGATCGTGGACCCGCCGTCCTCGCGGGTACCGCGGACCTCGATCCGTACCCGGCCGGTGGCGGCTCCGCTGCTCAGGTACAGGCTCACCCGCGACAGGCGGGCGTCGGACGTTCTGAACTCCTGCGCGGCCGCGCCACCGGCCGTCGCGATGCCGAGCAGGGGGGCGTCGTGCAGGGCCTGCCCGTCCGGTGGAACTCCGTCGCGTGCGCTCGCCGGCCCGCCGGCGGCGCACAACAGTGTCGACAGCAGGGCAGTGGCCAACGCGGTGGACCTCGTACGCACCATGCTTCTCCCTTCGGGTGATCCGGACGTCAAACGAGAGACGGGCATGGGTGGTGGCGCGCTCCTTTCAGAGAGTGCCTCGAACGACCATCGGACCATCGGAAGATCGCCCGGCCGCGCCGGAACCGGCCCCGTCTGGACGAACCGCGCCCACGCGGTCCCACCACGGATGTCATCCCACGGATGCAGGGGCGTACGGGCGTACCACCGTGGGCCGATGGCCGGGCCGCGATCCGTTCCTAGCATCGGGGACATCGGACCGTCGACCGCGGCCCGGCCGCCGCGGCGGACATCGCGACGAGGACACCATGAGGACATCGATGAGGACACCAATGAGGCGTGCGTTACTGGCCGTTACGGCAGCCACCCTGCTCATGACCGGTACGGCCCGGGCGGATTCGGGGCAGGCCGCGACCACCGGCGCGACCACCCCGCAGGTCGCGCCGGCGCTCCGCGCGCCGACCGGCGGACAGCCGGTGGGCATGACGACCGTCCACCTGAAGGACCAGGACCGGGCCGACCCCTGGGTGCCGGGGGAACGCCGGGAACTGATGGTGTCGGTCTGGTATCCGGCGAAGAAGCCCTCGCGCGTGCCCGCCCCTTACATGACGGCCGAGGAGTCCCGGAGGTACGTCGAATCCAACCGGGCCGTCGTACCGAAGGAGGTGCCCTCCGAGGTACTGACCACCGTGGTCACCCACGCGACCGTCGGCGCCGAACCCGTCACGGCGCGCGGCGGACTGCCGTTGGTCGTCCTCTCACCCGGCTTCGGAATGCCGCGCGCCACCCTCACGGGCCTCGCGGAGGAACTCGCCTCCCGGGGCTACGTCGTCGCGGGCATCGGCCACAACCACGAAGCCGCCGGCACCACCTTCCCCGACGGCCGCACCACCTCCTGCACGCCCTGCGGGAACCCGGACTTCCCGCGCGTCGGAGCCGTCCGCGCCCAGGACGTGTCCTTCGTACTGGACGAGCTCACCGGCCGGCACCCGAAGTGGAAGGGCGGCCGGCTCATCGACACCGGGCGGATCGCCATGGTCGGGCATTCCGCCGGGGGCTTCAGCGCGATCCCGACCATGCTGGGCGACCCGCGCATCAAGGCGGGCGTCAACATGGACGGAAACTTCCGCTTCCCCAACGACGTCCCCCTGGACCGCCCGTTCCTGATGCTGGGCAAGCCCAGCCACGTGCCCGGCGGCCCCGACCGCACCTGGGACGAGACCTGGACCGAACTGACGGGCTGGAAGCGCTGGCTGACCATCGACGGCACCGAGCACACCTCCTTCGGTGACATGGCGTCCATCGGCAAGCAACTCGGCATCCGGCTCCAGCCCCTCGACGGCGACCGCTGCGACACCCTCCTGCGCGCGTACGTCACCGCCTTCGCCGACACCCACCTCCAGGGCCGCCCGGCCGCCCTGCTGGACGGCCCCTCGAAGAACCACCCCGAGGTCCGGTTCCACGACAGGCCCCGGGCGGACCCCGGAACGGGGCGTCCGTAGGCGGGCGTCCGGAAGCCGGAGCACCGCCCCCCGGCGTGGGGGGACGGGGCTCCGGCGCTCGCCGCTATCGGGGCAGGAGCGTGCCCGCGACCGACGACGGGACCGGCGCGAGCCCGGTGGGCCGGGTGGTGAACGTGCCCCGGCCCTGGGTCCGGCCCCGCAGCCGGGACGCGTACCCGAAGAGCTCGGCCAGCGGCACCGTCGCCGTGATCACCGCGGTCCCGGCGCCGGCCGTCGACCCGCTGACCCGGCCCCGCCGGGCCGCGAGGTCACCGAGGACACCGCCGACACCGTCCTCCGGAACGGTCACCGTCACCTCCACGACCGGCTCCAGCAGTTCCACGGTGCTCGCCCGCAGCGCCTCGCGCAGGGCGAAGCGGCCCGCGGCCCGGAACGCCATCTCCGAGGAGTCCTTGGAGTGGGTCGCCCCGTCGGTGAGGGTGACCCGCAACCCCGTCACCGGGAAGCCGCCCAACGGACCCTCGGTGAGGGCGTCCCGGCAGCCCGCCTCCACGGCGCGCGCGTACTCCTGCGGCACCCGGCCGCCGACGACCGTCGACCGGAACTCGAATCCGGGACCCTCCAACGGCTCCACGTCGATGACGACGTGCGCGAACTGGCCCGCGCCACCGTCCTGTTTGACGTGCCGGTGGACCAGACCGGCCACCCCGCGCACGACCGTCTCCCGGTAGGAGACCTGCGGTTGGCCGACGGCCACCTGCACCCCGTGCCCGCTGCGGATCTTCTCCACCGCGACCTCCAGGTGCAGCTCGCCCAACCCCGACAGGACGGTCTGGCCGGTCTCCGCGTCCGACCGCACCACCAGCGAAGGATCTTCCTCCGCCAGCCGCGCCAGAGCCACGGCGAGCCGACCCGTGTCGGTGCCGCGCCGTGCCTCCACCGCCACCGACACCACCGGATCCGCCACCGTGGGCGGTTCCAGCAGCACGGGCGCGTTCGGCGCGCACAGCGTCGTACCCGCGCGGGCCGTCTTCGGACCGATCACGGCGACGATGTCACCGGCCACCGCCTCCTCCCTCTCCTCGTGCCGGTCGGCCTGCACCCGCAGGATCCGCCCGACGCGTTCCGTACGGCCCGTACCGGGATCCAGTACGGACGCGCCCTTGCGCAGGGTCCCCGAGTAGACCCGCAGGTAGGTGAGCCGCCCCGTCGCCGTGGCCGTCACCTTGAAGGCGAGGGCCGCGAACGGAGCCGCCGGATCGGGCGCCCGCTCCTCCTCGCCCCCGTCGGCCGTGCAGCGCACCGGCGGCATGTCCGCGGGCGACGGCAGATAGGCCACGACCGCGTCCAGCAGCGGCTCGATCCCGCGGTTGCGGTACGCCGAACCGCACAGGACCACCACGGCCTCGCGCCGCAGCGTCAGCCCCCGCAGTGCGCGGACCAGGGTCGCCGCGCTCAGCGCGGACTCCGCGCAGAACTCCTCCAACGCCTGCGGATCCAGTTCGGCGACCGTCTCCTCCAGGAGCCGGCGGCGGCGCAGCGCCTCCTCCCGCAGCGGCTCGGGCACCGGCTCCGTGCGGTACGCTTCCCCGTCCTCGTGCCAGATCAGCGCCCGCATCCGGACGAGGTCCACCACACCCCGGAAGCCGTCCTCCTGCCCGACTGGCAGCTGGACCACCAGCGGAACCGCGCCCAGCCGGTCACGGATCGAGGCGACCGCCGCGTCGAGGTCGGCGCCGGCCCGGTCGAGCTTGTTGACGAACGCGATCCGGGGCACGCCGTGCCGGTCCGCCTGCCGCCACACCGACTCGCTCTGCGGTTCGACGCCCGCGACGGCGTCGAAGACGGCGACCGCCCCGTCCAGGACCCGCAAGGACCGCTCGACCTCGTCGGCGAAGTCGACGTGACCGGGCGTGTCGATCAGGTTGACGCGGTGCCCCTCCCAGGTGCAGCTCACGGCCGCGGCGAAGATGGTGATGCCGCGGTCGCGTTCCTGGGGGTCGTAGTCGGTGACGGTGGTGCCGTGGTGGACCTCGCCCCGCTTGTGGACCGCGCCGGTCGTGAACAGGATCCGCTCGGTGACGGTGGTCTTGCCCGCGTCGACGTGGGCGAGGATCCCGAGGTTGCGGAGGGTCGTGAGGGCGAGGGAGAAGGGGACGGCGGAACGCCGGTCGGTGCGCATGGCCCGAGGCCTTTCGAACGAGGGAACGAGGGGATCGGCGCGATTCCCGGACCACGTACGGACCCACCCGCGTGCCCCGCCCCCGGCGGGCCGGCCCGGGGCCGGGACGGAACCCGGGAGGGCGGAGCGGGGGGACGGGAAGGACGGAGGTCGGAGCCTAGAGGTGTGTCACGGGCATACGGTGACGGCCGCGCGGCCGGCACCGCACGGTGCGAGACACCGGGATCACGTCGTAACGGGACGGGGGAACGAAGGCGGCGGTGCGGTACGTGCACATGGCCCGGTTCCCCTTCTCTTCGTTCGGCGTCGGGCGCGCCGAGCCCGGTCGGCGGCGCGCATGGCGAGTGTAGGCAGCCGGGCGGCCACGTGGCACGGCGTTTTCCGCGGCGCACACGCACCGCGCCCCCCGCACCGGGCCCCGCGCCCCCCGCACCGGGGCCCCGCATCCGCCCGTCCGGGCGCCGGCACGGTCCGTCCTGGTGGGCCGTCAGGCCGGCGGGCGCCCTTCCGACGCGCCGGGCACGACGCGCCCGGCCGGGACCGCGGGCCGGGGTTACCGTCGGCGGCATGGACGGTGACCGTCGAAGATGGCGTCAGTGCGTGCTCGCCGGGGCGGTGTTCGCCGTGTGCATGGCCGGCACCACCCTGCCGACCCCCCTCTACGGCCTCTACCAGGAGAAGTTCGGCTTCTCCGAGCTGATGGTGACCGTCATCTACGCCGTGTACGCCTTCGGCGTCATCGGCGTCCTCCTCCTCGCGGGCAACGCCTCGGACACGGTCGGCAGGCGCCCGGTCCTCCTGGCGGGACTCGGCTTCGCCGCCGCGAGCGCCGGCTGCTTCCTGTGCGCCGACGCGATGGGCTGGCTGTACGCCGGACGGCTGCTGTCAGGCCTGTCCGCGGGCCTGTTCACCGGGGCCGCGACCGCGTACGTGATGGAGCTCGCCCCCAGGGACGGCTCCTCCCGGGCCACGCTCGTCGCGACCGCCGCCAACATGGGCGGACTGGGCTGCGGTCCGCTGCTCGCCGGAATCCTCGCGCAGTACGCGCCCTGGCCCCTCCACCTCACGTTCGTCGTGCACCTCGTCCTGGTGGCGGCGTCGGCGGCCGTCCTGCTGCGGCTCCCCGAGACCGTGCGGGAGCGACGCCCGCTGAGGACCGTACGCCCCCAACGGCCCGCCCTGCCCTCAGGGGTACGGGCGGTGTTCGGGCCCGCCGCCATCGCCGCGTTCGTCGGGTTCGCCCTGTTCGGGGTGTTCACCTCGGTCAGCCCGGCGTTCCTCGCGCAGTCCCTGGACGTCCACAACCGCGCCGTCAGCGGGCTCGTCGTCGCCCTGGCCTTCTTCGCGTCGACCGCCGGACAGCTCGCGGTCGGTCGGGTCGGCGTGGGGCGTTCCCTGCCCCTGGGCTGCGCCGGTCTGCTCGCCGGGCTCGCGCTGCTCGCGGGCGCGCTGTGGTGGGACCAGCTGTCCCTGGTGGTGCTCAGCGCGCTCGTCGGCGGGGCCGGGCAGGGCCTGGCCTTCCGCGGGGCGCTGTCCGCGGTGGCCGCGGCGTCCCCCGCGGACCGGCGCGCCGCGGTGATCTCGACCCTGTTCGTGGTGGCGTACACGGGCATCTCCGTCCCGGTGATCGGCGTGGGCCTCCTGACGGGTCCGATGGGTCTGGAGGGAGCGGGGCTGGTCTTCATCGCCTGCATGGCGGTCCTGGTCACCACCGCCGGCGTCTACCTGCTCCGCCGGCCCGTCCCGACGCGCTGAACCACCGGCGCAACCCCTCGTCCCCCGGCAGGCGTTCACCAGGATCCGGCTTCCCCGCCGGGAGAACGCCGGCCGCGCCGGCGGCGTTGCGGCGTGCGCGCCGGCCGTTCGTGGGACACCGTGGAACCGCCCCCCACCCGGGCCACCGGCCCGGACCGACCCGCCGGCGTGACACGAGGAGACCCTCCATGAACTGGACGCTCGAAGTCGTACCCGTCCCCGTCACCGACATGGACCGAGCGAAGGAGTTCTACGCCGACAAGGTCGGGTTCAAGGTCGACCTCGACGACGAGGTCGCGCCCGGCATGCGCATCATCCAGATGACCCCGCCCGGATCGCGCTGTTCGATCGCGATGCTGCGGGGCATGCCCGCGGCTCCCGGTACCCGACAGATGGCCCCCGGCACCCTGCACGGCCTCCAGGTCTGTGTCACCGACATCGAAGCGGCCCGCGCGGAACTGGTCGCCCGCGGCGTCGTCGTCTCCCCGGTCCGCCACGTCGGCGAGACGGGCTGGGAGGACGGCAAGGGCGCGACCTGGAACTCCTTCCTGACCTTCGAGGACCCCGACGGCAACGGCTGGGTGGTCCAGGAGGCCCCGTCGGAGCTGTCCGAACGCTGACCGGCAGCGGCCCTCCCGGGCGAAACCGCCGGGTGGCGCCCTTGACCCTGACCCGCGGGTCAGGGGTTAGCGTCACCGCACCCAGGCCGCGCGACCGCCCGGCCGCCGCCCCGAACCCGCCCGGGAGCCCGCATGCCCGCCACCGCTCCGCCCCCCACCGGCCGCGAGGTCCGCCTCGCCGCGATCCCCGAAGGGCTGCCCGCGCAGGAGCACTTCGTCCTCGCGGAAACCCCGCTGCCCCGACCCGCCGACGGACAAGTGGTCGTCAGGAACAGCCACTTCCTGGTCTTCCCCGGCCTGCGCACCCTCATCGGCGGCGAGACCGACGGCCTGCCGCTCCCCCTGCTGCGTCCGGGCGACGCCCTCTTCGGTCCCGCCGTCGGCGAGGTCGTCGCCGCCCCGCCCGGAAGCCCGTTGCGTCCGGGCACCGCCGTCAGCCACATGTCCGGCTGGCGGGACTACGCGCTGGTTCCCGACGCCGCGTGCACCCCGCTGGGCGACGTGCTGCCCGAACCGGTCGCGCACCTCGCCCAGGGCTCCGTCGCCTACGGCGCCCTCACCCGCCTCGCCCGGATCCGCCCCGGCGACGTCGTCCTCGTGACCGGGGCCGCCGGAGCGGTCGGCTCCCTCGCGGGCCGGATCGCGCGGCTGCTGGGCGCCGCCAAGGTGATCGGCACCACCGGGTCCCCCGCCAAGGCCGCCCGCCTCGTCTCCGAACTGGGCTACGACGCCGTCCTGCTCCGGGGCACCCGCCCCTTCGACGAGCAGCTCGCCGAGGCGGCCCCCGAGGGCATCGACGCCGTACTGGACACCGTCGGCGGCGAGCAGCTCACCGCGGCGCTCGGCGCCGCCCGGCAAGGCGCGCGCGTCGCCCTCGTCGGCACGCTCTCCGGGCAACTGTCGCCGCGGCGGGCGGGCGGCAGCGCTCCGGCCGAGATCGACACCTTCCGCGTCGTCGTGAAGGGCCTCTCGCTCCAGGGCTACAGCGGAGCCGACCACCCCGACGTACAGCGGGAATGGACCAGCCGCTTCGGCGACTGGCTGCGCTCGGGCGAGATCACCTTCCCCCACACCCGGATCCCGGGCATCGAACGGGCTCCCCTGGCGTTGCGGGAGTTGATCGAAGGGCGGCACTTCGGAGCCGTCGTGGTGGAACCCTAGTGCTGTGGACCTTCCCGGCCACAGCACTAGGAATGGCGTCACAGCGGCGTCGACCCCGAAGGACCCCAGGCCGGACGGGACTTCGACGCCACGACGCGGGAAGACGGTACGGAATGCGGATCGGCGATGCGGCCGCGGCGGCCGGGACGACGCCCAGGGCGCTGCGGTTCTACGAACAGCGGGGCCTGCTGACACCACCGGCGCGCACGGCCGCCGGGCAGCGGGAGTACGGCCCGGCCGAGGTCGCGCGGGTCCGCCTGGTACGGCGCCTGCTGGCCCTCGGGCTCACCGTCGAGGACCTGCGCGACCGGGCCCACCGCCTCCACCTGCTCGACGCCGACCCGCAGCCGTCGTGCGCCACCACCGAACCCGACACCGGGAACTCCACGGTCGTCGCCCGGCGGCTCGCGGTCCTCGACGCCGAGATCGAGCGGCTCACCCGGCTGCGCGAGAGCCTGGCGCGGAGCGGCGCCACCGACGGGCACCCGCCCGCCGGCGACCACCGGACCCTCAACGGCCTTTTGACAGAACATGACTGACACTCCGTCGATCCCCACCCGGTCGCCCGTCGCCGGTTGCGCACCGCATGCCGCCGGGCACGGCGGGTAGGCGCGGCGCATGACGGTCAAGAAGACGAGCGTTCTCGTACTGGACTGCGCCGAGCCCCAGGCCCTGGCCCTCTTCTACGCCCAACTCCTCGACGCCGACGTGCGGACGGGCGACACCCCCGACATCGTCGAAGTCGTCGGTGCCGCCGGAGTACAGCTCGCCGTGCGCCGGGACCACGGCTACGCACCACCGAGCTGGCCGCGCCCCGAGGACTCGCAGCAGGCGCACCTGAGGATCCTGGTCGACGCCGCCGACCTCGACGAGGCCGAGCGCGAAGCGGTCTCCCTCGGGGCCCGCCCGATGGCCACCGACGTCGAGGACGGACCGCACGACGCGCGCCTGTTCAGCGACCCCGCCGGACACTCGTTCACCCTCGCCGGCCGGCCCGCCATCCCTGGGGTCCCCACCCGCTGAAGGCACCGCCCCGGGCGCGTACGAGGGGGCGTGCGCGCGTGGGCGAGGGGCGCGGGAAGAAGCGTGTGCGCCACTTCCGGCAGATTTCCGGGGACCGGCCTGCACGATCGGGCTCGTTCTCCGATGGGGTGGGTGTTGGGGGGCGCGCCGCGCCCCCGCGGCTGCCGAGCAGGGGGCGGGGCACGCCGCCGCGCGCACACCACTTGGGAGGTTTCACGTCACGTGAATGTCGTCGAGATGGTCGCCCTCGCCCCGATACTCGCCACCGCGGTCCGCGCAGGCACAGCCGATCCGCTCCCGGTGCCCAGGCCCGCGCCGGGAGCGGGACCACAATCGTGGGGGAGCGCATGAGTGAAGGAGAGTTCGACCCATCGGGGGACCAGGCGGTCTCCAGCGAGTTGGCGGGCGTCCTGCCCGTGGAGTTCACCGCGTTCCACTCCCAGCAGCACCGCGCCTACCTGCGCTACGCCCACCTGCAACTGGGCAACGCCAAGATGGCCGAAGAGGTCGTCGACGACGTGTTCACCTTCCTGCTGAAGGCGTGGGGACAGGCGCTGCGCGAAGCCAGCCTCCACGGCTTCGCGTGGGCGGTCCTGCGCGAGCACGTGGAGCGGCGGCTGGTCGTCCTCGCCCGCCCGGTCGCGATGGTGGAGACGGCCTGGTTCGCCGCGCTCCGCAGGACCTCCCGCGAACGCCTGGAACTGCTGGAGTCCAAGCTCGGCCTGTACGCGGCGATCGCCGAACTGTCCGAGCGGCAGTACGACGTGGTCCTGCTGTCCTTCCTGCTCGGCAACGAATCCGACACGGTCGCCCGGATGATGGGGATCTCACCGGCGACGGTCCGTTCGCACATCCGCGGCGCCCGACGAACCCTGTCCCGCAAGCTCGGGGTGGACTGGATCCCCGGAGAGGAGAAGGAGCAGTGAGCGACATGCCCCGTGACCGCGACATGGCGCTGCGCGAGCTGGACGCGGCCCTGAAGGACGCGTTGGTGCTCGTGGAGGAGTACGCGGGCTACGACGAGGGCGCCGCCCGGCGCCGCATCGCCCGCCGCGTGGCCGCCGACCGCTCCAGGCCGCCCGCCGGTACGGTCTGCGGCACGGCCGCATCCCCTCCCCGCCGCCACGCCGCGGTGGACGACCTGGTCCTGGACGCCGCCTGCCACGTCCGGGCGGCACGCGCCCTGGACGACCTCACCTGGACCCTCGTGGAGAGCCGGGACTTCGCCGAAGTCGCCCTCGCCGCCGACTCCTGGCCCCACGGCGAGGACTCGGCGCTGCTGTTCGGCTGCCTCCTGCACCTGGCCGACCGGACGGAGGGCGCCCGGTTCTGGTTCCAGTACGCGGCCGGAGCGGGCTCACGGACCGCCGCGCGCTGCCTCCACCTGCACCACCTGGCGCGCGCCGAGGTCCGTACCGCCCGCCACTGGAAGCAGCAGGTCCAGGCCCTGCCTCCCGACGAGCACATGCCCCCGCTGCCCCCGGTCCCGGAGGACCTCGAAGAGGCCCTCGGCGCCTCCGTCATCTGGACCTCACCCCCCATCACCACCCAGGACCTGACGGGCCTCACCTGCGGTCCCGGCCGTTCGGGACGCCCGCCCTACCGGCTCCCCGGCCGGCTGCGCCAGGCCGTCACGGCCCGCACCGCCAAGGAACACCCCGACCTCGGGGACGTCCTCACCCCCGGCCGGCAGATCGCCGTGGCCGTGGCCCAGCACGCCCGGCTGGACCCCCGGTACCTGACCGACCAGGCCCGCGCGTGGTCCAGGGAGCCCACAGCTCGGACCGGGACCGCGACCGCCGCCCGTACGGTCACCGAGGCGGTCCGGTCCGTCTCGTCCGCCCCGCTGGAATCCGTCCACCAGGCGCTGCGCGTGCTGGAGGTGATCAACCGTCACTCGGGCGGAGTCGGTCTCACACAGATCGCCCGGGCGACGGGACTGCCCCAGCTGGTCCTGGCCCGCGCCATGGAGCAGTTGATCAGGGCCGACCTGGCCACCGAGGTCGGAGCGGATGCCTACACGGCGGGCAACGCCCTGCTGCTGACCGGCACGGTGAGCGGCGCCACGCCCGGGGAGGGCCGGGGGCGCCTGCGGGAAACCCTCGCCTGGGTCCGGGACGCCGTCGGCGCCGCCGTGTACCTCGCCCGCTACACCGACGGCGAGGTCTCCATCGTCCAGTACGCCGACGGCCCGACCGCACCGCTGGTCGAGGAGTGGGTGGATTTCCGTGCCGCCGCCCACGCCTCGGCGGTCGGCAAGGCGCTCCTCGCCCAGCTCGGCGAGGCCGACCGCAGGGACCACCTGGCCCGGCACCGGATGGCCCGATTCACCCCGCACACCCTCACCCGCCCGGAGGCCCTCTTCCACCAACTCGACGCCCGCCCGCCCAACGCCCCGCTCCTCGACCTCCAGGAGTACGCGCTGGGTACCGTGTGCGCGGCCGTCCCCATCACGGCGGGCCCCAACGCGGAGTGCGTGGCCCTGTCCATTCCGGTCCCGGACCCGCTGCGCCTGGGGCAGGCGGCACGGATCCTGCAGAGCGAGGCCGCCGCGGTGTTGCTCGCCCTCATCGTCGCGGGCAGCACCGCCCCGACGGCCACCGCGGAAGGACCCGACGGCGGCGCCCCCCGGTCGGGCTCGGCGGGACGGGAGAGCACACTCCTGTCACCGACCGCCTAGAGCAACACCTTCCGACCGCCTAGAGCCACACCTTCTGACCGCCCGGATCCACTCCGACGAAACGCCGGCCGACCGGCGTTTCGTCCGTCCGTCCGGAGGAGGTGGCACGCCCCGCCGGGGGCACGGCCCCTTCCAGGACGCGCAGCCTCCGCCACCGCCGGCTATGGTGGGAGAGGGGTACACCCCTCGGAGCGTGCCATGCGATGCACGACCCTCCTCTGTGCCGCGGCCCTGACCGCCGTGACCACTCTCGGCGTCACCGCGCCACCACCGGACCCGGACGATCGCCGACTCGCCACGTTCTACCAGCAGAAGATCGTTTGGGGCCCGTGCCCGGCCTCCCACCCCGCGGTCATGCGGTGCGGGACGCTCACGGTTCCCCTCGACCACGCGAACCCCGCTCAGGGCACCATCGAGCTGGCCCTGTCCCGGATCCCGGCCACCGGGCCGCACCGGCTGGGCTCGGTGGTGCTCAACTACGGGGGGCCCGGCGCGAGCGGAGCCAAGGGCACGGCCGAGCGCTACGACCGCTGGCGGGACCTCGCCCGGTCCTACGACATGGTCGGCTTCGACCCCCGGGGCATCGCCCGGAGCTCCCCCATCAGCTGCGGCGGCGCCCTGCCGCTCGTGGGCACCGAGTACATGGCCGCCGCCGAACTGTTGAAGGCCACCGAGGCCGCGAACCGAGCCTGCGAGAGCCGTACCGGCCCGATCCTGCACCACGTGGGCACGGCGGACGTCGCCCGCGACATGGACGTCCTGCGCGCGGCGCTCGGCGAGCCGAAACTCAACTACGTCGGCGCCTCCTACGGCACCCGGATCGGCGCCGTCTACGCGGCCCAGTTCCCGCGGCGCGTCGGTCGGATGGTGCTCGACGGCGTCGACACCCTCTCCAAACCGGTGACCGAACAGGCCCTGGAGGTCACGAAGGGCCAGCAGCTCGCCTTCGAGGGGTTCGTCACCTGGTGTACCGCGCAGCCCGGCTGCGTCTTCGCGGGCACGGAACCGAGGCAGGCCGTCGAGAAGACCGAACGGCTGGTGGCCAGGCTGGACGAGACCCCGCTGCGGACCGCGGCCGGCGAGGAGTTCACCGGCCAGTCGCTGGCCCTCGCCATCGAGAACGGGCTGTACCGGACCACTGATTGGCCCGAACTGGCACGCGGCCTGGGCCTGCTGGAGCGGAACGGGGACATCACGTCCCTGGCGGCCCTCGCCGAGCCGGAGGCGGACAACGAGGGCGCCGCCCTGACGGTGGTGAACTGCGCCGACTACACCGACCGCGGAGCCGGTGACGCCGCCGCGGTCCAGCGCAAGTTGGACACCCTGCTGCCGGAGTTCCGGAAAGCCTCCCCGATCTTCGGACGCGGCGAGCTCTCGGAGACCGAACTCTGCCACGGCCAACCCCGGGCGGACCGGTTCGTCGCGGACATCGACCACCCCGGAGCCCCGCCGATGCTCCTCGTGGGAGTCCGCAACGACCCGGCGACCCCGTACTCCTGGACCGAGGAGATGGCCCGCCGGCTCGGTTCGGCCGTCGTCGTCGACTACCGGGGCCACGGCCACACCGGCTACACCCACTCCACTTGCGTGAAGCGGCACGTCGACCGGTTCATGTTGACGGGCCGGCTACCGGAAGGGAACGCGGGGAAGGGCGAGGACGCCGGTTGGGTCGGCGGGAACACGGTCTGCCCCGCAGAGGAAGTGAACGCGAAGGGCAAGTAGGCCGCCCGGCGGCCCACGCCCCCGGAAGCCGAGGAGGCGCTCCATGCGAGGAGTTCACCGGGCCGGGTGGGCCGCGGTCGTGACGGCCATCGCCCTGGTGGCGACGGCGTGCGGAGGGGGAGGTGGCGGTGACGGCGAGCGCGCCGACATCGTCAGCGCTTCCTGGGGCGACCCGCAGAGCGCGCTGGAGCCGGGCGACAGCAACGAGTCCCAGGGCATCAGGGTCCTGGACATGGCCTTCAGGGGTCTCAGGAGGTACGACCCGGGGACGGGCGAGACCAAGGACCAACTCGCCGAGAGCATCAGGACGACGGACGGCCGGACCTTCACCGTCACCCTCAAGGACGGTTGGACGTTCAGCAACGGTGAACCGGTCACGTCGCGGTCCTTCGTCGACGCCTGGAACTACGCGGCGGACCTCCGCAACACACAGAAGAACGCGGGGTACTTCGCGAGCATCGTCGGCTACGACGCCCTGCACCCGACCTCCGGCGAGCCCACGGCGACAGCCATGTCCGGACTGGCCGTCAAGGACCCGAGAACCTTCACGGTCACCCTGAAGGAGCCCAACCCCAGGTGGCCGCAGATCCTGGGCCAGCACCCCTTCCTCCCCCTGCCCAGGACCTTCTTCACCGACCACGCCGGGTGGCTGGCCCGTCCCGTCGGTAACGGCCCCTACACGGTGGACTCGTACGCCAAGGGCACCGTGATGAAACTGCGCAGGTGGGACGGATACCCCGGTGCGGACAAGGCGCAGAACGGCGGCATCGACCTCAAGGTGTACACCGACAACAACACGGCCTACACGGACCTGCTCGCCGGCAACCTCGATCTCGTCGATGACATCTCCGGGCAGCAGTTGAAGAAGGTCCGGGAGGACCTCGGCGACCGGTACCTGACCCGGCCTGCCCTGATCATCCAGACCCTCGGCTTCCCGATGTACGACGCCCGGTGGAACGGGCCCGGGATGGAGAAGGTCCGCAAGGGCATCTCCATGGCGATCGACCGGGACGAGATCACCCGGCAGATCTTCCGCGGCACCCGGACGCCGGCCAAGGACTGGACCTCCCCGGCCCTCGGCGTCCGGGGCGGCTATTCCGACGACGTGTGCGGGGAGGCCTGCGCCTACGACCCGGTGGAGGCCAAACGTCTCGTCGCGGAGGGTGGCGGACTGCCCGGCGGCAGGATGACGATCACCTCGAACACGGACGCCGGATCGCACCGCGAATGGATGGAAGCGGTCTGCAACAGCGTCAACAACGCCCTGGGGCAGGGCCCGGTCTGCGTCATCGACCCGGTCGGTACCTTCGCCGAGTTCCGCGACCGCGTCGAGGGCCACCAGGTACCCGGCCCCTTCAGGTCCAGCTGGCAGGGCGACTACCCGTACATCCAGGAGTTCCTGGAACCCCTCTTCCACACCGACGGTCCCGTCAACGACTCCGGTTTCAGCGACGGCCGCTTCGACCGCCTCGTCGAGGCCGCCAGGGCGGAGCCGGACACCGACCGGGCCACGGCGCTGTTCCTGGACGCCGAGAAGGTCCTGGCCGAGCGGATGCCGGCGATTCCCCTCTGGTACCAGAACGGCGGCGTCGGCTTCTCCGAACGCCTCTCGAACGTGACGCTGAACCAGTTCGGCGCTCCGGTCTACGAACAGATCGAGGTCGGCTGACGACAGTGCCGGTGCGCTGTCTAAAGTCACCTGCATGTCGAGGACCACACCGCCGCGCCCGCTCGATGTCGAGGCGCTCTTCCCGGAGCTGAAGGCCTACCGGGGCACCACCACCCGGCTCCATCCGCGCCCGGGGCGCCCGGACGCGACGGCGAGTTCCGTCGGAGGTCCGCTGCTCTGGCCGTCGGACGAACCCTGGCCGGTCTGCACCGAGCCCCACGGCCACGCGGTCGGCCGACGTCCGGAGGACATCCACCGGCGACGGCACCTCCTGGCAGCCGCATGGCGCCGGGAACCGAACCCCGGTCCCACGGAGGAAGAACGGCGGCTGCTCGACGAACTCGATCGACGGCATCGCGTCGAAGGGGACGCGGCAACCGGTCCGCTGCCGCTGATCGGTCTCGCCCAGCTGTATGCGAGGGACGTCCCGGACCTGCCGGCCATGCCGGCCATGCCGGACGGCTGCGATCTGCTCCAGGTGTTCTGGTGCCCGTTCGACGCACACGGCCCGAGCGGCTCCGAGATGCTGCTCGACCTTCGCCGGCGCCGCTCGTGGGAGGTCACCGACGTGCTGACCGCACCGCCGCGGCCGCAGGTCGTCGGCTACGAGGGGTACGTGCCGGAGCCTTGCGCACTGCATCCGGAACAGGTGGCCACGTACCCGTTCCCCGGCCTCCTCCCGGAGGACCTGTGCGCCCGGATCGACGCCTGGGAAGAGGCCCTGGAGGAGGCCGAGCAATCGGCGGACGAGGACACGGCGGCGCCGGTGGGTTACCAGTACGACCTGTCGATCCCACCGGGCTGGCGTGTCGGCGGCTTCGCCTCCTGGCACGCCACCGACCCGTACCCGATGGACTGCCCGACCTGTGCGACACCGATGCGTCTGCTGCTGACCGTCGACAGCACGGAGTGGGACGGCGGAAGCGGCAGCTGGAGACCGCTGGAGGAAGACGGCCTGGCCCCGCACCCCTTCGCCACGCCGACCGAGGTCACCGTGGGCCGCTCGGGCGAACTCAACGTCTTCGTCTGCCCCGACGATCCCGACCACCCGCACCGCCTGAGCATCCAGTAGCCCCGTCACGAGCGGCAACCGCCGGACGCCGGACGGCGTCCCCACTGCCGGGGGTGGTGCGGGTGCGGGTGGGGGCAGGGAACGGGCGCGGGTTTCGGCCGACGGCGGTGCTGCCGGGCGTCGCCGCGGCGGCGCTGTACGGCTGGGCCCACTGGTACTTCGCGGGGCCGGGCTCGCCGCCGGCCGCGGTGGCCGTCGCCGTCGGGGCGGTGCTGTGCGGCGCGGCCTGCGCGGTGTACTTCGTAAGGGTCCACGGCGGCGGTGCGCTCTTCGGGGCGCTGTTCCTGGCGGTGGGCCTGCTGCTCACCGTGACGACGGCGGACCGGGCCGCCGGGCGGGCCGAGAGCGCCGTCTGCGTGGTGCGCGAGGTCCACAGTCAGGTGCAGGGGTCATACGGCGAGGGCGCTCCGCCCGCCAAGACCGTGCACCGCGTCGACCTCGACTGTCCTGGTGGCTACCCCGACGAACTGAAGGGCGACGGGCCCCCGCCGGCACGGGGCGAGGAGATCGAGGTCGCCTACGACGCCCGGCGACGGGTGTCCCCGGAGCCGGCGGGCACCACGTCGCCGTGGAAGCCCGCGGTGTGGGCCGTCCTGCTCCTGGGCGCGGCCGGACTGATCGCCGCCAGGAGCCCCGAACCGGCCACATAAAACGGGAGGGGCCCGGATCCGAACGGATCCGAGCCCCTCCCGGGCAGTAGCGGGGACAGGATTTGAACCTGCGACCTCTGGGTTATGAGCCCAGCGAGCTACCGAGCTGCTCCACCCCGCGTCGGTGAACCCAACCCTACGGCACCGGGAGGGGTGCCGGTGACCACGTCGCCGGGAGCGCCGTCGGGGAGCACGAGCGCGGAGTCGGCGTGGACGGTGATCCGCACCGGCCCGACCGCGGCGCCGTCCGTCGGGTGCGGGGCGGGGGCGAAACGGGGGTGGGGGGCGGCGCTGATCTGCCAGCGGATGCGGTGACCGGCGGCGAAGCGATACGCGGTGTGGCCCATCGTGGCGGTGACCCGTACGGGCGCCGCGCCGTCGGTCCGCAGCGCGGCCGGTCCGTCGCAGACGTTCGTGGAACGGCCCCGGGGGTCCACGTCGCACAGGCGCGTGAAGACCACCGCGCGCCCGTCGGCGGAGAGGCTCAGCCGGGCGAGGACCGGGCCCAGTACGTCGACGGGCTCCGTGAGCGGCGGCCCGGTGAAGGTCAGGACGTCGCCGCGGGCCTCCAGGGTGGTGTTGTCGCGCGGTCCGGCGCCGAGCGACAGCAGTGGGCCGCCGACGGACGGGGTGGGTTCGGCGGGGTCGTACGTGAAGGAGGCGAGCGGTGCGCCGCCGTCGGGGGCCTGCCGGATCAGGTGACCGTCCGGCGCGGGGAACCAGGGGCGGGCGGACCGGGGCGGCGGCCAGTCGTCGAGGTCCCGCCAGGCGTCCTGGCCTCCGACGTGGACCCGTACGGCCGTGGGGCGCAGGCCGGAGGGGTCGGAGCACAGGTGGGCGCGCAGCCAGGCGAGGCTCTCCGCGAACACCTCGGGCCAGCCCTTCCCGAGGGCGGAGGTGTGGGTCCACGGTCCGACGAGGAGGCTGCTGTCGCGTCCGGCCGCCCGCCGTAGCCGGGCGTACTGCTCGAAGGTCTGGCCGGCGAGGGTGTCGTACCAGCCGGTGATCATCGCGGTGGGCACGCCCGGCACCTCGGCGGCCGCCGAGGTGGACGCGCCGCCCCAGTAAGGGTCGTTCGGGTCCGGGGCGGCGATCGCCTCGTCAAGCCAGGCGGGTACGCCGCCGAGCGCGTCCGCGTGCGAGTCCGGCGGCGGGGTGGAGGGGGTGAGGCCGCGCAGGAGGCGCCGCAGGCGCAGCGTCGCCCTCAGGAAGGGCAGTGCGCCCTGGTGCTGGTGGGTGATGGCGGTGCCGACGAGGAGGGCGTGCTCCAGCTGGAGGGCGCCGTCCGCGTGGAACAGCGCCCGGGGGTCGTGCAGGCCGAGCTGGACGACCATCGCCCTCAGCTCCGGCGGCGGCTCCAGGGCCAGTGCCCACTGCGTGTAGCCGAGGTAGCTGGGGCCGATCGTGCCCAGGGTGCCGTCGAACCAGGGCTGCTCCCGCAGCCATGCGACGGTGGCCGCGCCGTCGCCGGCCTCGTTGCGCCAGAGGTGGAAGCGGCCGCCCGAGCCGCCCGTTCCCCGGCAGCTCTGCAGGACCACGTGGAAGCCCTGTTCGGCGAAGAGCATGCCGTACTGGGGCCCCCACGGCAGGCCCCTGCCGTAGGGCGAACGGACGAGGAGCGTCGGGAAGTCGCCCTGTGCGCGGGGGAAGTAGTGGTCGGTGACGAGCGGGCTGCCGTCGGCGGCCGGGACGGCGAGTCCCCGCTCCAGGCCGACCTCGTGGAGACGGGCCGGGAGTCGGCGCCAACCGGCCCTCATCAGGCGTGCGGACAGCGGCGGCTTGCCGGCGGGCGGCGTCCAGGCTGTCGAGGCCGTCCTGGGCGGGGCGTCGTGGGCAGGTGTCATGAGTTCCCCTCCATTATTCTCGTACATGGTACGAGAATAGAGGATGCTTGGATGGGACCGACAGGAGCCGCAGCCGAAAAGGAAGGAACACCAGCACCGTGACCGCAGAGGGCGCACCCGGCGCCGCCGACGGAGTCGACCCCGGACACCTGTGGCTGAGCCCCGAAAAGCCCCGCAGGGGACGCAGGCCCGCCTTCACCCGCGAGGCGATCACGGCGGCGGCCGTCACCCTGGCGGACGCCGAAGGCATCGACGCCGTCACCATGCGCCGGGTCGCGGCCGAGGTCGGCGCCGGCGTCATGTCGCTGTACAGCTACGCCCCCGACAAGGAGACCCTGCTCGACCTGATGGCCGACCGGGTCAACGCCGAACTGCCCGCCCCGGAGCCGCCGAGCGGCGACTGGCGCGCCGACCTGAAGGCCATCGCCCACCTCCAGCGCGCGCTGATGCTCCGTCACCCCTGGCTGCCCGCAGCCCTGCACGGCCGCCGCTCACTCGGCCCCCACGCCCTCACCTTCCTGGAACACGCCCTCGCCGCGCTGCGCCCCACCGGGCTCGACGCGACGGCGCGACTGGAAGTCTTCGCCCAGCTCACCGGATTCGTGTCCGGACACGTCGCGCACGAACTCGCGCAGGAGGCCGCGGCGGCCTCGCCCGACCGGATGGCGGCCGAAGCCCGCTACCTGGCCGCCGTCGCGGCCGACGGCCACCACCCGGAACTGGCCGAGGTCCTGAACGCGCCCGCCCGGCCCGTCACCCCCGGAGCCACGTTCGAACGGTTCCTGAACCGACTGGTCGACGGCCTCGACACCGACTGATCCGCCGCCCGGGGGACGCACCGCCGGCGCCGCGCCGCCCGCGGTGTGAGTACCTTTCGTGCATGCAGATCGAGGGTCCGCGGCAGCGGGGACACGTGCTTCTCGTGGCGGGCGACGCCGCCGTGCGCCGACGGGCCGTCCAGGTCGCGCCGAGCGCCAACCTGGCGGCGCTGGGAGTGGTCCCCGTCGCCGGGCTGCTGAACAGCGACGCCCCCGGCGACACCACCTACCTCGACGGGGTCCGCGACCCGAACACCGTCCTGACGCGGCTGCGCACGGCCGCGGCGACCCCGGGCCCGCTGTTCGTCTACCTGTCCGGCCGGCTGACCGTCGATCGCCGCGCGCACCGGCTCCACCTCGCCCTGGCGGGCACGACCAGCGCCTCCGTCCGCTGGACGGCCCTGCCCTGGGACTGGCTCGGCGGCGAACTGCGCGACCGCCCGCCCGGGTTGACCACGCTGCTCCTCGACCTCGTGGCGGACAGGGCGGCCTGGCCGCTGCTCCAGGAGTACGGTGGCCCGCCCGAGACCCCCACCGCCGACGTGTACGGCGTGGTCCGCCCGCCCGGATCCGTCGGCGGCGGCAACACGGTGAGCAGCTACACGCGGCACTGGATCGACCAGCTCCACAGCAACCCCACCCGCCCGGACCACCTGCGCCTGCACGCCCTCGCCGTGGGCGCCGCCGCGCTCCCGCCGGGCTCCCTCGTCCTGCCGACCGCCCGCGCGCTCGGCACGCGCCCCCGACCGGTCGGGCCCCCCGCAGCCGGGGCGCACGCCACCGGCCCGGCACAGGGGTTCCCCGTACCGGCCCCGGAGCCGTCACGGGCGGCCGATGTCCCCGTACCCGAGCGGGATCCGCGCGCCCACATCCACGCCCTGGCCACCTCCGGGCGGCACCCGGAGGCGGCCGACCTCGCGCGGGCGTGGGAACAACACGTCCTGCGGACCCGCGGATCGACCTCCGACGAGGCCCTCGAATGGCTGGAGATCCGCGCCGACCTCGCCCGGATGGCCGACGACTTCCCGCTCGCCACCCGGCTGTGGATCACCGCGGGCCGCACCCGCCTGGCCCGGCAGCCCGCCGACGCCCCCGAGGTCCGGGCCGCCGCGACCGGAGCGCTCCACTGCTGGACCCGCCTCAAGGATCCGGACACGGCGACACGAGCGGGACTCGAACTCCTCGACCTCCTGCGCTCCCTGCCGCACCCGAACCCCGACCACCTGCGTCTCGCGGAGCAGCGGATGGAGCTCCTGAACCGGGCGCCGAGCCCTACGGCGGCGGGCGGTTGACCCCCGCCGGGGCGAAGCCCGCGCTGGTCAGGTGGAGGGGAACGACGACAACAGGGTGAGCGACAGGCGCAACCGCGCCGTGGCTACTGTGGGAATGCCGCGCGGTCGCGCAGGCATCGGCACGCATTCGATTCAGGGGGAATGGATGTCATCCCAGCCCACGGTCGTCGACCTGCTGGATCTCAGTCCGGACTTCGTCCGCGACCCCTACCCGGTCTACGCGAGCCTGCGCCGACGCGGGCCGGTCCACCACGTCAGCACACCCGACGGAAGGGACATGTGGCTGGTCGTCGGACACGACGCCTGTCGCACCGCCTTCACCGACCCGCGGCTGAGCCGTGACTGGCGCGGGTCCGGGAACATCAGCCAGATCATCAACACCGGCCAGGACCAGCCGGGCCTCGCCCACATGCTGATGTCCGACCCGCCGGACCACACCCGGCTGCGCCGCCTGGTGGCACGGGAGTTCACGACCCGCCGCATCGAGGCCCTCGCGCCGCGCATCCAGCAGGTGGCCGACGAACTGCTCGACGCCATGGAGGCGAACGAGCACCGCGGAGCCGACCTGGTGCAGGCCTTCGCCTTCCCGCTGCCGATGACCGTCATGTGCGAGCTGCTCGGCGTCCCCGAACTGGACCGCGGCGCGTTCGGCACGTGGTCCAACGAAATGGTCGCCCGCACCAGCCCCGAGGCCGAGGCGGCCGCCTACGAGGAGATGCCCCGCTACCTGGTCTCCCTCATCGACGCCAAGCGCGCCGCGCCCGGGGACGACCTGCTCAGCGGGCTCATCCACACCGTCGACGAGGGCGGGGACAGCCTTTCGCCGGACGAGCTCATCGGGATGAGCCTGCTCCTGCTGATCGCCGGACACGAGACCACGGTCCACATGATCGGCAACGGCATGCGGGCCCTGTTCGCCCACCCCGACCAGCTCGCCGACCTCCGCGCCGACACCGGCCTGTTGGACGGCGCGATCGAGGAGATGCTCCGCTACGACGGCCCGGTCGAGACGTGCACCGAACGGCTCGCCCTGCAGGACGTGGAGATGGGCGGGGTCGTGATCCCCGCCGGCTCCGCCGTCCTCATCGCCATGGCCGACGCCGACCGCGACCCCGCGCGCTTCCGGGAGCCGGACCGGTTCGACATCCACCGCGACGCCCGCGGTCACATCGCCTTCGGGCACGGGCTGCACCACTGTCTGGGCGCCCCACTGGCCCGGATGGAGGGCCGCATCGCGCTGCGCTCCCTGCTGGAGCGCTTCCCGGGGCTCACCCGTGACGCCGACGCGACCGAGCCGGAGTGGCTGCGCGGCATGCTTCTCAGGGGAGTCCGGGAGCTGCCCGTCCGCTGGTGAACCGGGCTCCCGAGTCGGCCGGTCGGGGCGGGTGCGCCTGCCGGCCCGCGTCGGGCCCCGGCGTCAGCCGCTCGGCTTCGCGCGCACGTGCATTCGTTCCCCCTGCCGCCCGAACAGGCTGAGGACCTCCACGGGCCGCCCGTCCGCGCTGCTGAACCAGTGGGGGAGCCGGGTGTCGAACTCGGCGGCCTCGCCGGGCCCGAGGATCAGGTCGTGCTCGGCCAGGACGAGCCGCAGCCGACCGTCGAGCACGTACAACCACTCGTAGCCCTCGTGCGTACGCAGCTCCGGTTCGCTTCCCCGGTCGGGGATCAGCATCTTGTACGCCTGGAGCGGGCCCGGGGTGCGGGTCAGCGGAACGACCGTCCCGCCGTGCGGCAGCGGGCGGGGCGTCAGCCGCACCCGGGGATCACCGACCTCCGGGGCGCCGACCAGGTCGTCCAGCGGAACGTGGTAAGCGGAGGCGAGCGGGAGCAGCAGCTCCAGACTCGGGCGCCGCTGACCGGACTCCAGCCGGGACAGCGTGCTCTTGGAGATGCCCGTCTCCTCGGAGAGGGCGGCCAGGGTGAGGCCGCGCTGGGTGCGCAGCCGCCGGAGCCTGGGGGCGACCTCGTCGAGGACCGCTCGGTAGGGGGTTGGGGTGTCCATGAGGGCATTTCACTCCGCCGTCCCGGAAACGGCAACAATATTTGCCGTCGGGATGCGGAGGGGTGCAGGCTCCCGCCCATGAGCACCCACAGCGCTTCCGGACCCACCCACCGGCACGGCCACGGCGCCGGTCACGCCGCCCCCCACGGCCAGGGGCAAGCCCACGGCCACGGCCACGACCACGGTACCGACATCGACTGGGCGGCCATGGCAACCCAACTGGAGACCAACGGGGAGATCCAGCTCCCGGTCCTGCGCGGCACGGCGGCCCGCCTCGGGGAGCTGCTCGCCGGCGCGGGGACGCGGGTCCGGCGCGTCCTGGACGTCGGCAGCGGGCCCGGCGTGATGACCTGCGTCCTCGCCGAAGCCTTCCCGGAGGCCGAGGTCGTCGCCGTGGACGCCACCCCCGCCCTGCTCGACCACACGCTGGCCCGCGCCGAGCGGCTCGGTCTCGACGGGCGGGTCACCGTCCGGCACGCGGAACTGCCCGAGGGCCTCGACGGCCTCGGCGCCGCCGACCTGATCTGGAGCAGCAAGGCCGTCCACCACCTCGGGGACCAGCAGGCGGCGCTCGACGGGCTCGCGGCCCTGCTGCGGCCCGGCGGCGTGCTCGCCGTCGCGGAGGCCGGGCTGCCGATGCGGTTCCTGCCCCGCGACATCGGCCTGGGCGCACCGGGACTCCAGGCCCGTCTCGACGCCGCCCTGGAGTACTGGTTCGACGTCATGCGGGCCGAACTGCCCGGCAGCGCCTCCCTGATCGAGGACTGGCCGGCGATGCTCGGCCGCGCAGGCCTCGGCCCGGTGGGCGCCTTCACCACCCTGCTCGACCTCCCGGCCCCGCTGGGGGAACCGGCCCGCGCCTTCCTCCAGGACCACCTGAGCCGGCTGCGGGAGAAGATGACCGACTCCCTGGACGCGGAGGACGGCAAGACCCTCGCCGTCCTGACCGACCCCGGGTCGGAGGCCGGCATCCTGCGCCGCCCCGATGCCTTCCTGCTGTCCGCCGGCACGGTCTTCACCGGGGTGCGCCCGGCCCACTGACCGCGACCCGGAGCGCCGCCGGCCCGGCCTGCCCGTCAGCCCGGTGTGGATCGCCGGACCGTGCCGATACGGGCGGCGAGGAGGGCGATGTCGTCGTCGGCGGAGGCCGGCACCAGATGGGTGATCAGCGTGTCGCACAGGTGGTCGAGCGGCTGCTCCGGTTCGGTGAGCAGCCGCGTCAGCTCGCCCAGCCGTTCGTCGATGTCGTGGTTGCGGGCCTCGACCAGCCCGTCCGTGTACAGGACCAGGAGGCTGCCCAGGGGCACGGTGAAGTCGGTCGTCGTGAAGCCGACGCCCCCGACGCCCAGGGGCACCCCGGGCGGGGTTTCGAGCAGGTAGACGGTGCCGTCGGGCTCCGCCACCGCCGGCGGCGGGTGCCCGGCCCGGGTGACGCTGCAACGACCGGTGGCCGGATCGCACTCCAGGTACAGGAAGGTGGCCAGCATCGGCTCGGCGAGGTCCGCGAGCGTCGCCTCCAGCTGGTGCAACAGGGCCGTCGGCTGCATGTCGAGGCGCGCCAGGGCGCGGACCGTGGCCGACAGCCGGCCCATGACCGCCGCGGCGGCGATGCCGTGGCCCATGACGTCACCGATGAGGAGGGCGGCCCTCCCGCCGCTCAGCGGGAGGACGTCGTACCAGTCCCCGCCGACCTCGTTGACGTCGCTGGCGGCGAGGTAGCGGTGGGCCGTCTCGATGCCCAGGGGCGGGGAGACGTGCTGCGGCAGCATGCTGCGCTGCAGGACCACGGCCGTCTCGTGCTCGTGCCGGTACAGCCGAGCGTTGTCGATGCTGATGGCGGTCCGGGCGGCGAGCTCACCCGCCAGGGTGACGTCGTCCGACCCGAAGGGTCCCACCGGCCGGGTGCGGTAGAAGGTGGCGACTCCGAGGACCACGTCCCGGGCCGTGAGCGGCACCATCATGAAGGAGTGCACGCCCGCCTTGAGCAGCTGCTCGGGCTTGGGGGAGTGCCGCGCCGCCGGGGCGATGGACCGCTCGTCGAACCGGGCCACCAGGAACGGCTGGCGGGCCCCGAGGGCCTGCGTGTAGGGCGCCGCCGCCGGGAAGGTGAGGGTCCTGCCGAGCGGGGCCAGGATGTTGGTGATCGCAGACCCGGTCAGCGGGGCCTTGCCCAGGCGCCGCAGGGCTACGCCCCCGGCCAGCCCCATGCCCGGCTCGTGGCCCCTCGCCAGTACGTCCAGCACGTCCACGGTGACCGCGTCGGCCAGGTGCGGGACGGCCAGGTCGGCCAGCTCCTGGGTCGTGCGCTCCAGGTCCAGGCTGGCGCCGATGCGGGCGCTGGCCTCACTGAGCAGGGCGAGCCTGCGCCGCCCGGCCTCCGCCTCGGTGTGGTCGCGCTGCTGCTCGGTGATGTCGAGGAGGGACGCGATGACGCCGATCGGCCTACCACCGGGATCCTCCACGCGCACGTACGAGCACGACCACACGTGGTCGTGCTCCGGGTCGGCCGGGGTACGGCCCGTGCGGCGACGGTCCAGCACGGGTTCGCCCGTCGCGAGGACCCGCCGCATCGCGTCCTCCATGTCGCCCGCGTTCACCTCGGGCAGCACCTCGGCCAGGCGCCGGCCGACGTGCGCGGACTCGGCCAACCCGTTCATCGCCTCCAGGGCCGGGTTGACCTGGAGGAACCGCAGCTGGGTGTCGAGGACGGCGATGCCGACCGGGGAGCGGGCGAACAGCCCGTCCCAGACGGCCGACGACCCCCGGATGCGGCGCGCGGCGTGCGCGTCGGCCGCGAACACGAGGACCGCCGAGGCGCCGTCGCGCCGGTCGGGCACGGGGCAGGCCCAGATCTCCAGCTCCAGCGGATGACCGTCGCGGTGCCACGCGGTGACCGTCCCCATCACCCCGTGCCCACCGGCCGCCGTCTCCCACAGGGAACGGCCCAGGCTGCGGTCGGCCCCCGGATGCAGCAGATCGGCGATGTGCCGCCCCAGCACCTGGGGCGGGAGGTATCCCAGCAGGTGCTGCGCTCCCTGGTTCCAGCGCACGATCGTCCCGTCGCCGCTGGTGGCCAGCAGGGCCACCTGCAGGGCGCCGAGCCAACCGCCCGCGTCCTGGGCGGCGTGGCTGATCAGATCCGCCAGTGGCTCCTCGTGCATTCCGTACCCGCCCTCTCGGGCAGCCTCAGCCCCGTGTCGCACCGACCCCCTTCAACGGCGTGCCGCACCCCACGGCCCGGCCGGTCGCCCGGTCCGGTTCCGCGGGCCGCGTCTCCTCCACACTCCCCATGGTCGCGCCGACGGCCGGGGAACGCCCCTCGGCCGTCGGTCCGGCGGTCAGGCCTGTCGGACGGCGGACACGTCGAACTCCAGCACCACCTTGTCGCCGACCAGGACGCCGCCGCCTTCGAGCGCCGCGTTCCAGGTGATCCCGTAGTCCTTGCGGCTGATCGGTACCGAGCCCTCCAGTCCGACGCGCAGGTTGCCCTGCGGGTCGGTGGCGCTGCCCTGGAACTCGAAGTCGATGTCGATCGACCGGGTGACGTCCTTGATGGTGAGGTCGCCGGTGACGCGGAAGGTGGTGTCGTCGAGCTGTGCCACCGCGGTGGACACGAAGGTGATGTTCGGGAAGGTGGGCGCGTCGAGGAAGTCGTTGGTGCGCAGGTGGCCGTCCCGCTGCTCGTTGCGGGTGTCGACGCTCGCCGTGCTGATGGTGACGGACACCGAGGACCTGGACGGATCCCCGCCGTCCAGGTGGGCCTTGCCCTCGAATTCGTCGAAGGAGCCGCGGACCTTGGTGACCATGGCGTGCCGGGCGACGAACCCGATCCGGCTGTGGGCCGGGTCCAGCGCGTAGTCGCCCGTCAGGGACGTGAGGGAGGTGGCGGTGCTCATGAACCGGCTCCGGAGGTTGGGGGCGGCGGGTGGACGGGCGTCAGACCGTGGCGAGCTGCGGGATGAGGCGCAGCGCGTTGTCGTGGTAGATCCCCCGGAGTTGCTCCGGGGTGAACGCCGGATCGGAGTCGAGGGCGGGCAACGCCAGGTCCGTGACGGTGTCGGCGGGCGCCGCCGGCCAGTCGGTGCCGAAGAGGATCCGCTCGGCGGGCACGTGCGCGAGGAGGGTCGCCGCGCTCGCCATGGGTCCCGCCGTGTCGTAGTGGAAGCGGCCCAGGTGGTCGCGGACGGTACCCGGGTCGACGGGCGGGTCGCAGAACCGCCCGAGGGCCTGCAGGCGCGTCGCGATGTACGGCAGGAAGCCGCCCGCGTGCGGCAGGATCACCGAGATGTCCGGGAACCGGTCCAGTGTCCGCTTGCTGATCATGTTCACGGCCGCCCGGGTGGTGTCCAGCAGGAAGTCGCACATGAAGTTGGGGATCCCCGGAACGGTCGAAGGTCCCGGCGGGCCGTCCGGCAGGTTGTGCGGGTGGGTGTCGACCACCGCGCCGAACTCGTTCAGCTCCGAGAACACCCGGTCGTAGGAGGGGTCCCCCAGGTAGACGCCCCCGTAGTTGGCCGTCACGTTCACGCCGACGGCGCCGAGCTGCCCGAGTCCGCGCCGGATCGCCCACGAGGACGCGTCCTGGTCGTCGAGGAAGAGCGGGACGTAGAAGGAGAACCGTCCCGGGTGGGAGGTCGCCACCTCGATCATCGACCGCAGCGTGATGTTGATGGCCTCGCGCAACTGCGCCGACGAGTGGTAGCGGGCGGGCAGCATGGGCTTGAGGACGGCCGTCACGATCCCCGCGCGGTCCATGAAGGCGACGGCGGCGTCGGTGTCGAGGCGCGTCCACGGCGGGAGCCGCTTCGGGTCGACCAGCTCGTGGCGCGCCGCCCACTCCAGCCACTCCGGCGCGCAGAAGTGGTGGTGCATGTCGATCTTCGACCGGTTCGTGTGGGCCGCCCCCGTACCGGGCGCGGCGACGTCCCCGGCGGGGCCGGGTCGCACGTCCGGAGCGGCTCCCAGAAGGACCGGCCCGGTGGTGCTCGCGGTTTCAGGCATGCCGATTCACCATCCGTTGTGGGGTCTGGTCAGTTGCCGGGTACGACGGCCGCCGGCGCGATCGGCGTGCCCGCCGTGCGCGGCGAGGCCTTGGCGCCGCGGTCCGTGGGGGACGGTACGGGTTCCAGGACGAGCCGCAGCCTCTCCAGCCCGCGGAACGCCGCCACCGGGCCCTTCAAGCGGGCCGCCCGCGCCTCCTCCTCGGACTCGGCCAGCTCCATCTCCGGGAACTCCCGCAGGAGACAGGACAACGCGATTTCGAGCTCGAGCCGCGCCAGGGGTGCGCCCAGGCAGTAGTGCGTGCCGTGCCCGAAGCCCAGGTGCATGCCCTGGATCCCCTCCCGGGTCACGTCCAGGACGTCGGGGGCGCCGAACTGCTCCGGGTCCCGGTTCGCCGAGGAGATGGCGATCTGGACGAGCGAGCCCTTGGGGATCGGAGTGCCCCGTACCTCCGCGTCCTCGGCCGCGTACCGGAAGGTGGACGTCTCCACGGAACCCTCGAAGCGGACGAGTTCCTCCACCGCCCCGGGGATCAGCGCGGGGTTCAGCCGCAGCTTCTCCAGTTGGTCGGGACGGAGCAGCAGGTCGAGGACGGAGTTCCCGATCTGGAAGGCGGTGGTCTTGTGCCCCGCGAAGAACAGCACCCACAGGGAGGAGACCAGCTCCGCGTCGTCCAGCCCGTCCTCCGCCCGGACGAGGTCGCTGAGGAAGGAGTCCGAGGGGTGGGCGCGGGTGTGCGCGATGAGGCGGTTCAGCCGGCCCTGGAGCCACTCCTCGGCAGCCCTCAGCTCCGCTTCCATCCGGGGATCGAACCGGGCCCGCGTCACCACCGCGAACTGACCGAGGATCTCCGGGCGGTCCTCCTCCGGAATGCCCATCAGTTCGCACAGCACCGTGATCGGGAACGGGAACGCGAACGCGGGGATCAGGTCGACCGGATCCGTCTTCGGGCACGCGCGGAGCAGCCCCTCCGCGATCTCGGTGATCCTCGGCCGCATCCCCTCCACCCGCCGGGGACTGAAGGCCGCCCTCAGGGCGCGGCGCAGCCGTGTGTGGCGGGGCGGGTCCGAGTTGAGGACGTTGTCGTCGAGGTCGTCGAAGAAGCTGCCGTACACCGCGTGGTAAATGTCGAGGGCCCCGCGCATGTTCTTGCTGAAACGGGGGTCGGACAGCGCGTCGCGGGCGTCGTCGTAACGCGTGATCAGATACGTCTCGACGCCGTGGGAGGGCGTCAGACGGCACACCGGCGCCTGCTCGCGCAGCGCCGCGTAGACGGCGTGCGGGCACGTCCGGAACTCCGGCGCGCCCCTGGAAACGGACGCCACGATGTCGCGCAGCGATTCGCCGCCGTTCGGTGCCGCATTCTCCTGCGCCATGTCTGAGTACCCTCCGTGATGCTCGCGTTCGGCGACTCACGGGTTCCCTGCGGCGCCCCGCCGCGAAACGGGCCGTGCCTCGTTCGAGTGAGCCGGCCGCCCCCGGGCACGGGCCCGCCGTGACCGGGCCCGCCCCGCGATCGGAAGAGGACACGTCTGAAATCCAGTCACATTGGACAATCTGGTTTTGCGTCTTTTGCTTGAA
>NZ_JANFAK020000053.1 GCF_024721315.2 Streptomyces sp. Isolate_45
GCGGCACGCCGGCCACGCAGCCCGCCGCTCCCAGGGCGGAACCGGCGGCGCCCACCGCGCCGAGCAGCCGGATCGCGGAACGTCTGGACACGGCCTCGCTCATGGGCGCTCCCTGCGGCGGCGCCCGGGCGCCGGCCTCGGCATCGGTGGGCGGGAGCGGCCCGCGCCGGACCGCTCCCGCGTCCACTGTGCGCGCCGAACCCCCCGGGCCCGGCCGGACGCGCCCCGCGGCGCCCCGGGTTCAGCCCTGCGGCGGCCCGGTGCGTGTGCCGCCCGTCAGCCGGCGGCGATCGGCCGCAGGGTCCACAGGATCGTCATCTCGCCCGTCACGGCCTCGTCCTCGCGCCGGATGGCGACGGTGACGGGGAACTCGGGGCGGCCGCCCGCGTCGAGTTCGGCGACGACGTCGGCGGCGGGGCGGCCGAGGGTGGCGGTGGCGGTGACGACACCCTTGGCGAGCTTCTTGTAACCGATCTCGGCCTTGACGGCGAGGGGCACCGCACGCGAGAGCTGGTCACCGAAGGCGGCCAGGACGATGGCGCCGCTGGCGGACTCGGCGAGGGTGAACATCGCGCCGGCGTGCGGGCCGCCGACGTGGTTGTGGAAGTCGGGCTGGTCCGGCAGGCGGACGACCGCGCGCTCGGGGGTGGTCTCCAGGAACTCGAGGTTCAGGGTGCGGGCCATCGGCACCGTCCGGGCGAGCAGTTCGCCCACGTTCATCTGTTCTGCGCTCATGGCACGCGATGTTACCCACGAGTAGAAGGCCTTGGCCATACCTGTCCCGGGGGCGGCCGTGGCTCCCGGAGGCCACGCCCACTATCGTTACCGGCCATGTGGCCAGGACAGCAGCAGCAGCCCGGGGGCGAGCAGAGCCCCCAGGACCCGCAACAGAACCCGTACCAGCAGCAGCCCGGGCAGCAGCCGAACCCGTACCAGCATCAACCGCAGCCGGGGTTCGGCGAGCAGCAGCCCGGCTACGGATACCCGCAGGCGGGCTACCAGACGCCTCCGCCGGTCCAGCCCTGGGGCCCGCCCCAGCAGCCGTCGGCCCCCGCCCCCGGCGGCGGCAGCCCCTTCGCCACGCGGACCGTGGCCATCGTCGCGGCCTCGGCGGTCATCGTGACCGCGGCCGCCACCGGGGCCTTCGTCCTGACCCGGGACGACGACAAGAAGACCGAGGCGAACGACAAGCCGGCCGCCTCCCCCTCCGCTCCGGCCAGTTCCCCGGCGGCGCCGCCCGCCCCGAGCGGGAACCCGCGCTCCGGTGGGGACCTCAAGCCGCTGATCGCCGGCTGGAAGGTGGTCGTCAACCCGAAGTACGGCACCGCCTTCGACGTCCCGCCGGAGTGGAACGTGCTCGGCTCGGGCACGTCCATCGGCTTCGAGGACGCGACCAAGACCGACGGCGCCCCCTTCGTCATGATGACCGCGCCGGCCTTCCTCAAGGAGGACTGGTGCAAGGTCGACTCCGACAAGAACGGCAGTGAGGAGACCACCTCCCTCGCCGGCACCGGCACCAAGGGCGGTCAGGGCGCCAAGGACACCGCCTCCGCCTCGCGCAGCGAGGCCGGCACCTGGGTGTACGGCGGCTACGCCCAGAAGCAGCCCAAGGAGATCGTCAAGTTCACCGAGCCGAAGGAGTACACCTCCACTTCCGGGCTCAAGGGCCACGTCACCTCGGCGACGGTGACCGGCGTGCCGAAGGAGAACAAGTGCGACTCCGACGGCAAGAGCATCGCGTTCAGCTTCAAGACCACCAACGGTGACTTCTCCACCTGGGTCCTCTACGGCGCCGCCGGCGTCCCGGGCGAGGTCGACCAGGCGACGTACGAGAAGATCCTCAGCACGGTCCGGCTCACCGAGGCCGCGCCGCCGAGCTGACCCCCGCCCCGCCTCCGGGCCGGACATCCGCTTTCCGATAATTCGGTTGGATTCCCGGCCCGGAGCGGGGAGAGTCCACGGGTGAGTCCACCCCCTGATCTTCCCTCCCCCGCCCGCGCGCCCCGTCGGCCCGCGTGGGCCGGCCGCAACTACACCCTGCTGACGGGTGCCGCGGTCATCACGAACCTCGGTAGCCACGGGGCGCTCATCGCGGCCGCCTTCGCCGTCATGGAGTCGGGTGGTTCCGGCGGGGACGTCGGCCTCGTCGCGGCCGCCCGCACGCTGCCCCTCGTCCTCTTCCTGCTCATCGGCGGCGCGCTCGCCGACCGACTGCCCCGGCACCGCGTGATGGTCGCCGCCAACGCGCTCAACTGCGTGTCACAGGGCGCATTCGCCCTTCTCGTCCTCGTCGGGGACCCCCAGCTGTGGCAGATGATGCTGCTCACCGCGCTGTGCGGCACCGGAACGGCCTTCTTCAACCCGGCCGCCGAGGGCATGCTGCTCTCCAGCGTCTCGGGCGAACACGCCAACCGCGCCTTCGCGCTCTTCCGGATGGCCATGAACGGCGCCGGCATCGGCGGCGCCGCCCTCGGCGGAGCGATGATCGCCGCCATCGGACCGGGCTGGGTACTGGCCGTCGACGCCCTGGCCTTCGCCCTCGCGGGCGCCCTCCGGGCGTTCCTGGACGTCGGCCACGTCGCGGACCGGGCCCCCGGCGGCGGCCTGCTGGCCGACCTGCGCGAGGGCTGGGTGGAGGTCAGGACCCGGCCCTGGCTGTGGAGCATCGTGCTCCAGTTCTCCGTGGTCGTCGCCGTCGTCGGCGCCGCGGAGGCGGTGTACGGACCTCTCGTCGCCCGCGACGAGTTGGGCGGGCCCGCGCCGTGGGGCGTGGCCCTGGCCTTCTTCGGGGTGGGGACCATCGCCGGCGCCGTGCTGATGATGGTGTGGAAGCCCCGCAGGCTGCTGCTGGTCGGCACGCTGTGCGTCTTCCCGTTGGCGTTGCCGTCGGCGGGCCTCGCGGTGCCCTTGCCCGTGTGGGCGCTGTGCGCGGTGATGTTCGTCAGTGGCGCCGCCATCGAGGTGTTCGGCGTCAACTGGATGACCACGATGCACCAGGAGATCCCGGAGGAGAAGTTCTCCCGGGTCTCCGCCTACGACTGGTTCGGCTCGGTGTCGATGCTGCCGCTCGCCACCGCCCTGGCCGGCCCCGCCGAGTCGGCCTTCGGCCGCGCCCCGTCGCTGTGGGGGTGCGCCGCGCTGGTGGTGGTCGGCACGGCCGCGGTGCTCTTCGTCCCGGACGTACGGAACATGACCCGCAAGCCCCCTCCGGCGAAGTCCCCGCGGCTGCCGACCACGACGGAAAGCACCAGCCCCGCCGCGGTGTGAGGCGGGCCCGGTGCCGGGGCCGGCGCCGGGCTCACCCCAGGCTGAAGGCGCCCTGCGGCGGCTCCGGCGAGGCCACCGCCTCCGCGTCCGGCACGGTCCGCGCGCCCCGCATGAGGCGGGCCAGCCCCGTGCCGGACTCCACCCGGGCCGGGAACGCGTCGCCGGCGCACCGCCGGGCCAGGGCGGCCACCGGCAGCGGGGAGTCGGAGGCCAGCAGCACCGCGTTGCCGAAGCGCCTCCCGCGCAGCACCGCCGGCTCCGCGATCAGCGCCAGCTCCCCGAAGGCGGCCGCGAAGTTGGCCAGTTGCGCCTTCAGGAACCCGAACGGCGCCCCGTCCGCCAGGTTGGCGGCGTACAGACCGCCGGGCCTCAGGACCCGGGCCGCCTCCCTCGCGTACTCCACCGAGGTCAGCTGGGCCGGCACCCGCGAGCCCCCGAACACGTCGGCGACCAGCACGTCCGCGCTCGCCGCCGGAGCGGCCGCCAGCCAGACCCGCGCGTCGGCGGCGTGCACCGTCACCTTCGCCCCCGCGCCCAGCGGCAGGTGCTCCGCGACCAGATCCACCAGGGCGGCGTCGAACTCCACCACCGTCTGCCGGGACCCGGGGCGGACCGCGGCGGCGTAGCGCGGCAGGGTCAGCGCGCCACCGCCCAGGTGCAGCACGTCCAGGGCGGCGCCGGGCTCGGCCGCGCAGTCCAGCACGTGCGCGAGGCGGCGTACGTACTCGAACTCCAGGTGCTCGGGGTCGTCGAGGTCGACGTAGGACTGCGGCGCCCCGTCGACCGTCAGCAGCCAGGCCCGGTCCCGGTCCACGTCCGGCATCAGTTTGGCGGTGCCCTGGCCCACGTCCCGGATCACCGGGATCTGTTCGTCGCTCACCCCACCATTGTCGGGCGCCGGTCAGTCGCTCCAGACCGCCTTCGCCGCGGCGACGTGCGCGGGGGCCTGCGCCAGCCCCGCGCGGGCGGCGGGGTCGCGGCGTGCCGGGTCCAGGACGTTGCGTCCGAAGGCCTTGCGGGACTGCGCGGAGGGCGTGATCAGCAGGACCCGCGCGCCGGCCGACCGCAGTCGCTCCGCCTGGGCGGCGGGCGAGGGGATCTTCCCGGCGCCGAGCGCCATCGGCGCGATGATCACCACTCGTCGGCAGCCGGTGGCGACGTCCGCGTTGGTCGCGGAGCGGACCCCGCCGTCGATGAAGCGGCGGCCCGCGACCGTCACCGGGGGCCACACCCCGGGCACGGCGCAGCTGGCCGTGACCGCGTCGACGAGGCCGGCGTCGCCGGCGCGGTCGAAGGCCGTCAGCTCGCCGCTCAGCGCGTCCACGGCGGTCACGACGAGGCGCCGCTCGGGCCATTCGTGCGAGACGAGGCGGGCCTTCAGCACCTCGCGGCGCACGGCCTCCGGGCCGGTGTCGGCGGCGAGGGCCATGGCGCCGATCCGTCTGCGGTACTGCGCGGCGTCCCGCGAGCGGGCCATCGCGACGGCGTACCGGGCGAGCAGCCCGGGGCCGAACCTGGCCACGGCGTCGCCGAGCTGGCGTTCGTACAGCTCCCGCGGGGTGAGCAGGCCGGAGGTGAGCTGGGCGCCCACCACCGAGCCGGCGGAGGTGCCGACGACGAGGTCGGCGCCGGTCAGGTCGACGCCCTCGCGGGCGAGCCCGTACAGGATCCCGGTCTCCCAGCCGATGCCGGTGAGTCCTCCGCCGCCCAGTACCAGCGCCGTGTCGCCGCCCATGGCCCGTCCCCGTCCTGCCTGTGGTGTCCCGCCCGTGTGGTGACGGCAGTCTGACGCAGCGGGGCCGCCGTCACCACATCCGGGGTGCTGTCCAACCTCGGTCACCGTCCCGGCGCCGACCGTGCGGCCGCCCTCGCGGATCACGAAGCCGGGGCCCGCGCCCGGCGGGACGTCCCGCACGGGCTCTACGGCTGCTGCGACCACCACGCTCCGGCCGCCCCGGCGGCGGTGGTGATGAGCCCGACCAGCCATCCGGGGATTCGCTGGACGGTGATGCGCAGTCCGCCCCATCGAACCTCGATGTGCGGCTGTTCGCTCGTGGCGTCCGCTTCGGGAGTAGTGGTCACGGTGCGGGTTCCTCTCCGGTCCTGGCGTCGGTCCCTCTTGCCCCACGCCTCTTGTCGCGCCCCGTTGCGTGACGTGGGTGACGGCGGCGTGGCGGGGGCGCCGTGCGAAGTCGTTTGTCGCCGGCCATGTTGCGCGGACTGTGGCAGCGAGGGCTCGGAAGCGTTCCGGGCGCGGGCAGCACGACTTCAACGCCCCTGATTTCCAAGGGCCTTGGGTGGAACCAAGGCTACGGCCCGACCACCCCGCGCCATCACTGTCCGTATGTGTACAAACGCGTGGGTCGAACTTTGACACTCTGGACAGCGCGCCGCGATGCCCCGACCCTCCCCCCGTGGCGCGGCGTGGAGGGTCCCCTGCGCCGCCCTGACGCGGGGCGAACGCATTCCGCCGCCGTCAGGCGCACTGGAGGGACTTGAGCGCCTCGCGCACCGACAGCGGTGCGAGGCGGTCCCGTTCGGCGGTGACGAAGGCGCGCACTGCGGCCGGGTCCGTCTTGGCGTACTCGCGCAGGGCCCAGCCGACGGCCTTGCGGATGAAGAAGTCGGGGTGGCCGGCCAGGCGACGGCAGTGGGCGAAGAGCCGGCCCGCGTCGGTGGCGGACTTGTAGGTGAGTTGGTGCAGCAGTCCGGCGCGGGCGAGCCAGAGGTCGTCGCCTTCGACCCATTCGTCCATGACGGCGCCCAGCCGCGGGTCGGCCGCCACGAGCGGTCCGACGGTGTGGGCGGCGAGCAGGTCGACGGTGTCCCACCAGGAGGTGGTGACGATCAGGTGGCGGACCACCGGCAGGAAGCCGGAGGTGCACCGCGGCACGTACCGGCGGAGGTAGTCGACGGCGAAGTAGTGGTACTCACGTTCCGCGAGCGACCAGCAGCGCAGCGCGAGGGCCGCGCAGTCCGCCTCGGAGGGGCGCGGGGTGTCCTTCGTCACTGTCCGGGAGAGGGCGCGGCGCCGCGGGGTGCGGATGCCGAGGAAGGGGGCGACGTCCTTCATGTACGCGGTCATGGGTCCGGCCTGCGCCGGATCGGCGGCCGCGGCGTACGCGGTGGTGAGCCGTTCCACGAGGACGTCGGCGAGTGCGCTGGGTGGGATCGCCGGGGGTCGCCGGGTGTTCGGCCGCATGAGGCCCAGATTACGGCGGTGCGTCGCACTGGTCGGTTAGTCTCCCGGAATGTCCCTCCTCCTCGCGCCGTGGACCCGGCTGTCGCTGCTCGTCGTGCTGCTGCTGGCGGCCGGGGTGTGCGTGGTGCTGTACGAGCCGCAGCGACTGCTGTCGCAGGGTTGGCCGCCGGAGCTGCCGGTGGGTGCGGCGGTGCTGGCGTTCGCGGGAGCGTACGGGGTGTGCACGGCGGCGTTCGTGCCTCGGCCGTTGCTGAACCTGGCGGCGGGGGCTGTCTTCGGGACCCAGTTCGGGCTGGTCGCGGCCGTCGCGGGGACGGTTGTGGGGGCAGGCATCGCCTTCGGTCTGGGCCGGGCGATGGGGCAGGAGGCGTTGCGCCCGTACCTTCGCGGCCGCTGGTTGAAGGCGGCCGACGCGCAGTTGAGCCGGCACGGCTTCCGGTCGATGCTCGCGGTGCGGATCTTCCCCGGGGTGCCGTTCGCCGCGGCCAACTACATCGCGGCGGTGTCGCGGTGCGGCTGGCTGCCGTTCCTGTGCGCGACGGCGCTCGGTACGGTCCCGAACACCGCCGCCTACGTGATCGCGGGGGCCAGTGCCTCCTCGCCCGGATCACCCGCGTTCCTCGTCTCGTTCGGGTTCATCGCGGTGTCCGCGGTGATCGCCGCGGTCGTCGCGTGGCGCAAGCGGCACCGCCTGGCGCCGGGCGCCGCGTTCGAGCCGGCGCCCCAACACCCCCCTGTGGTCACGGCCGCCTCCCACGGGCCCTAGCATCGGACCCGAACTGCCCGACGATCACAAGGACGAGCGCACCCCGACATGAGCTGGTTCGAATCCCTAATCCTCGGTCTCGTCCAGGGGCTTACGGAGTTCCTCCCGATCTCCTCCAGTGCCCACCTGCGCCTGACCGCGGCGTTCGCCGGCTGGCACGACCCCGGTGCGGCCTTCACGGCCATCACCCAGATCGGCACCGAGGCCGCCGTCCTGATCTATTTCCGCAAGGACATCGCGCGGATCGTCTCCACCTGGTTCCGTTCCCTGTACACGAAGGCGCTGCGTTCCGAGCAGGACGCCAAGATGGGCTGGCTGGTGATCGTCGGCTCGCTGCCGATCGGCATCCTCGGCCTGCTCTTCAAGGACCAGATCACCGGTCCGGCCCGCGACCTGCGGCTGACGGCCACCACCTTGATCCTGATGGGTCTCGTCCTCGGCTTCGCCGACTGGCAGGCCTCGCGCGACGAGGAGGGTGGCCGGCACCGGGTCGTCGTCCAGCGCAAGACGCTGAAGGAGCTGGGCGTCAAGGACGGTCTGATCTTCGGTCTCTGCCAGGCGATGGCGCTGATCCCCGGCGTCTCCCGTTCGGGTGCGACGATCTCCGGCGGTCTGCTGCTGGGCTTCACCCGTGAGGCGGCCGCCCGCTACTCCTTCCTCCTCGCGATCCCGGCCGTGCTGGCCTCGGGAGCGTTCGAGATCAAGGACGTGATGGAGAACCCGACCCACATCTCCTGGGGTCCGACCGTCTTCGCGACGGTGATCGCCTTCTTCGTCGGGTACGCCGTCATCGCGTGGTTCATGAAGTTCATCTCCACCAAGAGCTTCATGCCGTTCGTGATCTACCGGATCGTGCTGGGCATCGTGCTGTTCGTGCTGATCGGCACGGACGTCCTCAGCCCGCACGCGGGCGAGTCGGGCTCCTAGCGGGCCGTACGCTCACCACTTCGCGTGAATCGGAGGCCGCTCGGGAACGTTCCCGGGTGGCCTCCGCGTCGTTGTCCCCGTAGAGATGTGTGCCGGGAGGGACCCGGCAGGCAGAGGGGGGTGTCCCATGCGACGCGTGGTATTGGAGCGTTTTCCGGCGGGAAGTCCGAGGGGAAGCTGGCCGGCCGAGGAGTACGCGGCGCAGCGCAAGCGCGAGGGCGTCGCGGCGGAGGTCGTGATGGATCTCGACAGCGACGCCTTCCTCGTCGTGGTCCGCCAGCGGGAGGTTCTTTCCGGTCACTGATCGTCCGTGGATGACCCGGTCGGCGCACGCCCCTTGGCGTCGGGGGCGGACAGCCCCAGACTGACCCGATGACGCAGCGTGTGGACCTCGCGACGGTAATGGACCGGTTGGCCATCGACGAGGTGGTCTCGGGGTACGCGGTCGCCGTAGACGACGGCGACTGGGAGGCCTACCGGGCCCTGTTCGCGCCCGGCGGCCGGGCCGACTACAGCGCGGCGGGCGGGGTGGCGGGCCCGGCCGCGGAGGTCGCGGACTGGCTCGCCGAGACGATGAAGCTGTTCCCGGTGCGCCAGCACCTCATCGTGAACCGGCTGGTGCGGCTGGAGGACGAGGGCGGGGGCCCGGGGGACGTGGCGCGGGTCCGGGCGGACTTCCTCAATCCGATGCGGCTCGCGGGCGCGGACTTCGACGGCACCGTGACCGCCCCCAACTTCGTCGCCGCGGGCCGCTACACCTTCACTCTGGCCCGTACCCGGGACGGCTGGCGGCTGACCGGGGTCACCGTGCACGAGAAGTGGCGCCACGTGTCGGCCTGAGCCGCGCCCCGCCCGATGCCGTCCCACACTGGAAGCGGAGGCGCCTGATGCTCACGAAGCGGACCCGGTGGGGGCGCGCGGCGGCCGCGGTGGCCGCCGGCGCGCTGCCCTGTCTCGCCTTCCCGGCCCCGGCGCTGTGGTGGTTCGCGTACGTCGCCCTCGTGCCCTGGATGCTGCTGCTGCGGTCGGCCCCCACCGGGCGGCGGGCCGCGCTGGAGGGCTGGCTGGGGGGCGCGGGGTTCATCGTGGCGGTGCACCACTGGCTGCTGCCGAGCCTGCACGTGTTCCTGATCCCGTTGGCCGCGCTGCTCGGCGTGCTCTGGATCCCCTGGGCCCTGCTGGTGCGGGAGCTGCTCGGCGGGGCGCCCGCGCGGGGTCGGGCGGCGGCCGCGTTGGTCGTCGTACCGGCGGGCTGGCTGCTGTCGGAGCTGGTCCGGTCCTGGCAGGGGCTGGGCGGGCCGTGGGGGCTGCTGGGGGCCAGCCAGTGGCAGGTGCCGCCGGCGCTGCTGCTGGCCTCGGTGGGCGGCGTGTGGCTGGTGAGCCTGTTGGTGGTGGCCGTCAACTGCGCGCTGGTGCTGTTGATCGCGGTTCCGGGGGCGCGGGCCCCCGCGGTCGCCGGGGTGGCGGGCTGCGCGGTGCTGACGGGGGCCGTGTGGCTGTGGCTGCCGCGCCCGGAGCTGACGGGCGTCCTGCGGGTCGCGGTCGTGCAGCCGGGTCCGGTGGGCGGGGCGGACGGCGCGGAGCGGCGGTTCGACGCGGAGGAGCGGCTGACGCTGGGCCTCGTCGGCGCCCGCCCGGACCTGGTGGTTTGGGGGGAGAGCAGTGTGGGCGCGGACCTCGCGGCCCGGCCCGACCTGTCGCGCCGGCTGGCGGAGCTGGCCGCGCGGACCGGGGCGCCGCTGCTGGTCAACGTGGACGCCCGCCGGTCGGACCGGCCGGGGATCTACAAGAGCTCGCTGCTGATCGGGCCCGAGGGGCCCACCGGGGAGCGCTACGACAAGATGCGGCTGGTCCCCTTCGGCGAGTACGTGCCGGCCCGGTCGGTGCTGGGTTGGGCCACCTCGGTCGGTAAGGCGGCGGGTGAGGACCGGATGCGCGGCGCCGCACCGGTGGTCATGGACCTGCCCGGAGGGCTGCGCGTCGGGCCGCTGGTGTGCTTCGAGTCGGCCTTCCCCGACATGAGTCGGCACCTGGCCCGCGAGGGGGCGGCGCTGATCGTGGCTCAATCGGCGACCTCGACGTTCCAGGAGAGCTGGGCGCCGGCCCAGCACGCCTCGCTCGCGGCCCTGCGGGCGGCCGAGACCGGCCGCCCGGTGGTGCACGCGACCCTGACCGGGGTCAGCGTGGTCCACGGCCCGTCGGGCCGCCGGATCGGCCCGGCCCTGCCCGCGTCGACGGCCGGGGCGGCGGCGGTGTACGAGGTGCCGCTCGCCGGCGGCACGACCGTCTACGCCCGCTTCGGGAACTGGCCCACCGGGGCCGCCCTGGTCGTGCTGCTGGTGTACTGCGCGGCGCGTACGGCCCGGGCGGTCAGGTCCGGGAGGCCTGCTCCAGAGCCGTCAGGACCACCCGCTCGCACAGCTCGTGGGTGAGCAGGGCGTCCCGTGCGCTCAGCGTCCGGCCGGTCTCCACCGCCTCCAGGAAGGTGTCGACGACCTGCTCGATCCCGCGCTGGCGGGCCACGGACACCCAGTCGCCGCGCCGCCGGACCGTGGGCTGGCCCTTGTGGTCGATGATCTCGGCGAGGTTGACGACCTGGCGCTTGGAGTCCTGTCCGGACACCTCCAGGACCTCCTCGGTGGATCCGGAGAGCCGGTTCATGATGCCGAGGGCGGTGAACCCGTCGCCCGACATCTGGAGGACGACCTGGTGCATCAGCCCGTCGCGGACCACGGCCCGGACGTCGATGTGGTCGGCCTCGCCCGGTAGCAGGAAGCGCAGCGTGTCGACGACGTGGATGAAGTCGTCGAGGACCAGGGTGCGCGGGTCCTCGGGGAGTCCGACCCGGTTCTTCTGGAGGACGATCAGCTCGCGCGGGTGGTCGGCGCACTGCGCGTAGCCGGGCGCGTAGCGGCGGTTGAAGCCGACGAAGAGGGTGACCCCTCGTTCCTCGGCCAGTTCCACCAGGTGCCGTGACGCGTCGAACTCGTAGGCCAGCGGCTTGTCCACGTACGTCGGCACGCCGGCCTCCAGCAGCCGTGCGACGATCTCCGGGTGGGCGGCGGTCGGGGCGTGCACGAAGGCGGCGTCGAGGCCCTGGGCGAGCAGGGAGTCGAGCGTGGTGTGCCGCCGCTCGGCGGGGACGCGGTGGAGTGCGCCGATCCGCTCCAGCGTGGCGGGAGTCCGGGTCTGCAGGTGCAGCTCGATACCGGGGCGGGTGGTGAGGACCGGCAGGTACGCCTTCTGGGCGATGTCTCCGAGTCCGATGACGCCGACCTTCACCGGCAGCCTCCAGGTGTGTTCCTTGTGGGAGGCCCGAGCTTAATCGCCGGCGCGGCGGTCCGTGGTCGGGGCGGGGTCGGGGTCGGGGCGGGGGTCGGGCCCGGTCCGGCCGGCCGTCACCCGTGCGGGGGCATTATGCGTCCAGGGTTTTCGCAACGGGGTCCTGGCACAGCAGAGTTGCGCGGGTGCATCCAACCCGAACCTCTACGAAACTGCTGCTGGGAGTGGCCTGTGCCGTCTCGGCCGTCTCCGGTTGTGTGAATGTGACGCCGGCGCCGATGCGCCCGGATTCGGCGCCCTCGACCGGACTGCCGCCGCGGCACGGGCCGCGCGGCGGGCCGGGAACCCTGCCGGTGGTCGTCCAGGCGCCCGCCCTGGAGGCGCTGCGGACGGTGCCGGGGCGGAGCGCCGCGCACCCTTCCGAACCGGCCGCCCCCCACCGGGCGACGACGGCGCACAGCGGGTCCGCGGCGGCGCCGACCGCGCGCCGGGAGGTGGTGCCGCCCGTCCCCGACATCCCGGAGCCGCCGAAGCCCGTGCGGCACGCCGAGGAGCCCACCGAGGCCCGCCCGCACCCGGTGCGGCCCGGCGCGCGGGTTCCGCGCGAGCTGGTGCGGGAGCTGCCGGTCCGGCCGGCCGACGTGTGCGCGCTGGGCCGCCGGCACGGGCGCTGGCACCCGGACAGCCCCGAGGCCCGCATCTGCGCGGGCGTCCACGGCGGCTGACCACGACGGCCGGCCACGGCACCGCCGCACGGACGGTGGCGGCGGGTACGGACGACGTACGAGGGCCCCGGCGAGCGGCGCGACGACGGGCCCTACGGGGACTGTTCGGGGAACGGCCGGTGGGGCGTGCCCGGCTCCGCGGCCAGGCGGCGCTCCAGCCGGGCGATGGCGGCCCGCACCCCGTTGCCGTACCCGTCGTCGGACAGGGCCCCGGTGGCGGCGCGGGCCCGTGCCAGGTGCACCCGGGCCGCATCGGGGCGCCGGAGCTTGACGTAGTCGACCGCCAGGCTCAGGTGCAGCGAGGGGTAGAAGACGCGTACCGCCCGCTGCGGCTCGCGTCGCCGCGGCCCGTCCCCGGGGCGCCGGGCGGGAAGCGCGTCGCCCTCCCGGCCCGCGAGCCCGTCGGTCGTAGGTCCGTCGGTCGCGGATCCGTCGGCGGTGAGTCCGTCGGCGACGGTCAGGGCGCGCAGGTCCCAGGCCAGTTCGTCGGCGGGGTCGTCCTGGGCGTCGGCCATGTAGTGCGCCAGGGTGCACCGGTGGAGGGAGTCGCCGTCCTCGCCGATCTCGGACCAGATCTCCCCGAGCCGGTTGCGGGCCTCCTCGCGGTCGCCGGCGTGCAGCAGGATGACCGCTTGGCCGATCCTCGTCATGACGGCGTCCTCCGACGCCTCCTGCTGCTCCGTCAACGCGGCCTCCGGCTTGCTCCGCAGACCTGGTACGGCCTGATCACAAGAAGCTAACCGGAGGCACCCCCTCTGACGCCGAGGCGCGGGGTGGCGTCAGCCCAGGTCGGGGATGCGCCAGTCGATCGGCTCATGTCCCTGGGCGGCGACGGCCTCGTTGATCTGCGTGAAGGGCCGGGAACCGAAGAACTTCTTGGCGGACAGCGGCGAGGGGTGGGCGCCCTTGACGATGACGTGCCGCTCCTCGTCGATGAGCGGGATCTTCTTCTGGGCGTAGGCGCCCCAGAGGACGAAGACGACCGGGTCGGGGCGCTCGGACACCGCGCGGATCACGGCGTCGGTGAACTTCTCCCAGCCCTTGCCCTTGTGCGAGTTGGGCTCGGCCTCGCGGACCGTGAGAACGGCGTTGAGGAGCAGGACGCCCTGCTCGGCCCACGGCATCAGGTACCCGTTGTCGGGGACGGGGAGGCCGAGCTCCTCCTTCATCTCCTTGTAGATGTTGCGCAGCGAGGGCGGGGTCCTGACCCCGGGCTGCACGGAGAAGCACAGGCCGTGGCCCTGGCCGGCGCCGTGGTAGGGGTCCTGGCCGAGGACCAGGACCTTCACCTTGTCGAACGGCGTGGCATCCAGGGCCGCGAAGACCTGCTCGCGGGGCGGGTAGACCGGCCCGTTCGCCCGTTCCTTCTCGACGAACTCGGTGAGTTCCTTGAAGTAGGGCTGCTCCAGCTCCCCGCCGAGAGCGGGGAGCCAGGACTCGGGCAGCATCTGGGTCACGTCGACAACCTCCGGTACAAGTTCGTGCAACTGCTCAAGAACCTACCGGGGGCCACTGACATCACCGCGACCCGGATGCCCGCCCGTCCGCTACCAGCTGGTCTTGCGGTACAGCTCCCACATCTGCATGGCGGTCTGCGGGTCGAGGGCCCGCTCGGCGCCGGCGATGTCCTCGCGGGCTCCTACGTACAGCTTGCCCTGCCACAGGGGCAGCAGGCGGACGTCCTGGGCGAAGATCTGCTGGGCGCGCTCGAACTCCTTGACGCCGGCCGAGCGGTCGCCCTCGCGGCGGGACTTGGGCAGGACCTCGTTGAGGACGTCGGCCGGCTCGTACGGGGTGCCGACCGCGTTGTCCTTGCCGACGAACGGCGCGATGAAGTTGTCCGGGTCCGGGAAGTCGGGGAACCAACCGCGGCCGAAGACCGGGTACTCGCGGTTCTTGTAGCCCTCCTGGAACTCCTTCCAGGGCTTGCCGCGCAGGGTGACCCTGAAGAGGTTGGTCTCGTCCAGCTGGCGCTTGATCTCGGTGAACTCGTCCGCGGTCGAGGCGCCGTAGCGGTCCGTGGTGTACCAGAACGTCAGGTCGACCGGCTGGGTGATCCCGCCGTCCTTGAGGATCTTCTTGGCCTTGGCGACGTCGGGCTGGCCGTACAGGTCGTAGAACGGCGTCTTGTGGCCGACGACGCCCTTGGGGACCATCGAGTACAGCGGTTCGGCCGTGCCCTGGTAGACCTTGGAGACGATCGCGCCGCGGTCGAGGATCTGGGCGATGGCCTGGCGCACCGGCAGCTTGTTGACCTGCGGGTCCTGGGGGTTGAAGACCAGGTAGCGGATCTCGGCGCCGACGTTCTCGACGACCTGGACGCCCGCGTTGTGGGACTCGGGGGTCTGGAGGTCCTTGATCTCCGTGGCGGACAGGCCTCGGTAGGTCGCGTCGATCTCCTTGCCCTTGAGCGCGGCGACCATCTTCTTGGAGTCGGAGAAGTAGCGGATCGTCACGCCGTCGTTGCGGCGGTCGGCGAAGCCCGCGTAGGTCTCGTTGCGGCCGAGGACCGCCTCGCCGCCCTCTTTGTACGAGTCGAGGACGTAGGGGCCGGAGCCGGTGACCTTGCCGTCGTCCCGCACCTTGTCGGCGGGGTACTCCCCCGGCGCGACGAGCGAGGCGGCGGGCGAGCCGAGCACGTACGGGAAGGTCGCGTCGGAGGCCTTCAGGTGGAAGACGACGGTGAGGGCGTCCGGGGTCTCGATCTTGTCGAGGCTGTTGAAGAGCCCGCTGGGACCGAACTTGTGGTTGATCTTCCGAATGCGGTCGAGGGAGTGCTTGACGGCCTTGGCGTCGAGCGTCTCGCCGTTGGAGAACTTCAGGCCCTTGCGCAGGGTGCAGCGATAGGACTGGTTCGCCGAGTCGGTGAACTCGCAGTTCTGGGCGGCGTCCGGCTGGGGCCTGGTGCTGCCCGTGGGGAACGCCAGAAGGGTCTGGTAGATGTTCCGGTACAGCTCCCAGGAACCGTCCCAGGCCGCGGCGGGGTCGAGGTGGCTCGGCGCACTCGTCGTGCCGACGACGATCCTCTTGGCGCCGTCACCACCCTCGTCCGAGAACAGACCGCACCCGGCGAGCAGGGATATGGACGCAAGGGCCGCAGTGATCCGCAGGCATCTGGTCCGGTTGAACACGTGCACGCTCCTCGATCAGCCAGGGATGCGGCAGACCCTACCGCAGTGCATCACAAATCCAAGGGGTAGGTTTCGTGAGGCACTTGACCGATTTCATGCACATTCGGTACGCATTTGCCTCCTCGGGGGAGGCAAATGCGTCCGCATACCGGTCAGCCGACTCCGGCATTGAGGAAGATTCCCCCGTCAACGACGAGAGTTTGTCCTGTGATCCATTCCGCTTGTGCAGATGTGAGGAATGCGGCGGCCCCTCCGATGTCCTCCGGCACCCCGAGCCGGCCGAGCGGATAGGCGGCCGCGGCCTCCTGCTCCCGACCCTCGTAGAGCGCCTGCGCGAACTTCGTCTTCACGACGGCGGGGGCGATCGAGTTCACCCTGACCTGCGGGGCCATCTCGTGCGCGAGCTGCAGGGTGAGGTTGACCATGGCGGCCTTGCTCATCCCGTAGGCCCCGATGAAGGGCGAGGCGGACACTGCGGCGATGGAGGCGATGTTCACGATCGCGCCGCCGTTGTCCTTCTGCCAGGCGTGCCAGGTGCGCTGGGCGAAGCCGAGGGCGGAGATCACGTTGGTTTCGAACACCTTGCGCGCGACGCCGAGGTCCAGGTCCGCGATCGGCCCGAAGACCGGATTGGTGCCGGCGTTGTTGATCAGGAAGTCGCAGCGGCCGAAGGCCTCCATGGCGCGCTCCACGGCGACGGCCTGGTGGGCCTCGTCGTGCGCCTTGCCCGCCACGCCGATCACGCGGTCCGCGCCGAGCCGCTCGACGGCCTCCTTGAGCGCGTCCTCGTTGCGTCCCGTGATGCAGACCCGGTCGCCGCGGGCCACCAGCGCCTCGGCGATCCCGTATCCGATGCCCCGGCTCGCGCCGGTGACCAGCGCGGCCTTGCCGCTGTCGATGCCGTTGTAGGTCATGACGTACGCCCTGTCTCTCGTGAGCCGGTCAGTTGAGGGGGCCGCCGGCCACGTACAGGACCTGCCCGGAGACGAAGCCCGCGGCCTCGCCGGTGAAGAAGGCGATGGCGTTGGCGATGTCGTCCGGACGGCCGACGCGCTGCACCGGGATCTGGGTGGCGGCGGCGGTCTGGAACTCCTCGAAGCCCATGCCGATCCGGGCGGCCGTCTGGGCGGTCATCTCGGTCACGATGAAGCCCGGGGCGACGGCGTTGGCGGTCACGCCGAACTTGCCGAGTTCGAAGGCGAGGGTCTTCGTGAACCCCTGCAGGCCCGCCTTGGCCGCCGCGTAGTTGGCCTGGCCCCGGTTGCCGAGGGCGGAGCTGCTGGAGAGGTTCACGATGCGGCCGAACTTGGCCTCCACCATGTACTTCTGACAGGCCCGCGCCATCAGGAACGCACCGCGCAGGTGCACGTTCATGACCGTGTCCCAGTCGGTGTCGCTCATCTTGAAGAGCAGGTTGTCGCGGAGCACGCCCGCGTTGTTGACCAGGACGGTCGGGGCGCCGAGGGTGCTCGCGACGCGCTCGACCGCCGCCTCCACCTGGGCGCTGTCGGACACGTCGCAGCCGACCGCGAGGGCCTTGCCGCCGGCCGCCGTGATCGCCTCCACGGTGTCCTTGCAGGCCGCCTCGTCCAGGTCGAGTACGGCGACCGCGCGGCCCTCGGCGGCAAGGCGCAGGGCGGTGGCCGCGCCGATGCCACGGGCCGCCCCGGTCACGATCGCCACGCGCTGCTCGGTGGTGGACATGCTGGATCTCCTCGCCGTCGAGAAACGGCCGCCCGGAGGTGAGCAACCGCTTAGTAGCTTCAGCTGAGGAGACGCTAGGAGCCATGGCACCCGGTGTCAACGGGGGCCCTCGCGACGCGCCCCGCGGGCCACCCGCGAGTGGCTCCCCACCCGGACCCCGGGACGGTTTCCCCGGACGGTCCCGGGCGGGTCCGGATCGGGCTCCGGGGCGGGCTCCGGGCGGGCCGGTCAGCGGACCAGCAGGTCCAGGAGGCGTTCCACCTCCGCCTCCGGGTCGGCCGTCAGGCCGGTGTGCACCGGCCCGGGCTGGACGACCGTACTGCGGGGGGCGATGAGCCAGCGGAACCGCCGACCCGCGTCGCCGTCCGCCGCCTGCCCCGCCCGTTCCCCGCCCGCGCAGATCCCCTCGACCCCGTACAGGGCCGCCCGGATGCCGGCAACGTCGGCCTCCGGGTCGAGGACGAGGAGCTTCGCCTCGTCGAGGTGGATGCGCGCGGCCACGTACGAGCGCGCCCGGCAGTAAACGATGACGCCGGCGTTGAAACACTCGCCGCGCTCCATCCTGGGCACCACGCGCACCAGCGCGTACTCGAACACGTCCCGCTCGGTCACTCGTCGTCGCTCGTCTTCTTGTTGATCTTGTGGGGCCATTCGGGGAGGTGGTCGGTGAGCCAGCCGGGCGGACCCGCCGGAGCCTTCACCTCGGCCTCCAACAAGATCCTCTCGTGGATCGTGGCCGCGCGCGGCAGCAACGCCTCCACATAGGCCCGCCGGACCGCGGCCGCGGAGTCGAAGCCCGGCTCGTCGACCAGCCACTCGTCCGGGACGTCGGCGGCGACCTCGGTGAGCAGTTCCTCGGTCACCCGCGGGGCGAGTTCGGCGGCGGCAGCGGCGATGTCCGGGCCGACGGAGGCCAGGACGTGGTCGGAGGCGTTGTAGGGCTTGGCCGCCGCGGCCCGGGCGGTGGGCCAGTTGTGCTGCCAGATCATGGTGGCGCCGTGATCGATGAGCCACAGGTCCCCGTGCCAGACCAGCAGGTTGGGGTTGCGCCATGACCGGTCGACGTTGTTGATCAGCGCGTCGAACCAGACCACGCGCCCCGCCTCGACGGGATCCGCCCGGTAGGCGAGCGGGTCGAAGCCGATCGAGCCGGGCAGGTAGTCCATGCCGAGGTTCAGGCCGCCGCTGGCCTTGAGCAGCTCCTGGACCTCCTGGTCCGGCTCGCCGAGCCCGATGACGGGGTCCAACTGCATCTGCACCAGGCGGGGGACGCGCAGACCCAGCCGCTGGGCGAGGCGTCCGCAGATGACCTCGGCCACCAGGGTCTTGCGACCCTGGCCGGCGCCGGTGAATTTCATGACGTAGGTACCGAGGTCGTCGGCCTCGACGATTCCCGGGAGCGAGCCGCCCTCACGCAGGGGCGTGACGTAGCGGGTCGCGATCACTTCTGTGAGCATTTTCCCAGGCTATCCGGCGACGGGGATTCACGATCCAAGGTTTTCGCCGGAACCGTCGCACAGCCTGCCGGAACGGGCCACCGGCACGCGCGCCGGTCCGCCGAGGACCGGGGGCGGGTCCGGCTCCGGGTCCGGGAACACCGGTCACCCGCGGCCGGCAGGCCGGGGGCGGGGAGAGAGGTCGCCCTCGCCCGGCAGGACGACGCTTGCGGTGCCCTTGTCCAGGTCGATGCGCGTCCGCGGCGGGGCGCCGTCGCACTCGTCGTCGCGGAGCACTTCCTGCAACTGCTGCTGCTGGATCTCGACCAGCTTGTTGCCGTTGAAGATCAGGTTGAACTCGTCGAAAGCGTGGCCGGTCAAAGGCCGTCGCGCACTGCTGCGCCCGAAGAGGATGGTGCGCCCCTTGAAGAAGCGGCGCATGACCATTTCCGTCCCGCAGCACAGGAACAGCAACAACGCGAGCCCGGGTATGACGGCCTCACTCCACACAACTGACATCGAATGACCTCCTGCCGATGGGTCGAGGCTATCCGCCGACGTCAACCAACCCACGTCCGGGTGGAGTTCGGTGTCCGGATTCCTTGACGGCCGATCGGCGGACCGGTCCGCCCGACCCGGATCGATCCGCGCACCGTCAACTCGTGGCACAGAAATCCGAAATGAGGACTAACATGCCGGCACCCGGCTCTCGCGGACCGGGAAACTCGGGCAGCGCCCGAGGGCGATGGGGGACGGTCTCAACACGAGGGGGGTGCGGGGGGTTTGCGCTTCGGCGGATCGCGTTGGCACGGATGCCTTGCTGCCGGATGGGCGGTGGCCTTCGCCGCTCTGCACTTCTTCTGGGCCCTGGGCGGTGAGGTCGGGCTGGACGTCTCGTCCGGTGAGCGGCTCGCGTCCGAACGGCCGGCCTGGTTCGTGGCCGGAGGGCTCTGGGGTGTCGGCTTCCTGTGTCTGATCGGCGCCCTGGTGGCGCTGGGCCTGCGAAAGCGCGGTGTGCGCGGGCGCACGTGGCGCGTGCTCCAACTGCTGGGACTGGCCATCTGCTTGCTGCTGCTGGTCCGGGGCCTCCTCGTCGAGGTGCTGCTGATCGCCGGCGTCCCCGCCGTCGGTGGGATCAGCGCCGCCCAGAGGTTCTGGACGCTCACCGTGTGGAACCCCTGGTTCGTTCTCGGTGGAGTGCTGTTCGGGCTGGCGACGAGAAGCTTCGGCAAGGGCATGGCGGACCAATGGCGAACGGGCGACCCGAGTGCTGCGCCCACGACGACCCCCGGAAGCGATTCGACTGAAATCAGCTCTCCATCGGGCAGAGCGGTCATAGCCTCGGGGCATGACCACGACCAGTGACACGACGTACGAGTTCCGGATCGCCGGGCCCGAGGACACCGGGGCCATCGACGGCATCGACGGCTCCTTCACCACCGCCACCGTCTTCTCCGTGGCCGTGACCGGCGAGGGTTTCGCCCTTCGCGAGGTGCCGGTGGATCCGCCACTGGTCAAGGTGTTCCCGCGGGACGACGGCAGTGACGGCTCGGCGGACGGCAAAAACGGGGAGGACGCCGCCGAGGGGGACAGCCGGACGTTCGTGGCCGTCGCCGCCGACGGCGGGCTCGCCGGCTTCGTCGCCGTCTCCCACTCCCCGTGGAACCGGCGGCTGACCATCGAGGACATCGAGGTCGCCCCGCGCCATCGGGGCCGGGGGCTCGGCCGGGCGTTGATGGGGCAGGCGGTGGACTTCGCGCGCGAACGGGGGTCCGGGCACGTCTGGTTGGAAGTGACCAACATCAACGCCCCGGCCATCCACGCGTACCGGCGCCTCGGCTTCGCCTTCTGCGGACTGGACACGACCCTCTACCAGGGAACCGAATCGGAGGGCGAGCACGCCCTCTACATGAGCATGCCCTGCCCCTGAGCCGCCACGACCCGGACGACCGCCGGGCCGGGACCGGAGCCGGCGCGCTCCGCCACCGCCGTGGCCCGTCAGCAGCCAGGCCGCTGCGCCGTCCGGACGCGGCGGACGCGCGGCTGCGGCAGGCGTTGGTGACCCGCTCGCCGCGCTGATCGAGGGGCGTACGTTCCTGTCGATCGCGCACTGCCCGGAGTCCGTGCGCGACGCAAGGATCGTCGAGCTGATCAGCCATGACGAACCACTGTCGACGGACGGGCCGGAGGACGGCCCCGCGCCGGGCCCGGTGCGGCTTCCGGGGCGCGGTCAGCGCGCGGCGGCGACCCACTGTCGCAGCAGGTCGTCAGTGGTGACGACGGACGCGACGAGGACGAGCGAGTTGCGGATCACCTCCGCGGTGCAGGAGGCGGGTACGCCCGCGATGGCGTCGGCCGGTACGACCACCTGGTAGCCGAGGTTCACGGCGTCGAAGACGGTGTTCGGGATCGCGATGTTCGAGGAGACCCCGGTGACGACGAGGGTGCGGACGCCGAGGTTGCGCAGCAGCGCGTCGAGGTCGGTGCCCGCCATCGGGGAGAGCCCGTGGAGCCGGCGCACCACAAGGTCCTGTTCCGCCACGACGATCGGCGCCGCGATCTCCACCGCACCGGTCCCGCTCAGCTGGCGCACCGGGAGTTTCCCGGCGGCGCGGAACAGTCGGGCGTTGGCGTTGGCCCCGCGTCCGTCCGGCCGCCGTTCGGCGACCGCGTGCACCACCTGTACGCCGGCCGCGCGCGCGGCGTCGGCCAGCGCGGCCACCCGGGCCAGCATCCCGGAGTCCCTTGCCTCCTTGGCCAGCTCGGGCAGGGCGCTCTCCTCGCCGACGACGCCGTTCTGGCATTCGACGGTGAGCAGCGCGGTGGTGGCGGGATCGAGGTCCGGCATGGCTCCCCCTGGTGCGGCGACGAAAGAGCCCCCATGATTCCTGACACATAGTCAGATGTGAAGGGACGTGGGCGGATGGACGGCACCCAGCGGCGGGGACGCCGCATCATGATGACCGACGCGGAGGTGGACGTCTTCCTGCGCGAACAGCGGACCTGTCGGGTGGCCACGGTCTCCCCCGACGGGCGTCCGCACGTGGGCGCCCTGTGGTTCGTGTGGGACGGCAAGTCCCTGTGGCTGTACTCGATCACGCGCAGCCGGCGCTGGTCCGACCTGCGCGCGGATCCCAGGATCTCGGTGGTCGTCGACTCCGGGGAGGCGTACGACGAACTGCGTGGGGTGGAACTGTCCGGCAGCGTCACCTTCGTCGGCGAGGCGCCCCGGACGGGGGAGCCCTGCCCGGAACTGGCCGAGGCGGAGCGGCTCTTCCCGGTGAAGAACTTCGGGATCGAGGAGATGCCGCACGACGGCCGGCACGCCTGGATCCGACTCACCCCCGAGTCGGTGGTGTCCTGGGACTTCCGCAAGATCTGACGGCGCGGCACGGAGCCCCCCGAGCGCGAGCCCGGCCGGGGGGATGCCGGGGCCCCGACCGGCTACCGGTCGCCGGCCCCCTCACGGCCGGGCCTCCACCGCCGCCGACCCCCCGGAACCTCCCGGCGCCTCCCGCACCCGCGCCGCCGCCTCGTGCAGCGCCTCGACGGCGGCCCGGATGGAGGGCCTGCGACCCGCGTCGGCCCGCCAGACGGCGTACACGTGTCGACGTACGGTGTCGCAGACGGGCAGCAGCCTGACGCCGGCCGGTACGGGTCCCCGACCCAGCCGGGGCGTCACGCACACGCCCAACCCGGCTTCCACGAAGGCCAGCTGGGTGTGGTGCTCCTCGGCGATGTGCCGGATGCGCGGCTCGATGCCGGTGCCACGCAGCGTGAAGACCAGCCACTCGTGACAGAACTGCCCCTCGTTCCAGGAGATCCAGTCGTCGTCGGCGAAGTCGGCGAGGGAGATGCCGGTGCGGTCGGCCAGCGGGTGCCCGGCCGGGACCGCGATGTCGACGCCGTCGTCGAGCAGATGGGTGCGGGTCAGCTCGCCCGGCACCGGCATCCGCTTGTTGTGCCAGTCGATGGCCAGGGCCATGTCGAGGTCCCCGCGCACGACGGCGGCCATGCTGTCCTCGGGTTCCCGTTCCCGTACGAGGACCCTTAGTTCGGGATGGCCCTCGCGCAGGGAGGTCAGGGCGTGGGGCAGCAGCCCGCGCATGGCCGTCGGGAAGGCCCCGACCCGCAACTCCCCTACGGCGCAACCCCGTTGGGCCTCCACATCGGCCTGGGCCAGCTCGACCTGGGAGATGATCCGGGCCGCGTGGTCCGCGAGCAGTCGCCCCGCGTCCGTGAGCCGGACCCCGCGCCCGTTCTTGGTCAGCAGGGGCTGCCCGACCTCCCGCTCCAGTTTGGCCATCTGCTGGGAGACGGCGGAGGTGGTCACGTGGAGACCGCCCGCGGCCCCGCTGACCGAACCGTGGCGGGCGAGGGCGTCGAGGGTGCGCAGGCGCTCCAGGTTCAACATGTAAGGGATGCTACGCCGTAAGCCGCATGAAATCTCGCTTGTCCTACGACATCGCGCACAGCAGAGTGAGCCTCATGAGCGCACCCGCCCCCTCCCGCCCCACCCCGCAACCCTCCCCCACCGGCCCGGTCCCGGCGCCGGTAGCGACCCCTCCCACCAAGGACCGCACCGCCGGCTCGCGGCTGGACTGGCGGCTGCGCTTCGCGGTCCTCTCGGTGGTCTGGGGCTTCAGCTTCCTCCTGATCAAGGTGGGCACCGAGGCGTACGCTCCCTTCCAAGTCGCCCTGGGCCGGGTCCTCTTCGGAGCGCTGGCCCTGCTCGCCGTACTGCTGGTGCGCCGCGAGCCGCTGCCCCGCACGGCGCGCACCTGGGCCCACCTCACGGTGGCGGCGCTGCTGCTGAACTCCGTCCCGTTCTCCCTCTTCGCCTACGCGGAGCTCAGCATCCCGTCGAGCCTGGCCGGGATCTGCAACGCCACCTCCCCGCTGTGGGGCATGGCCCTGTCCCTGGTCGCCCTCTCCGAGGACCGTCCGACGCGACGCCGTTTCGCCGGGCTGGGGCTGGGCTTCCTCGGCGTCCTGACCGTGCTCGGCGCCTGGCAGGGCTTCGCCGGGGTCGACGCCAAGGGCACCGCGCTCGCCCTGCTGGCCGCGCTCTGCTACCCGATCGGCTGGATCTACGTACGCCGGACGCTGGCCTCCGCGCCCGGCTCCCCGGTGGCGCTCACCGGGGCCCAGCTGTTGGTCTCGACCGTCCAACTGGCCGCCGTCAGCGCGGCGTTCACCTCGGTGCCCGTCTCGTTCCCGCTGTGGCCGACCCTGTCGGTGATCGCCCTGGGCGCCCTGGGCACGGGCATGGCCCTGCAGATGCAGTACCAGCTGGTGACGGAGGTCGGGCCGACCACCGCCCAGATGGTCACCTACTTCATCCCGGTGATCGCGACCACGGCGGGCGTCCTCGTCCTCGGCGAGCAGCTCCACTGGAACACCCCGGTCGGCGCTGCCGTGGTCCTGGCCGGAGCCGCCCTCACCCAGGCCCGCCCGAGGACCCCCCGCCCGTAGCCCCCCTTCAGTCCCGGCGTCCGCCGAGTACGGGACGCACCGCCGAGGCCACCGCGTCCGCCAGCGCGGGCACTTCCGCGGGCGCGAGCCCGGAGACGGTGATCCGCACCGCGGGTCCCGAGTGCACCCGGAACCGGGCTCCCGCCGTCACCGCCCAACCCGCCGTCAGCAGCCGCGTCACCACGGCCGTCTCGTCGGACACCGGCACCCACACGTTCATCCCGCTCCGCCCGTGCGCCGGTACCCCCCGCTCCGCCAGCGCCGCGACCAGCGCGTCCCGCCTGACCCCGTAGGAGCGGGCCACCGCCGCCGGATCGACGGCGCCGGTGCTCCACAGTTCCACCACTGCGTACTGGAGCAACCGGCTCACCCACCCCGGGCCCAGCCCCTGCCGGCCGCGGACCCGGTCCATGGTCACCGCGTCTCCGGTCAGGACGGCCAGCCTCAGGTCCGGGCCGTACGCCTTCGCCGTCGAACGGATCAGCGCCCAGTGCCGGGTGGCGCCGCTCAGCGCGCACAGGGGGACGTCCACGATCCCGTGGCCGTGGTCGTCGTCGATGACCAGCACGTCGGGGTGGGCCGCCAGCAGCTCCCGCAAGGCCGACGCCCGCTCCGCGCCGACCACCGCGCCCGTCGGGTTCTGCGCGCGGGCCGTCACCACCAGGGCCCTGGCCCCTTCGGCCAGCGCCCGGGCCACCGCGTCCGGCAGCGGGCCGTCGTCGTCGACGGCGACCGGGAGCACCCTCAGTCCCAGCGCGGGGGCGAGGTCGAGCACGCTCCCCCAGCCCGGATCCTCGACCGCGACCGCGTCGCCGGGCCGCAGGTGGGCGACCAGCACCCGCTCGATCCCGTCCAGCGCGCCCGAGGTCACGGCCATGGCCCCGGCCGGAACGCCGTCCGCCGCGAACCCGGCCCGAGCGAGGCGGGCGAGCTCGGGGACCACGGGGTCCTGCCCGTACAGGGTCGGGGCCTGCGCGTACCTACGGGCGGCAGCCGCGAGCGGCCCGTCCAAGGCGGGCAGCAGGGACAGGTCCGGGTTGCCCTGGGCGACGTCGCGCACTCCCTCGGGCACCGACATCCGCAGCGAGCTCCGGGGGGCGGTCGCGGGCCGGTGCCGCACCCGGCTGCCACGCCGGCCGTCCGTTTCGATGACTCCGCGTTCGCGCAGCGTCCGGTACGCGGCGGCCACCGTGTTGGGGTTCACCCCCAACTCACCGGCCAGTTCCCGCATCGCCGGCAACAACGCTCCCGGCTCCAGGGCGCCCGACCCGACGCCCGCTTCGACACTGGCCGCGATTTCCGATGCGCGACGCCCACTGATCCGATACTCTCCTAGCACAAACAACATTATGCACTAGTACAACGGAGTTCGCACCATGACCACCACGCCCGCCGCCTACGAGCCCACCGACCGCACCGTCCCCAGCCGCTCCCGCGACCGGGCGCGCTACGACCGGGAGACCGTGTACTCGATACTCGACCAGGCCTACGTCTGCCACCTCGGCTTCGTCCGGGACGGCGCGCCGGTGGTCCTCCCGACCCTCTTCGGACGGGTCGGCGACACCCTCTACGTCCACGGCTCCACCGGCTCCCGCCCGCTGCTCGCCGCGGGCCGCACCGACCCGGGGCTGCCCGTCTGCCTCACCGTGACCCACGTCGACGGCCTGGTGCTGGCCCGCTCGGCCTTCCACCACTCCCTCAACTACCGCTCGGTGGTCGCGCACGGCGTCGCGCGGCAGGTCACCGACGAGGCGGAGTGCCGGACGGCGCTGGACGCCTTGGTCGACCACGTCGTACCCGGCCGCTCCGCCGACTCCCGGCCCGCGAACGCCCGGGAACTCGCCGCCACGGCCGTGATCCGACTGGACCTGGAGGAGGTCTCGGCGAAGCTGCGCACCGGCGGGCCGAACGACGACGCCGAGGACCTGGACCTGCCGTTCTGGTCGGGCGTGGTCCCGGTCGCCCCGGCGTACGGGAGGCCGGTCCCGGCCGCCGATCTGGCCCCGGGCATCACCACGCCGGACTACATCGCAGCGCTCTGAGCCTCGGGGGCGGGCCGGACCTCCACCGGCTCGTCCGCGGGCCTGCGCACCTCGGCGCCGATCAGCGCGCCGACGGCGGCGAGGAGCAGTACGGTGCCGAGCACCACGGCCCCGGTCAGTCGCTCCCCGAGCAGCCCGACCGCGATGGCCGCGGCGCTCACCGGCTCGATCAGCATGATCACCGACACGGTCGCGGCGCGCACGGACGCGGCCCCGGTGAAGTACAGCGCGTACGCCAACGCCGTCGGCACGGTGGCGACGTACACCAGCAGCCACAGCACCCGCACCGTGTCGGCGGTGTGCGGCACCAGCCCCTCCACCGCCGCGAGCGGCAGCAGGCACACCGTGCCCACCCCGACCGACCAGGCGGTGGTGACGAGCGGGTCGCCGCCCGCGCCGCGCCGCCCGAGCAGGCGTGCCCGCAGCGTCATCGCCGCGTACCCGGCGGCCGAGAGCAGCGCCCAGAACACCCCGATCGGCCGCACCTCCCCGCCGCCGGAGCCCAGGACGAGCACGGCCAGCCCGGCGAGGGCACCGCCGACGGCGGCCGCCCCGCCCCGGCCCAGCCGCTCGCCCATCCAGTACCGGCCGCCTACGGCGATCAACACGGGCCCCGCCCCCAGGGTCACGACGGTGCCGACGGCCAGGCCGGTCTCCCGCACCGCGCCGAAGTACGCGGCCTGGAACACGGTGAACATCAGGCCGGTCCCGATGAGCGAGGCGACGGACGGACGGCGCGTCCCGGCCCGGCCGCGGACGGCTCCGGGGCGACGACCGAATCCAGGGCGTCGTACGGCTCCGGAGCCGGGTACGGCCCGGGGGCGTCGTACGGCGAGGACCCCCAGCAGCACGACGAGCCCGCCCGCGCACCGCCAGAAGGACAGGGCGAGCGGGCCGAGGTCACTGGCCAGGAAGAGGAGGGAGGCGGCGGCCCCGGCGGTGCCCCAGGCGACTCCGGCGACGACGAGGTACAGCAGATCGCGCCCGGCGGCGGGCGAATGGTTCGACACGTGGTTCTCCGCGCATGCGTGAAGGATGAGGAAAGCGGGTCATCACTTCGCGGGCAGCACGAACCCGCCCCGGGCCGCCGGAGGGCGGCCGGGACGGGTGGGTCCTCAAAGGAGCAGCCACCCGCGCCCGGTCCTGCGCGGGAATCCCCAGGTGTCCCCGCACGACGGGCGGGGACCGCGGGGGCGTCCGGACAGGACCTAGGCGGCGGGAGGCGGAAGTACGGTCGAAGGCATGGTGCGTACCCTACGGGCTCCTCCGCCCGCCTGACCAGGCCGGCAGCCCGGAGGCCGCGTCACGCCCGGGTGTGCTCCAGGTCGAGCACGGCGGGTTCGACCGCGGCCGGCGGGGTCGGCCGGGAGGACTGCGCGATGAAGGCGCCGCTCAGCACCAGCGCGCCGCCGATGATCTGCGGGAGGGAGAGGTGTTCGCCGAGCAGGATCCACGCGAGGACGGTGGCGATGACGGCCTCCAGGCACGCCACCACGCCCGCCACCTGCGGGGAGAGCTTGCGCACCGAGACCACTCCGGTGACGTACGCGAAGACGGTGGCGACCAGCACCACCCAGCCGAGCAGGGCGAACGCGGGCACCGCCAGGTCACTCAGGACGGCGTCCCCGCCCAGCACCTGCCAGTCCATGTTCCAGGGCCGGGCGATCACGGTCATCACCAAGGTGCCGATGATCATTCCGTACGCGATCACGCCCATCGGGTCGGGCACGTCGTCCCCGTCCGCCCCTTGGTCCGCGAAGACGAAGTAGAAGGCCTGGCAGCAGGCGGCGGCGAGACCGAGGAGCACGCCGAGCGGGTCCAGGCTCAGACCCGCCCAGATCTCGACCACGCAGGCCAGGCCGACGACGGCCACCGCCGCCCCCGCCGCGGCCGCCCGGGTCACGGGCTTGCGCTGGACGAAGCGGATCCAACCGAGCAGGAGGGCCGGGCCCAGGTACTCCAGGAGCAGGGCCACGCCGACCGGGATCCGGGACAGGGAAGCGAAGTAGAACGCCTGCACACCGGCGACGGCGATGAGCCCGAAGCCGGCGAGGAGCAGCGGCTTGCGCCGTACGAGATCACGGTGGCGCCAGGCGAGCGGGGACAGCACCAGCGCCGCCCCGGCCACCCTGAGCCACACCATGTGGAGCGGGTCCAGCCCCGCCTCGATCAGCGGCTTCGCCGCGACCCCCGAACCACCGAACGCGCACGCCGAGACGAGGGCGAGGCCCAGTCCGGCGTTCTTCCCTGACGCTTGCATCCGGCCATCATGGCAGGGCCGGTCAGCACCGTCACGCCGGTGACGCCTGTTGAGACGCGGCCGAGACCGGGACTCCGGCGATCCTCCGGATCTGACAGGTCGTCAGTATTGAATGTTGGGGTCGCCGGGACTACCTTCCGCCGCACGTACCCGACGAGAAGGGGTGGACGCATGGCTGAAGTCACCGCGGAATCACGCATCGAGGCGCCCGCCGCGCAGCTGTGGGCCCAGCTGACGGACTGGGACGCGTACGGGCAGTGGAGCATGACCCACACCAACTTCCCGAAGGGCGGCCCCGAGACCCTGGCGCTCGGTGCCACCTTCGCCGAGAACATGAAGATGATGGGCTTCCCCGCCGAGGTCCTGTGGACCGTTTCGGAGCTGGAGGACGAACGGCTCTTCGCCATCACCGGCAAGGGCCCCATGGGCGTGGCCGTCCTGACCCGCTACACGCTGACCGAGGACGCCGGCGCCACCACCGTCCGCATCGACGGCGAGTTCACGGGCGCGGCCGTGTCCCTGATGGCGGGCAAGCTCAAGGACTCCGCCACCGCGGCACTGAACGAGTCGCTGCGCAAACTGGCCGGCCTGGTCGTCTGACCGCGGCCACCGGAGCCGGTTCGACCCGGCCGGACGGCGACGTGACGGCGCGCCCCGCGAGGCTTCTCGCGGGGCGCGCCGTCGTCCGTACGGGAGTCGACCGACGGGCCGGATGCCCGGGGGCCGCCGGGCGGCTCAGCGCTAGTCCGCCAGGATCAGGTAGAGCTTCTTGCGGGCGTCGTTGATCACGGCGAGGGCCTTTTCCCGCTGCTCGGGCGAGCCGGTCTTGAAGACCTGCCCGAAGGCCTCCATCAGGCCGACCCCGGCCGTGCGCACCTCGTGCATCGCCTCGAAGTCGAAGCCCCGCCCGGCGTCCGCCCAGGGGGCGTCCGGACCGGACTCGGCCTCGGTGCGGCCGGCGTCGGTGAGGGTGAACAGCTTCTTGCCGCCCTCGCTCTCACTGACGATGAGCCCCTCGTCCTCCAGGAGCTGGAGGGTCGGGTAGACCGAGCCGGGGCTGGGCTTCCACGCCCCGCCGCTGCGCTCGCCGATCTCCTGGATCATCTCGTAACCGTGCATCGGCCGGTCGACGAGCAGCGCCAGGATCGAGGCGCGCACGTCACCGCGCCGCGCCCGGCCCCGCGGTCCCCCGCGGCCGCCGCGCCCCCCGAAGGGACCGCCACCGAAGGGCGGGCCGAACGGCCCGAAGGCGGCACGCCGCTCCCGGAACTCCTCCCGACGGTCGGGCCCGCAGTGCCCGTGCCCCCGCCCGTGCTCATGCCCCTGTCCATGGTCGTGCTGTCCACGTGAACGCATCACTGCGCTCCTTTCGTCATCGATTGTCATGGCGGTCGTCGTCTTTCGACTTCTTCACTATCGCTGATCCATCGCGATGCGTCAACGATATATCGGAAACTATCGTCAACACTCGCCGAGCGTGATGGGCGGCCGAACTCGGCGCCGACGTCACCGTCCTGCCCGGTGACCGGGGGCCGCTCGCCTCGGCGGGGATCGCCTCCCCGGATCCCGCCCGGAATCCGCTGTCGGTCCGCGCCCGCTCCGGGAGCCCCCGGTTCGACGTGCACGGCTGGAGCCGGGGGGTCGAGCTCGTCTCCGGATCGACCGACGACCTGACGGACGTCGTACGGGCCGGGGTGGCCTGGGGGCGGGGCAAGGGGATCCGGGACCTGCGGGCGGAACTGCCGTTCCTGTCCTACGACGAGGAGGCCGAGGCGTACGAGCGCGGTCCGGCGGCGCTGGTCGAGCTGCAGTGGCGCCTCACCCGGCAGCCGGCGGCCGAGGCCCCGGAATTCCCTCGGTTCGGCGAACTCCTGGAAGCGGCCGGCGCGGAACCCCGGCTGAGACGGCTGTACGTGTACTCCAGCCACTGGACCCTCGGCTTCGGCTCCGGAACCGGCCACCCGTACGAGATCGAGGTTGCCCTGAGCGCCCCCGCCGGCGCCTACCGCGTCCTGACGCACCCGCACGGCGACGTCATCGGCGAGGCCGGCACGGCCCGGGACGCCGTGGCCATGGCCGTGGGCCACCTCCCGGCCGAGCCAGAACCGGACGCACCGCACGCACCGCACGCACCGCACGAGTGATCCCCCGGCCGCGACCAGGCCAGTCGGCCCCGATTGGCCTTTGTCCGCGTCCGGCGGACCGATCTACCGTCGGATCCATGCGCATCCGAATCGTCGACGCCTTCACCGACCGCCCCTTCCACGGCAACCCCGCCGGAGTCCTGCTCCTCGACGGCCCCTTCCCCCCGGACGCCTGGCTCCAACGGGTCGCCGCCGAGGTGAACCTCTCCGAGACCGCCTTCGCCCGCCCCCTGCCGCCCGGCGGGGACGCCGACTGGGCGCTGCGCTGGTTCACCCCGGCCGCCGAGGTCGACATGTGCGGACACGCCACCCTCGCGACCGCCCACGTCCTCGCCTCGGACGGCCTCGCGGAGGGCCTGATCCGCTTCGCGGCGCGCTGCGGCGTCCTCACCGCCCGGGCCACCGGGGACGGATCGATCACGATGGACTTCCCGACGTCCTCGCTGACGCCCGTGGACCCGGACCCCGAGGTGGGCCGCGCGCTGGGCGCCGAGATCAAGTCGGTGCACGACACCTCCGCCCACATCGGCGACCTGGTGGTCGAGCTGGCCGACGAACGTGCCGTGCGCGAGCTCACCCCCGACCACGCCGCCCTGCGCGCCCACTCCCGCCGCGGGGTGATCGTCACCGCGGCCGCCGAGAACCCCGCCCGCGGCTACGACTTCGTCTCGCGCGGCTTCTTCCCCGCCGTCGGCATCGACGAGGACCCGGTAACCGGCAGCGCGCACACCGCACTCGCGCCCTTCTGGGGCGCCCGCCTGGGCCGCACCGAGATGACCGGCCTCCAGGGCGGAGCCCGTACCGGCCTGGTCCGCGTCACCTTGGCCGGCGAGCGCACCCTCCTGACCGGCCACGCCGTCACCGTCCTCGACGGCGAACTGCTCACCGCCCCGTGAGGCCCGCCCCCGAAGTCCGAAAAGCCTAGGGGGTGGGCAGCCAGCCCACCTTGCCCGCGAGCAGCGCGTACCCGCCGAAGGCGACGATGTCGAGCAGCGCGTGCGCGACGACGAGCGGCCCCACCCGGCCCCAGCGCCGGTAGGCCAGTACGAAGACCACGCCCATCACCATGTTGCCGATGAACCCGCCGATGCCCTGGTAGAGGTGGTACGAACCGCGCAGCAGGGAGCTGGCCAGCAGCGCCGCCATCGGTGACCAGCCCAGCTGGTCGAGCCGGCGCAGCAGGTAGGCCAGCACGATGACCTCCTCCACCACGGAGTTCTGCACCGCGGAGAGGATCAGTACGGGGAACTTCCACCAGACGTCGGGCAGCGCCTCCGGCACGACCGTCAGGTTGAAGCCGGTGGCGCGGGCGGCCAGGTAGAAGGCGAGTCCGGCGCTGCCGATCCCGGCCGCCACCAGCGCCCCCCGGCCCAGGTCCTGCCACGGCCGGGTCCGGTCGAAGCCCAGGACCCGCAACCCGGGCGCCCCTTCGCGGGTCAGCAGGTGCGCGACCAGCAGCACGGGGACGAGCGCCGAGGCGATGCCGAACAGCTGCCAGGCGAGGTCCAGCCATGGCCGGCCCGGCGCGTACGAGCCGTTGAGCGTGGCGGCCTGGTCCTTGAGGCCGCCCGGCTTGGTGAGCGAGCCGATGAAGCTGATCAGCGCGGAGACCCCGCTCGCGCCCAACGACAGCGCGAGCACGAGCAGCGTCTCGGTGCGCAGGACCCCCCGCCGCCGCTGGTCCTCGTCCAGCTCCACCACCACCGGCTCCGCGCGCACGCCCGACTCCCGTCCCGCCGCCCCGCTGCGAGCCATCCCGCCGCGACGTCCTGTTTCGACCACCCCATACTGCCTCCTCGGCGGCCGGAGGGGACGATCGCGGCGGGATCGGGGGATGCGGGAGCGACGGGCGCGGACCGGAGGGGCCGCCCGAGGACGGACGAGTCAGCGGCCGGCCACCGTCGCGGCGTCCACCTCCCGCTCCGCGATTCCGACGGGCCAGGTGTGCACGGGGTCACCCCGGTGCATCAGCTCGCTGTACCGGCGGGTGGTCGCGGCGAGCGCGGCGTCCCGGTCGAGCCCGCCGGCGCGGGCCCGGTGGTAGGTGTCCACCTGCCAGGTCGCCCCGTTCACCCGCCGCCGACAACGCTCCTCGATGATCCCCAGGTAGTGGTCCCGGTCCGCGGCCTCGATCCCCCAGGCGTCGAGGCCGGCCGCGGCCATCGGCAGCAGCTCGTCCAGCACCAGCCTCACCGCCGGTACGCTCACCAGCCCCCCGGCCCGCCCCCGCCGGGGCCAGCGCAGTCGGGCGTCGATCCCGTACCGGCAGGCCGCGTCGAAGTTGGCCTCCGCCTCGGCGAACGGCATCCGGGTCCACACCGGGCGCGGTTCGTCCGCGAGGGTGCGGACCAGCCCGTAGTAGAAGGCCGCGTTGGCGACGACGTCGGCGACGGTCGGCCCCGCGGGCAGCACCCGGTTCTCCACCCGCAGGTGCGGCACCCCGTCGGCGACCCCGTACACGGGCCGGTTCCAGCGGTAGACCGTGCCGTTGTGCAGGACCAGTTCCTGCAGGCTCGGCACCCCGCCGTCGGCCAGTACCCGCAGCGGCTCCTCCTCGTCGCAGATCGGCAGCAGCGCGGGGAAGTAGCGGAGGTTCTCGGCGAACAGCTCGTACGCCGAATCCACCCACCGCTCCCCGAACCAGGTCCGCGGCCGTACCCCCTGGGCCTGGAGCTCGGGCGGCCGGGTGTCGGTGGCCTGCGTGAAGAGCGGCGGCCGCGACTCGCGCCACAGCTCGCGCCCGAACAGGAAGGGCGAGTTGGCGCCCACCGCTATCTGTACGGCGCTCACCGCCTGCGCCGCGTTCCACACGTCCGCGAACCGCGCCGGAGTCACCTGCAGGTGGAGCTGTACGGAGGTGCAGGCGGCCTCCGGCACGATCGACCCGGTGCTCCAGGTCAGCCGCTCCACACCGTCGATGTCGAGGGTGAAGTCCTCCCCCCTCATCATCAGGATCTGCTCGTTCAGCAGCGAGTAGCGGTCCACCGCCGAGAGGTTGGCCGGCGCCAGGTCCGCGCGGGAGAGGGTCGGCAGGATCCCGATCATCACCACCCCCGCGTCGATCTCCGCGGCCTGCCGATGGGCGTAGTGGAGCCCCGCGCTCAGCTCCTCCGCGAGCTGGTCGAATACCCGGCCGTCCAGGCGGTGGGGAAGGACGTTGACCTCAAGGTTGAACAATCCGAGTTCGGTCTGGAAATCGGGGCTGGCAATCCGCTCCAACACCTGGGCATTCACCATTCGCGGCAAACCGTCGGCACCCGCGAGATTCAATTCGATCTCCAGCCCCATCATGTTCTTGGGGCGATCGAACCTCTTCTCCGCCAGAAGCCGCTCCAGTCCCTCCAGGCACTCGTGGAGCTTCCTCCGATACCGTTGCCGATCGGACAGGTCGAATCCGCCTGCCACGACCTTCTCCCCCATCGAAGTGTCCCTCCTCCATTGGCCCGGCCGAGTGCATCCGGGCGCGCACGTACGGTCGATGATGCCCAGGCGCCGTGATCGATAACGCCGGTGACCGCCCCTCGGACAGGAGCGCGCGCCGGTATGGCCGGATGGGCGCTTCGGCACATTCACCTGGCAAGTCGTCGTATGCAAATTCCGCGTCGACTTTGCCGGTTCCGGATAACCGATGCTTTCCAGCCGAGCCCCCTTCCGGTAGCCTCCGAGGTCAGCGCGGCAGGTCTGCGCTCAGGCGGCACGAATGGCATCGCAGCGGGACCGGTAAGCGACTTGTCGGCAATTGCGGGGACAGCTAGCCGAAACACTGCGTGAACACGTGTCGTATAAACTCCGCAATCGAGGCAGAGAGTTGGCGCGCGGTCATTGCCCCTCAGCCCCCCTCTGACCCCAGAATGCGACAGCGCCGTCCCGTTCCTTCCCCCGAACCACAGGTCTCCCAAGTGAGAGGCGACCCACCATGCCGCTGCATGTCCCTCCGGCTCCCGCGCCCGCCCTGCGCAGCGTCCTCGCGGCACTCGGTTCCCCCACCGCCGTCCACGAGGCGCACACTCCGGCCCTGCGCACGGTCCAGGGCCCGTTGACCGCCGAGCTGCCCCTTCCGGTGCACGTGATCGACCGGCTCCACGCGTCCAACCTCGCGGCCGGCGGAAGGCCCCCGCGCACCAGGCTCACCGCGTGGCGGTTCCTGATCCGCAGCGGGGACCGTTTCGTCGCCGCGGCCGATACCCGTCTCACGGCGGACGGCTGGACCTTCTCCCACTTCTTCGAGGGCCCCTACGTCACCGCCACCGAACGCGCCCTGCGCCAGGCGGAGTCGATGGGGACGGGCTACCAACCGCGGCTGCTGTCCGTACCGGAGCTGTACATGCTCACCCTGTGGCTGCACGGCGCGGTCGGGGCCGACGCGGCGGCCGGTCTGCCCGCCGCCGCCGACCTGCTGGTTCCGCTCGCCCCGGCACCCCCCGGCATCGCCGCGTTCCGGCCGCACACCGTGTCCGAACTGCTGCCCGTACTGACGCACCGGCTGACCCGACAGGCGCCTCCCGTTCCGCCTCCAGTAGCCGCTCCGGCGGCATGACCACAGTCACCCGGATGACCCATTCGGCCTAGTCAGCTCGGACCACTCGCGAACCATCCGAAATGACAGGGCAGTTGGCCTGAACCGCCCGCACGGGTGATGCGTCCTCAATCCATGAGGACAGCTGCCGGGAAATACCTGCGAAGCAGCCGTCCTGGGGGAAGACTGAGCCCATCCTCCCCGCAGGTGCGGGGACGACCCAGGGGGACGGCCATGAATCACGCATCGAGCCGTAGCGAACAGACCACACCGCAGCGAAAGAACGCATCCATGTGCCAGCACCAGCCTGCCTGCCCGTCATCCGAATCCGCCGACCGGGAGGCCGCGCGCCCGGTGGCCAACCACCCGGAGCAGGGCTGGAGCCTGCTGTGCAACGGCGTCCTCCTCTTCGAGGACACCGGTGAACTCCTGCCGGACGGCCAGATCATCGCGCCGCACCGCCCGCTCGCGGCGGCCTGACCGGACCGAACGAGGAAGGGGCCGTTCCCGGAGCACATGCTCCGGGAACGGCCCCTTCGGCGCGTCAGCTCACCACGTCAGCGCCCGGTCACCGCTCGCGCGGGATCAGTTGTCGTACTCGTCCAGCGGCGGGCAGGAGCACACCAGGTTACGGTCGCCGAACGCGCCGTCGATCCGGCGCACCGGCGGCCAGTACTTCTCGGCGGCCGTGACACCGGCCGGGAAGACGGCCTCGTCGCGGGTGTACGGGTGGTTCCACTCTCCGCCCAGCGACGCGGCGGTGTGCGGGGAGTTGGCGAGGGGGTTGTCGTCGGCCGGCCACTCGCCGCCCGCGACCCGCTCGATCTCGCCGCGGATCGCGATCATCGCGTCGCAGAAACGGTCGATCTCGGCGAGGTCCTCGGACTCCGTCGGCTCGATCATCAGCGTGCCGGCGACCGGGAAGGACATCGTCGGCGCGTGGAAGCCGTAGTCGATCAGACGCTTCGCGATGTCGTCGACGCTCACGCCCGTCACCTTCGACAGCGGACGCAGGTCGATGATGCACTCGTGCGCGACCAGGTTGCCCGGGCCCGTGTACAGCACCGGGTAGTGCGGCTCAAGACGCTTGGCGATGTAGTTCGCGCCCAGTACCGCCACCTGGGTGGCTCGCTTGAGACCCTCACCACCCATCAGGCGTACGTACGACCAGGAGATCGGCAGGATGCCGGCCGAGCCCCACGGCGCGGCCGAGATCGGGCCGACGCCCGTCTCCGGGCCGGCCGTCGGCTGGAGCGGGTGGTTCGGCAGGTACGGAGCCAGGTGCGCCCGGACGCCGACCGGGCCCACGCCGGGGCCGCCGCCGCCGTGCGGGATGCAGAAGGTCTTGTGCAGGTTCAGGTGCGATACGTCGCCGCCGAAGTGACCCGGCTTGGCCAGGCCCACCAGGGCGTTCAGGTTGGCGCCGTCCACGTACACCTGGCCACCGGCCTCGTGCACCTGGGCACAGATGTCGGCGACGTGCTCCTCGAACACACCGTGCGTCGACGGGTAGGTGATCATCAGCACGGCGAGCTCGTCGCGGTACTGCTCGATCTTGGCGCGCAGGTCGCCCGCGTCGACCTCGCCGTCGTCCGCCGTCTTCACGACGACGACCTTCATGCCGGCCATCACCGCGCTCGCCGCGTTGGTGCCGTGCGCCGAGGACGGGATGAGGCAGATGGTGCGCTGCTCGTCGCCGTTCGCCCGGTGGTAGGCGCGGACGGCCAGCAGGCCGGCGAGCTCACCCTGGGAGCCGGCGTTCGGCTGGATGGAGACCTTGTCGTAGCCGGTGACCTCGCAGAGTCGTTCCTCCAGCTCGGTGATGAGCGTGAGGTACCCCTCCGCCTGCTCGACCGGGGCGAACGGGTGCAGCTGGCCGAACTCGGGCCAGGTCACCGGCTCCATCTCGGTGGTCGCGTTCAGCTTCATCGTGCAGGAGCCCAGCGGGATCATGCCGCGGTCCAGCGCGTAGTCCTTGTCCGACAGCTTGCGCAGGTAGCGCAGCATCGCGGTCTCGGAGCGGTGCTGGTGGAACACCGGGTGGGTCAGGACCTCGTCCGAGCGCAGCAGGCCCTCGGGGAGGGTCTCGGCCGTGGTCGCGTCCAGGGCCTCCAGGTCGGCGTCGACCCCGAAGGCACCCCAGACGGCCTCGACGTCGGCACGCAGGGTGGTCTCGTCGCAGGCGACGGAGACCAGGTCGGCGTCGACCTGGAAGAGGTTGACGCCGGCCGCACGGGCGGCGGCGACGACCTCGGCGGCCTTGCCGGGCACCCGGGCGGTGACCGTGTCGAAGTACGAGCCGTGCACGATCTCGACCCCGCCGGCCGTCAGGCCCGCGGCGAGCAGGGCGGCGTAGCGGTGGGTGCGGCGGGCGATCGTCCGCAGCCCGTCCGGCCCGTGGTAGACGGCGTACATGCCGGCCATGACGGCCAGCAGCACCTGCGCGGTACAGATGTTGCTGGTGGCCTTCTCGCGGCGGATGTGCTGCTCGCGGGTCTGCAGTGCCAGGCGGTACGCCTTGTTGCCGTCCGCGTCGACGGAGACGCCGACGAGGCGGCCCGGCAGCGAGCGGGCGTGCTTGGCCTGGACGGCCATGTAGCCGGCGTGGGGTCCGCCGAAGCCCATCGGAACGCCGAAGCGCTGGGTGGTGCCGACGGCGATGTCCGCGCCCAGCTCGCCCGGCGAGGTCAGCAGGGTCAGGGCGAGCAGGTCGGCCGAGACGGTGACGATGGCCCCGAGCTCGTGCGCCTGGTCGATGACCGGCTTGATCTCGCGTACCGCGCCGGAGGCACCGGGGTACTGGAGCAGCACGCCGAAGACGCCGCGCTCGGCGATCTCGGCGGGGATGCCGTCCGAGAGGTCGGCGACGACGACCTCGACGCCCGTGGGCTCGGCGCGGGTCTCGATGACAGCGATGGTCTGCGGGAGGGCGTCGGCGTCGATCAGGAAGACACCGCCCTTGACCTTGCCGACGCGGCGGGCCAGGGACATGGCCTCGGCGGCGGCGGTGCCCTCGTCGAGGAGGGAGGCGCCGGAGGTCGGCAGACCGGTCAGGTCGGCCACGACGGTCTGGAAGTTCAGCAGGGCTTCCAGGCGACCCTGCGAGATCTCCGGCTGGTAGGGCGTGTACGCCGTGTACCAGGCGGGGTTCTCCATGACGTTGCGCAGGATCACCGGCGGCGTGAAGGTGCCGTAGTAACCGAGGCCGATCATCGAGGACAGGACCTGGTTGCGGTCGGCGAGCGAGCGGAGCTCGGCGAGCACCTCCGCCTCGGTCCGCGCCTCGGGCAGGTTCAGCGCTTCGGCGGACTTGATCACATCCGGTACCGCGGCGGCGGTGAGCTCGTCCAGGGAGCCGTAGCCCACGTGGGCGAGCATCTTCGCCTGCGCCTCGGCGTCCGGGCCGATGTGGCGCTGCTCGAAGGGGATGCCTCGCTCAAGCTGGGAGAGCGGAATGCGGTTGGCGGTCATTACGGAGGCCTCCTGGTCGTATGACCTGCGAGGGGCACCACGGCGCGGGCACCCGGACGGCCTCCCCCTCTGTCATCTCAACCTGAGAGCTTCACCGGGCCACGCGGGGGTCGCCCGCGGGATCCGGCTTTCACCGTCGGTGAGGAGAGGAGCCGGCACTGCGTCCCGGCACCGCTCCTGCTTTCCAGAGTGGCCTCTTCACGTGCGGTACGTATGCCTGAGAGATTCCGGGGAGGATTTGCTCCTTCGGCGCCTCCGTCGAACTCATTCGGAGGACTCTCCCGCACAGGGTCGACAGCCGTCACCCAGCCTACCAGCGAGGATCTGGACCCTCCCTCGAGTGGCCCCGTCTGCGGATATGCACTTTTGTAGTGATTACGGATGGAGTTGCGACCAAGTGGAGGGACCGTGCAGACCGACATCGATCCGCGCAGCCTGATCGGCCGCAAGGCATTCGACCGCAACGGCGCCAAGATCGGCACCGTGGACGAGGTCTACCTCGACGACGCCACGGGCGTACCGGAGTGGGCGGCGGTGCGGACCGGCCTCTTCGGTCGGGACGCCTTCGTCCCGCTGGAGCCCAGCGAGGTGGTGGACGACACCCTGCGCGTGCCGTTCGAACGTTCCCTCATCAAGGACGCCCCCGATTTCGGGGTCGGCCGCCACCTCTCCCCCGAGCAGGAGCTCCAGCTGTACCACCACTACGGGCTCGACGTGGCCCTCCCTTCGGAGTTCCAGCACCCCCCGCCCCCGCCCTCCAAGAAGCGCCGCCGCGACGCCGGGCGGCTGACCGGCGGGAGTTAGGCCGTACCCACCAGGGGCAGCGGATCGGACGGCTCCAGTTCGGGGTCGTCCACCCGGAAGGTACGGACCCGGCCGGGCGGGGTCCCGGGCTGTTCGAACCGTACGGTCACACGTCCCACCCCGCTGCCCTGGACCCAGCCGGGCCCGTACACGGCGTGCCGTACGTCACTCCCGGCCGCCCAGTGGCGCACCACGGCGCCCACGGCGCCCACAGCGTCCCCGGACGCCGCCACGGCCCCTCCGGCCGCCACGACCCCTTCCGCTCCCGCGGCGCCGCCCACACCGCCCGCTCCCCCGGCCTCTCCCGCCACTTCGGCCCCTCCTCCCGCGCCGGCCTCCACGGCCCCGGATGACCCCTCCACCCCGTCCGGCGCAACGGCCCCGCTCTCCTCCGCTCCGCCCGCCGGTTCCCCGTCCGCCTCGGCGGCACGCACCTGGGCGAAGAGGTCCTCCTGCGTGTAGTCGGCGAGGCCCGTCACTCCGACCCCGAGCAGTCGGACGCCACCCGTGGTGTCCACGCCCTCCAGCAACCGCGCGGACGCCTCCCGCACCACGGCCGGATCGTCCGTCGGGCCCCGCAGGGTCTCGGAGCGGGTCAGCGTCGAGAAGTCGTAGCGCCGCACCTTGAGGACGATGGTCCGGCCCGAGTGCCCGGAGGCCCGCAGCCGGCCCACGCACCGGTCCGCGAGCCGCTGCACCTCGTGGCGGATCCGTACCCGGTCGTGGATGTCCACGTCGAAGGTGTCCTCGACCGATACGGACTTCGCGTCGCGCTCCGCGACCACGGGCCGGTCGTCGAGCCCCAGCGCCATCCGGTACAGCCCCGCCCCGTGCGCCCTGCCGACCATCCGCACCAGCTCGTCCTCACCGGCTTCGGCGAGCTCCCCGACCGTGGTGATCCCGGCCCGGCGCAGGTGCTCCCCGGTGGCCGGTCCCACCCCTGGCAGGGTCCGCACCGACATCGGCGCGAGCAGTTCCCGTTCGGTGCCGGGTTCGATGAGCAGCAGCCCGTTCGGCTTGGCCTCCTCGGAGGCCACCTTGGCGAGCATCTTGGATCCCGCGAGTCCCACGGAGCCGCTGAGCCCCGTGGCGGCCGTGATGTCGGCCCGCAGCCGCTCCCCCACCGCTCTGGCCCCGGCCGCGTCGAAGGCGGCCGAGCCCGCCTCCAGGTCCACGAAGGCCTCGTCCAGGCTGAGGGGTTCGACCAGCGGGGACAGCTCCCTGAGCAACCCCATGACAAGGTCGCTGACCTCGCGGTAGAGGCTGAAGCGGGGGATCAGGCAGGCCCCGTTCGGGCAGAGCCGGCGGGCCTGCGCCATCGGCATCGCCGAGTGGACGCCGAACCGTCGGGCTTCGTAGGAGGCGGTGGCCACGACACCCCGCGGTCCGAGCCCTCCGACGATCACGGCCTTCCCGCGCAGGCTGGGCTTCGACGCCTGCTCCACCGAGGCGTAGAAGGCGTCCATGTCCAGATGCAGGATGGTCGGCGCGGATCTCACAGCCCGATGCTGCCCTACGGCACTGACACGGGCGCCGCCAACGCGTCGACGGCGCCGCGGTACGGGCCGTCCCCGCGGTCGCGGGAAGGCGGTGGGCCCCCGCAGGGGGCCGCCGCCCCGCCCGGCCGGGTCAGACGGCCCGGTTCCGGCGGGCGGCCAGCTCGTCGGTCGGATTCTGGCCGACCAGGGTCTCCCCCGTGTCCACGCGCTCCCCGTGCAGCTGCGACAGGGCGTTCTCCACGTCCCGCCAGACGACTCCCACCGCGATGCCGAAGACGCCCTGCCCGCCCTGGAGCAGGCTCACCACCTGGTCCGGCGAGGTGCACTCGTACACGGTCGCGCCGTCGCTCATCAGCGTCATGCGCTCCAGGTCCTGGAATCCCCGGTCCCGCAGGTGCTGGACGGCGGTGCGGATGCTCTGCAACGCCACCCCGGTGTCCAGGAAGCGCTTCACGATCTTGAGGACAACCACGTCGCGGAAGCTGTACAGCCGCTGCGTGCCGGATCCGTACGCGGGCCGGACGCTCGGCTCCACCAACCCCGTCCGCGCCCAGTAGTCGAGCTGCCGGTACGTGATGCCCGCCGCGGCACACGCCGTGGGGCCTCGGTAGCCGACCTGCTCGGGCGCCGGGGCGTCGCTCACCGGTCCGACCGGCGTGGACGCCGGTTGACGGTGCGCGGGCCCGGCCGCGCCGCCGTGCAGCGGGTACGGCCCACCATCACTCCGTGCGGGGGTGCCCCCGGTCGTACCGTCGCCCGTGATCCTCACGCCGACCCTCCGTCCTTGACCTGCCCACCTTGAAGGTAGGCAGTGACCAGGGGTGCGTCAACGATCGCCACACTCGGCACGCCGAGTGATAATCACCCTGAGAGTGGTTTCCCGTACCCCATTGCGGGGAAAGGCTACTCGAATGGGCTGAAAGTTCCCGGTGGACGACGCGGCCGCGTTTCACGGCGCCGCCACCGCCAACCTCACTGTGGGCCGGTACCGAAGTCCTCCGGTGAGATCTGGTCGAGGAACTCGCGGAACTTCTCCACCTCGTCCTCCTGTTCGTCGGGAATGGCGATTCCGGCGTCGTCGAGGACACCGTCACTGCCGTAGATCGGCGTCCCCGTCCGCAGGGCAAGCGCTATGGCGTCGGAAGGCCGCGCGCTCACCTCGACCCCGCTGGCGAAGACCAGCTCCGCGTAGAAGACACCCTCCCGCAGATCCGTGATCCGGACCTCGGTGAGTTCCTCACCGACCGCTTCCAACACGTCCTTGAACAGGTCGTGCGTCAGCGGCCGGGCAGGGGCCATTCCCTGCTGGGCGAAGGCAATGGCGGTAGCCTCCCCAGGACCGATCCAGATGGGGAGGTACCGATCGCCTCCCACTTCACGCAGGAGCACGATCGGCTGGTTGGAGGGCATTTCCACCCGGACACCCACAACGTCGAGCTCGTTCACACAGCAACCCTAGGACCTGCCCGGCCGGTTTGGGTAGTCGGGGCCCCACGCCGACCAGCGCCGTCAGCGCAACCGGACGCCGAGGGCGGTCTGCACGAGGGCCTCGTGGAGCCGTACCGACAGGCTCGCGAGCTCCTTCAGCGTCGCCTCGGCGTGCGCCCTGGTCTGGGGGTTGCGGTGTCTGCGCAGCGGCGCGACGACCTGTTCCACCAGACCGGCCTCGCGGTCCGCGGCCGCCTTCATGGCACGCAGGTGGCGCGGCTCCAGGCCGAACCGGCCGAGATCGGCGATCAGACGGGCCACGGTGACCGTCTCCGCGTCGAACCCGCCGCCGGGCGCCTCGGAGATGAGGCCGTACGACTCCCACTCCACGAGCTGGGCCTCGTCCGCCTCGGCGGCCGCGATCAACTCGGCCCGCCCCACCCGGGGCACGGTCGGCCGCTCCCGACCGACCTCGCCGTAGACGGCGGACGGGCTCGCGGGATCCACGGACTCCCCGTGGGCGGTCGGCCCGGGGATGCGGATCTGCTCACCCCGGTCGAGCGCGTCGAGCTGCTCCCTGATCACCTTCAGCGGCAGGTAGTGGTCCCGCTGGAGGCGCAGGATGTGCCCGAGCCGTTCCACGTCGCCGGTGCTGAACTTGCGGTATCCGGAAGGCGTGCGCCGGGGCTCGACGAGCCCCTCCGCCTCCAGGAAGCGGATCTTCGAGATCGTGACTTCGGGGAACTCGTCGCGCAGCGTGGTCAGCACCGTGCCGATGCTGACCAGCCGCCCGGCCGGGCCGACGGTGCCGGCGGTGCCGCTCTTCGGGGCACCGCCGGTGGGGGTACGCAGCATGGAACCTTCCCTGTGGGTCCCCCGGACCGGGTCCGGGGGAAGGGTCAGATGCCCCGCAGGCTCGCGTAGAAGACCAGCCGGTACTTACCGATCTGCACCTCGTCGCCGTTGTGCAGGGCGACCGAGTCGATCGGCTCGCGGTTCACGTACGTGCCGTTGAGGCTGCCCACGTCGGAGACGGTGAAGCCGCCCTCCTGGCCCCTGCGGAACTCGACATGCCGCCGGGAGACGGTGACGTCGTCCAGGAAGATGTCGCTCTGCGGGTGCCGGCCCGCCGTGGTCAGCTCACCGTCGAGGAGGAAGCGGCTGCCCGAGTTGGGGCCGCGCCGGACGATCAGCAGAGCGGAACCCGGCGGCAGCGCCTCCACCGCGGCCTGGGCCTCGGGAGAGAGCGACGACGACGCGTGCGGCTGTCCCGACACCTCGGCCTCGTAGGCCTCGAGGCCCGAGATCGAGATCGTGGACGTGGTCTCCGAGGCACGCTCCGGCGTCAGGCCCGCCCGCAGCGGCGCGCCGCAGTTGGAGCAGAATCGGCTGGCCGCATCGCTGCGGTGCCCACACCTGCTGCAAACCTGCTCGGCCGACATGGACGGCTCCTCGCGCCGCGGCTGCCCCGCGGAGGCATTGGTGGCATACGGGTCGGGCGCAAACCCTCCACCCGCACTTGAGGTTGATGGTTCACCGAAACCTATGCGTCCGGAACCGGCAGGGTCAACACCCGACGCGCCCTGCGCGCCCGAATTGTCACCCTGGCCGGCCACCTCATCGCGGAAGAGCGGCCGGTCGCCCTGCGCTTCCCCGTCTCCGTGCCCCGCACGGTGCCGCGCGGCACCGCTGTCCTCGCGGTTCTTCTTGCCGAACAACTTCTCAAACAACTTCACGGGCGATTCCCCTTGACCGAAACAGACCCGCCCGTGGGGCAGGACGAACTCTGCATGCACACACCTGCCGACCCGGACATTCTCACAACGTCCGTAACCACCAGACAGTTTCCACCACGCACCGCGACTTCGGTGCGTCGACCCCCCGCAGGCGTCCGCCCGCGTGAGCCGGTCCACATCACACCCGACATCACGGCGATGACGACCGAGCGTAGTCAGGCTGCTTCGCAGCCCGCAAGGCATCCACAACGATCTTCGCCGACCGCGCGACGGCGACCGTCGCCTGTTCCTTCTCCAACGTCTGCACCACACCGCCCGGGATGTTGAGCGCAGGCTCCAGATCCTGCGGCCTGCCGATCACCTTGAACTCGTAAGGCTGTGTGATCTTCTTACCGTCGATCGACACGCCGCCACCCTCGTCCGAGAAGAACGAGCTCGCCACGACGCGCACACCGTTGATCTGGATCGCCTCGGCCCCGGCCGCCCGCAGCTCCTGCAACGTGTCCAGGAGCTGGTCGGACTGCACGTGCCCCTGCGGATCGGTGATCCGCAGCGTGATGCCGGGTCCCTGCGCTGCCACCGTACCGGCCAGGATGCCCAGTTGGCGTTCCTTCTCCACGGTCTGCCGACGGGCCTCCTCGGCCTGGTTGGAGCTGCTCTCCAACTCCTTGCGCTGGTCGTCGAGCCGCTGCTTCTCGTCCTCCAGGCGCGTGGTCCGCCCGTCGAGCTCGTCGAGGATCCGTACGAGGTCCTCCTGGCGGGCACCGCGCAGCGGTGCGCTGGAGTCGCTGTTCGACCGTACCTGGATCGCGAGGCCCAGGCCGAGGACGAACAGCAGCAGCGCGACGATCAGTTGGGCCCGGCTCACGCGCGGCGGCCACAGTCCGGCCGCGAGGCGCTGCCTACCGGTCTGTTCCTCCTCGGCGGCCCCGGGACCCGCCGAAGGTACCGCGGAGGGCCCTGGCGCGGCCTGCGCCGCCGGTTCGTCCTTCCGGAGCGGCTGAGGCTCCCCGGACTCCCCCTGCGGGGTGTTGTCGCTGCTCATCGGCCTCACGCCCGGAAGACGTGCCGGCGGATGGCCGCGGCGTTGGAGAAGATCCGGATGCCGAGGACGACGACCACGCCCGTCGACAGCTGCGCGCCGACCCCCAGCTTGTCGCCGAGGAAGACGATCAGCGCGGCCACGACCACGTTCGACAGGAACGACACGACGAAGACCTTGTCGACGAAGATGCCGTCCAGCATCGCGCGCAGGCCGCCGAACACCGCGTCCAGCGCGGCCACCACCGCGATCGGCAGATACGGCTCGACGACGGCCGGCACTTCGGGCCGGACCAGCAGCCCGACCACCACTCCGGCCACCAGGCCCAGTACCGCGATCACGATGCACCCTTCTTCGGCTCTTCTGCCGTGGCTGTACGGACGGTCAGGCTCGACGCGGCCGGCACCTTCACCTCGTCCACGGCGGACAGCGTGTAGCGGATCCCGTAGCTCTCCTGCAACACGTGCAGGTACTGGCCGTCCACGGAGTCCTGGAAGTTGGTGCCGAGCCGTTTCTTGTCCCCCACCGCGAGGACCTCGTAGGGCGGCACCAACGGCTTGTTGTCGACCAGTATCGCGTCACCGGCCGCCCTGATCGCCGACAGCGCCGTCAGCCGCTGTCCGTTGATCGAGACGGCCTCCGCTCCGGCCTGCCACAGTCCGTTCACGATCCGTTGCATGTCACGGTCACGGACCCGGCCGGTGTCGGAGAACCCGGCGCTCTCGCGCGGTCCGCCGCCGCCGGCCGCGGCGCCCTTGGCGTCGTCCACCACCAGCTTGACGCCGGGGCCCCGCACCTCGGTCGCACCCGACAACAGGGCAACGAGTCGACCCTGGTCCCCGCCGTGCTGTTGGAGCGCCGCGCCCTGGCGGTCGGCGACCTCGGTCCGCAACCGCTCGATGTCGCGCTCCAGGCCGTTCGCGCCGGCGTCGGCACGCTCCACGCGGTCGATCAGTTCCTGGCGCTCCTTGGCCAGCACCGGCGCCGCTATGCGCGCCTGGGCGGCACCTAGCGTGACGACCATGGCGGCGACGACGAGCCCGGCCGCGAGCGCCAGCTTCGCCTTGAGGGTCCGCGGCAGCCCTGCCGTTCCGTCCGCCCGGTTCCGGGCCGCCGCTTCCGCATAGCCCTCGTCGAGGCTGTGGTCCATCACGTGCGTCAGCAGCGACATGGAGGCGTCCGGGCGCGCGGGCGGTGTGGCCGAACTCCGGTTGTTGGGCGGCTGCGACATGCACCACATCGTCGCATGTCGCCCCCGCTCCCACCGAATGCGGTCGTGCGGCGGGCCGGGCCGGGCGACTGCCCGGCCCGGCCCGCCGTACGCTCCGCTACGCGAGGCCGCTCAGTGCTGTCCCGCGCCGTCCACGACCTCTGCCCACTCGTCGAGGAGTGCCTGCGCGGACGCGTCGTCGGGGCCTTCCGCCCACAGGTGGGTGACCGCTTCCGCCGGGTCCGGCAGGACGAGCGCCCAGCGTCCGTCGGCCTCGACCACGCGCACCCCGTCGGTGGTGTCCACCTGCCGCTCGCCGGCCACCTCGACGACCCGTCGCATGACGAGCCCCTTGACGGCCCACGGCGTCGGCACGTCGCGCTTGAGGACGTGCGCCCGCGGAATCCGGGCGTCGATCTGGCTCAGCGTGAGCTGCGTGCGGGCGACCAGCCCGATGAGCTGCACGAACGCCGCCGAGCCGTCGAAGACGCTGCCGAACTCGGGGATGATGAACCCGCCCCGGCCGTCACCGCCGAAGATGGTGCTCTCGGCCCGTCCCACCCGTGTCAGGTCGTCGGGCGAGGTCGTCGTCCACTCCACCTGCGTCCCGTGGTACGCCGCCACCTGCTCGGCGACCCGGGTGGTGGTCACGGGCAGCGCCACCTTGCCGCTGCGCTTCTCCGCGGCGACCAGGTCGAGGAGCACGAGCAGCGCCCGGTCGTCCTCGATGATCCGGCCGCGCTCGTCGACCAGCGAGATCCGCTCGCCCACCGGGTCGAAGCGGATGCCGAACGCCGCCCGCGCCGAGGCCACGATCTCCCCGAGCCGTACCAGCCCGGCCCGCCGGGACTCGGCGGTCTCGGTCGGCCGGGACTCGTCCAGACCGGGATTGATCGTCAGCGCGTCGACCCCGAGCCGGCCGAGCAGGCTGGGGAGCACCAGACCGGCACTACCGTTCGAAGCGTCCACGACGACCTTGAGCCCGGAATCGGCGATCCCGGTGATGTCGACGCGCCGCAGCAGGGAACCCGTGTACGAGTCGAAGACGCTCGACGGGAACTGCAGGTCGCCGATCTCGCCCGGGAAGGCACGCCGGTACTCCTGGCGCGCGTAGACCCGGTCCAGCTTCCGCTGGCCCGCCTGCGAGAGGTCCGCCCCGCGCTCGTCCAGGAACATGATGTCCACGGAGTCCGGCACGCCGGGCGAGGTTCTGATCATGATGCCGCCGGCGGCGCCGCGGGCCGTCTGCTGCCGGGCCACCGGCAGCGGTACGTTCTCCAGGTCGCGAACGTTGATGGCACTGGCCTGGAGCGCCGAGATCACGGCCCGCTTGAGCGCTCTCGCGCCTCGGGAGTGGTCACGGGCGGTGGTGACGATCGCCCCCTTCTTCAGGGTGGTGGCGTAGGCGCCAGCCAGCTTGACGACCAGCTCGGGGGTGATCTCCACGTTCAGGATCCCGGAGACCCCGCGAGCGCCGAACAGGTGGGCCTGCCCGCGCGACTCCCAGATCACCGACGTGTTGACGAAGGCGCCGGCCTCGATCGTCTTGAACGGGTAGACGCGGACGTTGCCCTGGACAATGGATTCTTCGCCGACGAGGCACTCGTCGCCGATGACGGCGCCGTCCTCGATCCGCGCGGCCCGCATGATGTCGGTGTTCTTGCCGATGACGCAGCCGCGCAGGTTGCTGTGGGGGCCGATGTACACGTTGTCGTGGACGACGGCCTTGTGCAGGAAGGCACCGCTCTTCACGACGACGTTCGAGCCGATGACCGTGTGTTCCCGGATCTCGACCCCGGCCTCGACCTTCGCGTAGTCCCCGATGTACAGGGGGCCGCGCAGGACGGCGTCGGGGCTGACCTCGGCGCCTTCGGCGATCCACACTCCGGGGGAGATCTCGAAGCCCTCCATGTCGACCTGGACCTTGCCTTCGAGCACGTCGGCCTGCGCCTTGACGTAGCTCTCGTGGGTGCCCACGTCCTCCCAGTAGCCCTCGGCCACGTAGCCGTAGATCGGCCGGCCTTCCTTCATGAGCTGGGGGAAGACGTCACCGGACCAGTCGACCGAGACGTCGGCGTCGACGTAGTCGAAGATCTCGGGTTCCATCACGTAGATGCCGGTGTTGATGGTGTCCGAGAACACCTGGCCCCACGTGGGCTTCTCCAGGAAGCGTTCGACCTTCCCTTCCTCGTCCACGATGGTGATGCCGAATTCCAAGGGATTCGGCACACGCGTCAGGCACACCGTGACCAGTGCGCCCTTCTCCTTGTGGAAGCTGATGAGATCGGTGAGGTCGAAGTCGGTGAGCGCGTCGCCGGAGATGACGAGGAAGGTGTCGTCCTTCAACGCCTCCTCGGCGTTCTTCACGCTGCCGGCGGTGCCGAGTGGCTTCTCCTCGTTGGCATAGGTGAGCTCCATTCCGAGCTCCTCGCCGTCCCCGAAATAGTTCTTGACGAGCGACGCCAGGAACTGCACGGTGACGACGGTCTCACTGAGCCCATGCCGCTTGAGCAACCTGAGCACGTGCTCCATGATCGGCCGGTTCGCCACCGGCAGGAGCGGCTTGGGCATGCTTGAGGTCATGGGGCGAAGCCGCGTACCTTCGCCACCGGCCATCACGACGGCCTTCATGTCGGAAGAGTCCTCCTAGAGAGATGACGGTCTGGCCGACCTCACCCGCCCCGGACGGTGACTCCGCTACTCCTCCGCGTCAGTTACCGGCGCCGAGCGAGCTCAATCGGCCGTGGCATCCGCCTTCACGAGACGACGGACTTGCACCACGTAAAGGATTCCTGCCCACCAATAGAGCGTTGTACCCCATCCCGCGAACGCCCATCCGAAAACGGACGCCGTCCAGGCCAACCAGCCGGTCCCGTCGCTGAGCAACAGCAAGGGGAACGCGTACATCAGGTTGAAGGTCGCGGCCTTGCCGAGGAAGTTGACCTGGGGCGGCGGATAGCCGTGCCGGCGCAGGATCCACACCATGACCAGCAGCATTGCCTCACGGGCGAGGAGCGCGGCCGTGAGCCACAGGGGCAGGATCTCGCGCCATGTCAGGCCGAAGAGCGTGGTCAGGATGTAGAGCCGGTCCGCGGCCGGGTCCAACAGCCGGCCCAGTTTGCTGATCTGATTCCAGCGGCGCGCGAGTTTTCCGTCGAGGTAGTCACTGATCCCGCTGAGCATGAGGACAGCGAGTGCCCATCCGTCGTACTCGGCAAGGATCAGCCAGAGGAACAGCGGTACGCCGGCGAGGCGAGCCATGCTCAGGATGTTGGGAATGGTGAAAATTCGGTCAGTCTGGACCCGAGTCTCCTGGACCTCCACCCGGGGGCCTCCACTGTGACTGTAGAAAATGTCGAATCGATGCCCCCTGACCCTACAGGAGTCCCTGACCAGGCCCTGAACGCAGAAAAGCCCCGCACCAGATAACTGGTGCGGGGCTTTCCCACAATGATTGTTCGGCGGCGTCCTACTCTCCC
>NZ_JANFAK020000054.1 GCF_024721315.2 Streptomyces sp. Isolate_45
GTGGAGGGCCCCGGTGAGGGAGACGCCGTGGCCGCCGGGCCGCCGGCGCCGCCCGGCCCGGGTTGCCCGTCGGAGCCGCAGCCGGCCAGGAGCACCGCACCCAGCACCACCGCACCCAGTGCCGCGGCGGAGGCGGCCGTGCGCGCGGGTCCCGCCGTCGCCCGTCCCGTCGTCGGCGTCGTCGTTCGGAACGCTCGCACACCCACCTCCGCGGGTCTCGGCCCGAACCCCGAGTATGGAGGCCCCGTCGCCCGTCCGAAAGCAGCAGGAGGCCGTCATCCGCCGCATCGCCCCCTGGCGCGTGCTCCCCCCGTTCGTGGCCCTGCTCCTCGGCCTCTGGGGCCTGCGGCGCGGCCCCGACGGCGGCAGCATGTGGCGCGACGAATCCGTCACGTGGCAGGTGGCCCACCGGCCCCTGACCGGGCTGTGGGAACTCCTCGGGCAGGTCGACGCCGTCCACGGCCTGCACTACCTGCTGATGCACGGGGTGTTCGCCCTGGGGGACGGCGGCCTGTGGGCGCTGCGGCTGCCCTCCGTCGCCGGCACGGCCCTCGCCGCCGCCGGAGTGGCCGCGGTGGCCCACCGGACGGTGGGGGAGCGGGCCGCGCTGTTGGCCGGAACCGCCTACGCCGTCCTGCCGCCCGTCCAGATGTACGCGCAGGAGGGCCGCTCGTACGCCCTCGTCGCGGCCGCCGTGATCTGGGCGACGTACCTGATGCTGCGCGGCCGCTGGACCGCCTACGCCCTGGTGCTGCTCCTCGGCTGCTGGCTGCACGAGTTCGCCGTCCTCGCGCTGCTCGCCCACGCCCCCGCGGCCCGGCATTCGCGCGGCTGGCGGTGGAGCGCCGCCGCGGTCGTCGCCGGGCTGCTGCCGCTCGCGGTGGTCAGCGCCCGGCAGGCGCAGCAGCAGCTGGGCTGGCTCGGCCGACCGTCCTGGCAGGACTGGGCGGTGTACGGGGTCCTGACGGCCGCCGTACTGCTGCTCGCGCGGAAGGCCCCGACAGGCGAACGGGACCTCGTACGGGTCGCCGTACCGCTCGCGCTGCTCCCGCCCGGACTCCTGATGGCCGTCTCGCTCGTCCACCCCTGGTACGTCGACCGGTACGTCCTCTACTCCCTGACCGGCCTCGCCCTGCTCGCCGGGGCGCGGCTCGCGCGGGCGCGGGGCGTGTGGCCGTGGCTGCTGGTGGCCGCGCTGGCCGTGCCGTTCGGGATGTGGTCGGCGTGGCTGCGGACCCCGGACAGCCGCAAGGACGACGTCCTCGCCGTGGCCGCCGCCGTCCGGGAACGGGCCCGGCCCGGGGACGCCGTCCTGTTCATGCCCTCCCGGCGGCGGGAGTGGCTGCTGTCGTCGCCCGACGCGTACGGGAGCCTGCGCGACGTGGCCCTCGACCGCACCCCGGCCCGGTCGCGGAGCCTCCAGGGCACCGAACGCACCCCGGACGCCATCCGCGCCGCGCTGGCCGCCTCCCCCCGGGTGATCGCCCTCCTCGACCCCGCCGGACAGCCCCTGGACCCCTACCCGCACGAAGTCGCCAAGCGCGAAGCCCTGGAGTCCTCCTTCACCCTGTGCTCGATGACCCCGGTGCGGGGGGCCCGCGTCGCGGTGTACGCCCGCCCCGGCGCATGCGGCTGACGCCCGCGGCGGGGAATGCGGTTGACGCCCGCCGCGGGGCGGCCGGCGCGGTCGGGGCCGGGACGGGCGGCTCCGGGACGGCGGACGCGTCCCGCCTCGACGGCCGCGGCGGAAAACCCCGCGACCCCGGGGGCGTCGGGGGCGAGGATGATCCGACAACGCCGCGCGGCGGGCTCCCGTCCCGCCGCCGCGCCCCGCCGAACCTCCGGAGTCGCCCGTGCCGCCGTCAGCGGAACCCACGCCCACCCCTCCCGCCGTCCGGACCGGGGTCGCGGACCTGCCCGGGCCCCTCGTCGGGGCCGCATGGGTCGCGGAGCGGCTCGGCGGGAACGGACCGGTGCTCCTCGACGCCTCCGTCGGGGCCCACCGGGGCGCGGAGCGCCGGATCCCGGGAGCGCGGCCCTTCGACCTCGACGGGGCCCTGTCCGACCACACCGCCGCCGCCCCGCACACACTGCCCGGCCCCGAGGAGTTCGCCGCGGCGATGCGCGACCTCGGGGTCGACGACACCGACACCGTCGTCGTCTACGACGGCGCCGGGATCTACTCCAGCGCCCGCGCCTGGTGGATGCTGCGCGCGATGGGCTTCGACCGGGTCGCCGTCCTGGACGGCGGCCTGCCCGCCTGGACGGCCGCCGGCCTGCCCGTCGAGGAGGCCCCGGCCGCATACGCGGGTCCGCCCGGCTCCTTCACCCCCCGGCCGCGCCCCGGGCTGGTGGTGGACGCCGACACCGTCGCGGCGGCCCTGACCGACCCGGCCGCGACCGTGCTCGACGCCCGCACCCGGGGACGGTTCGACGGCACCGCCCCGGAGCCGCGCGCGGGCCTGCGCGGCGGCCACATGCCGGGTGCGGTGAACCTCCCCTTCGGGGAACTCCAGGGGCCCGACGGGCTGATGCTGCCCGCGGCCGAACTCCGGGCCGCCTTCGCACCGCTGACCGGCGGTCGGGAGCGGCTGTACTTCAGCTGCGGATCCGGGGTCACGGCCTGCGTCCTCGCGCTCGGCGCCACGCTGGCCGGATACCGGGACCTGGCGGTGTACGACGGCTCGTGGAGCGAGTGGGGGGACCCGTCCGGCCGCCGACCGGTGGAAACCGGCGGCCCGTCGGCCGGCTGATCCGAGAACGCCTCCCGTGACCGCCACCCCCGGCCCCGGCGAAGGCGGAGCCCCCGCCGCCGGGGGATGGCCCCGGCTCCCCGCCGCCGGGGGATAACCCCACCCCCGGCCCGGGTACCGGCACCAGCGTGCCGGGAGCGCGGGGTCGACAGACTGGCCGCATGGCATCCGATACCGCATCAGCCCTGCTCGCCCGCAAGACGGTCGGCGCCACGGCGGCCGCCGTGCTCCTCCTCCTCGCCGGGTGCTCCGTCGACGGCATCGGGGACAGGAGCCACACGAGGACCGCCTCGGACGACGCCACCGTCACCGAGGCGGTCACGGCCGTCGAGGTCACGGACGGGCGGAGCGGCTCCGTCGAGGTGACGCCGGGCACCGGGCCGGGCGTCGTCGTCCACCGGACCGTGCACTACCGCGGGGACACCGCGCCCGCGCCCGGCCAGCGGGTGACCGCTGGGGTCCTCACCTTCACCACCGGGTGTTCGCAGAGCTGCTACGTCGACTACAAGTTGGAGGTCCCCGCCTCCGCGAAGGTCAAGGTCGGCAACAGCAGCGGCCGCATCACGGTGACGGGCGTCGCGGCCGCGGAGCTGACCTCGGATTCCGGGGACGTGCGGGCCGACCGGATCGCGGGCCCGCTGAAGGTCCGTACGTCCTCCGGCTCGATCAACGCCGCCGACCTGTCCGGCACGGAGGCCGACGTCCGCTCCGAATCCGGCGACGCCCGCCTGGGCTTCACGGTCGTACCGGTCTCGGTGAGCGCCGTCACCACCTCGGGCGACGTCACGCTGCGGGTCCCGCGGGCCCCGTACCAACTGTCCGGCTCCAGCACCTCCGGCGACCGCGAGATCACCCTGCCCCACGCCCCCGCCGCGCCCTCCCGGCTGCGCCTCGAAACGACATCGGGCGACATCGAGGCCTCCGCCCTGACCTGAGACCGCCACGAGGAGGCCGCGCCGACCCGGGCGCGGCCCACCGCGCTCCCACGGAACCCACCCGCCCGCGGGGCGCGGAGGCCGCCGCCCACCTGGGGCGACGGCCTCCGCGCCGGCTGACGGGCAACCGGCCGCGCGGGCTGACGGGCAACCGGGTTCAGCAGGCGACCAGGCCCGTGAAGCGGTAGGCGGAGGCGAACGGCATGGACCGCTGGAAGATCGCCTCCTGGCCGGGCTGGATCTCGTAACAGTCGGGCGCCGGATTCATCGTGCTGGTCCACGTCGGGGTGACCCGCTGCGTGGTCGTGCAGTTGTTGGTCATCCAGACGGTCACGACCCGCATGAGGATGGCCGTGCCCGTTCCCTTGACGCAGCTCGGAGCCGGGGTGGCCGCCGCGGAAGCCGGAGCCGCGGTGACCGGCGTGGCCGCGTTCGCCTGACCGGCACCGAGCAGGGCCGCACCCACGAGCGTCGCCGCGGCGATACCTGAAGCCAATGTGCGCATGTTCGCATCCCATCTGTTGAGGAGGGGCGATCGCCCCGATCCACCGTCACGGCGGGGTGCGTTCCGGCTCCACGCTGCATCAGGAACTTCGAACCCCGGACGGCCGTTCGCCCCCGGCGAACGCGTGTTGGGGAACATCGGGGGACTCACGTGCATTGAGTCGGCATAGCTCAAGTTCACTGCCGGAGGGAAGATCATGGCTTCGACGTCCGTACCGCTCACCCTGCCCGTGCTGCCGCTGGACGACGAGGTCGTGCTGCCCGGGATGGTCGTTCCGCTGGACCTGTCCGACGCCGAGGTGCGCGCCGCCGTGGAGGCCGCGCAGGCCGCCGCCGGCACCGCGGCCGGGGCCGCGAAGCCCCGGGTCCTGCTGGTCCCGAGGGTCGACGGGACGTACGCGGGCACCGGCGTGCTCGGCACAGTCGAGCAGGTCGGCCGGCTCTCCGACGGCGACCCCGGCGCCCTGATCCGCGGCCGCGGCCGCGTCCGCATCGGCGCCGGGACCACCGGGCCGGGCGCCGCCCTCTGGGTGGAGGGCGAGAGCGTCGACGAGCAGGAGCCCGACCCGCTGCCCGGCGCCGTCGCCGAGCTGGTCACCGAGTACAAGGCGCTCGCCACCAGCTGGCTCAAGAAGCGCGGCGCCTGGCAGGTCGTCGACCGGGTCCAGCAGATCGAGGGCGTATCCGCGCTCGCCGACAACTCCGGCTACTCGCCGTTCCTGACCGTGGCCCAGAAGGTGGAGCTGCTGGAGACCGCCGACCCCGTCGCCCGGCTCCGCCTCGCCGTCCGGTGGCTCAGCGACCACCTCGCCGAACAGGACGTCGCCGAGTCCATCGCCAAGGACGTCCAGGACGGCGTCGACAAGCAACAGCGCGAGTTCCTCCTGCGCCGCCAGCTGGACGCGGTCCGCAAGGAGCTCCGCGAACTCAACGGAGAGAAGGACGGCGAGGAGTCCGACGACTACCGCGCCCGCGTCGAGGCCGCCGACCTGCCCGAGAAGGTCCGCGAAGCCGCGCTCAAGGAGGTCGAGAAGCTCGAACGGTCCAGCGACCAGAGCCCGGAGGGCTCCTGGATCCGGACCTGGCTCGACACCGTCCTCGAACTGCCCTGGAACGAACGGACCGAGGACCGGTACGACATCCGCGGCGCCCGCGCGGTGCTCGACGCCGAGCACGCCGGACTGAGCGACGTGAAGGACCGCATCACCGAGTACCTCGCCGTGCGCAAGCGCCGCGGCGAGCGCGGCATGGGCGTCATCGGCGGCCGCCGCGGCGGGGCCGTACTGGCCCTCGTGGGCCCGCCCGGCGTCGGAAAGACCTCGCTCGGCCAGAGCGTCGCCCACGCCATGGGCCGCGAGTTCGTCCGCGTCGCCCTCGGCGGCGTACGGGACGAGGCCGAGATCCGCGGCCACCGGCGCACCTACGTCGGCGCGCTGCCCGGCCGGATCGTCCGGGCCATCAAGGAGGCCGGGTCCATGAACCCGGTCGTCCTCCTCGACGAGATCGACAAGGTCGGCTCCGACTTCCGCGGGGACCCGGCCGCGGCCCTCCTCGAAGTCCTCGACCCGGCCCAGAACCACACCTTCCGCGACCACTACCTCGAAGTCGAACTGGACCTGAGCGACGTGGTCTTCCTGGCCACCGCCAACGTCCTGGAGAACATCCCCGAGGCCCTGGCCGACCGGATGGAACTCGTCCGCCTCGACGGGTACACCGAGGACGAGAAGGTCGTCATCGCCCGCGACCACCTCCTGCCCCGACAGCTGGAGCGGGCCGGCCTCGGCGCCGACGAGGTCGTCATGGAGGACGCGGCCCTGCGCAAGCTCGCCGGCGAGTACACCCGCGAGGCCGGCGTGCGCACCCTGGAACGGTCGCTCGCCCGGCTGCTGCGCAAGGTGGCGTCCCAGAACGAACTGGGGGAGCGGGAACTGCCGCTCACCCTCGGACCCGACGACCTGCGGGCGCTCATCGGACGGCCGCACCACGTCCCCGAGTCCGCGCAGGACCCCGCCGAGCGGCGCACCGCCGTGCCCGGCGTGGCCACCGGCCTCGCCGTGACCGGAGCCGGCGGGGACGTGCTGTTCGTGGAGGCCTCGCTCGCCGACCCCGAGACCGGGGCCGCCGGGCTCACCCTCACCGGCCAGCTCGGCGACGTCATGAAGGAGTCGGCGCAGATCGCCCTCAGCTTCCTGCGCTCGCACGGCGCCGAACTGGAGCTCCCCGTCGCCGACCTGAAGGACCGGGGCGTCCACATCCACTTCCCGGCGGGCGCGGTCCCCAAGGACGGCCCCAGCGCCGGCATCACCATGACGACGGCCCTCGCCTCGCTGCTCTCCGGCCGACAGGTCCGCACCGACGTGGCGATGACCGGCGAGGTCTCCCTGACCGGACGGGTCCTCCCGATCGGCGGGGTCAAGCAGAAGCTGCTGGCCGCGCACCGGGCCGGACTGACCACGGTGATCATCCCGAAGCGGAACGAGGCCGACCTGGACGACGTCCCGGCGGAGGTGCTGGAGGGGCTGGAGGTGCACCCGGTGACGGACGTACGCCAGGTCCTGGAACTGGCCCTCGCCCCCGCCGAGGTCTCCCTCACCAGGGCCGCCTGACCGACCGCGCGACCCACCCCCGACCGGCCGCTCGAACGACGGCCCGGGAACCGCTCCGGCGGGCCCCGGGCCCTCGCGGCGTCCGCTGCGAAATACTGGGGCCCGCACAGCGGATCTCGAACAAAGATGTCAGCCGAAGATGTCAGCCGGAGACGTCAGCCGAAGATGTCAGTCGAAGACGTCGGCGACAGACATGCCGAACACACCACCGAACAGGAGCGGACGTGCACGGAAGTGAGGACCAGGAGTTCCTCGCCCTGGAGCGGGAGCTGTCCGTCTTCCTCCGGCGCGCCCGGGCCTCCTCCGGGGAGATGGCCCGCGCCCTCCACCCGGAGCTGGAGCCCGCTGCCTACGGACTCCTCGTCCGGCTGGAGGCGGCGGGCCGGCAGCGGGCCACCGAACTCGCCGCCTACTTCGGGGTCGGCAAGGCCACCATGAGCCGCCAGCTGCGGGCCCTGGAGGTACTGGGCCTGGTCGCCCGGGAGCCGGACCCCGCCGATGGCCGCGCCTTCCTCGTCGGCCTCACCGAGGAGGGCCGGGACCGCTTCCTGCGGGTCCGCGGCGCCCGCCGCGAGCAGTACATGCGCAAGCTGGCGGACTGGGACCGGGGCGAGGTGGCGGAGCTGGCCAGACTCCTGCGCCAGCTGAACTCCGGCGAGGAGTGAGGCAGCCCCCGGCCCCAGGCCGGCCCCGCTCCCCGGCCGACCCCGGCCCGGCGCCCCCGCCCCTCCCGCCGCTACAGCTCCGCGTAGGCCGCCGAGGCGTCGTCGTGCCGCTTGTACCGGGCCGCCGGGCGCAGCGGGTCGGACTCGACCGCCCGCACCCGCCCGATCAGCCCCTCGGCGCCCTCCTTGCGCAGCACGTCCAGGCAGGCCGCCCAGTCGCCCTCCCCGAACGTGTCGGTCCAGCGGCTCGCCCCGTCCGTGAGCGCGGCCACCGCCACGACCTCCTCGCGCGGGGTGCGCCCGGTGACGGCCCGGTCCGCGACCGCCGGGTCCGCGGCCGCCGTCCAGAAGCCGCCCTCGGCGTTGCGCAGCGCGTCCGTCGCCGCGACCGACCGCAGGACCTCGCCCGGGATCCGGTCCAGCCGGTCGTCGAGCACCGCCGAGACCCGGCCGTCGGCCCCGCGGAGCAGGAGCACCGAGTCCGACAGCACGAGGTGCTCCACGCAGGACCCGTCCCAGCGGACCATCACGACCGTCGCCTGGGGCGTCCGTACGTGAGAAAGGTCACAGGTGTCCCGGTGGGCGTCGGCGGTGTCGCCGATGGCCAGCGCCAAAATCCGGTCCAGGGGCATGTCCCGCCGCGATCCGGACAGTTCGGTCAATCGGCCGCCGAGTCGGGCCGAGAACCACGGCACGCCGTGCACGCACCCGTCGCCGCCGCGCGGCGGGGTGACCCCGTCCAGGACCACCAGGACGCCACCGCCCGAAGAGGGTGCCGAGGCCGACAGCCAGTCCTCATTGGGGCGTTCCGGGTTGCCGGGGGCCGTGGCGAGGTCGATGCGCATGGGGGCATTCTGCCCGCCGACGGCCCTCCCGAACGGGAAGGTCCATACCAATCGGGGGGAGGGGTGGCGCGCCCGGGAGGGCCCGCCCCCCGGTGCCCCGCCGCGATGTGGGCGGGCATACTGCCAAAGCCCGGCTCGATCTTTCAACCACCCGTCCACGAGCGGCCCCTGACACGGGGTGCCCGAGTTGGTCGGCCACTCCTCCGTGATGTTCACTCCTTCGAGTGGCCGGGTGGGCGATGTGCGGCTCTCTTCGCATCACACTGCAAAGGTCTGAGGCGGTACGAGGGGGCAGGGGGCGTTTACTTGTTGACCGGCCGTTACCTCGGCCACACGAGTAGACGAGCACGAGCACACGTACAGGATTGCGAGCACCGGTGCAGAAGAAGCGGTCTCGGAAGAACGGCACCGCCAGCGCCGACGGACCCGCCAAGGCAGGACGGCGCGTACGCGTCCGCCGCAGGCTGGTCATCGGTGTGGCAGTCGCCGGACTCACCGTCCTCGCGGCCGGCGCACCCGCCGTCGTCTCCGCCACGAGGGAACTGAACGACTCACAACGCCTGGTCACCCTCGCGGAGCAGACGCGGCACACCCTCACCCTCACCCACCTCCTCGGCGACGAGCGCGACGCCGTCGTCGAGTACGTGGCCAAGGGCCGGCCCGGCGCCGCCAAGGGCCCCGTCGGCGAGCGCACCGCCCGCACCGACCGGCAACTCGCCGAGGTCAAGGCCGAAGCCGACGAGGAACTCGCGCGGGCCCTCGGCAAGGTCCAGGCCGTCCGCACCGAGGCCGTCGACGGCAAGGGCACCGCCCTCGCCGCCCACCAGGCCTACGCCGGCGTCCTCGCCGAACTCTTCGCCCCCGGCGACCGGCTCGTCGAGCTCACCCCGCCGCGCGCCGAGGACGCCCTCGCCACCACGCGCCCCCTCGTCCCCCTCGGCCGAGCCGTGGAACAGGCCTCGGCGACCCGCGGACTGCTGCTCGCCGCGCTGGCCGTCCCCCGCGGCGAGCAGCCCCCCAACGCGGCGGTCGTCGACGAACTCACCACCGCCTCGCAGCGCTCCCGCGTCCGCGAACAGGCCGCCCTCGACGACTTCGCGCGCACGGCCCGGCCCGACGTGCGGGAGACCCTCGCCGTCACCGTCACCGGCCCCGAGGTCAAGACCGCCGACGACTACCTCAAGCGGCTCACCGACCGGCCCACGCTGACCCCCGCCGACCGCAAGGTCGACGCCGGCGCCGTCGGCACCGCCCTCACCGCCCGCATCGACCGCATGCGGTCCGTGGAATCCACCCTCGCCGGGAACCGGGCCACCGCCCTCGCCACCCAGCGCGACGACGACGTGACCCGCCTGGAACTCGTCGTCGCCGTACTCGGCGTGCTGTTCCTGTTCGTCATCGGCTTCTCCACCGCCGTCGCCCGCTCCCTCACCCGGCCGCTGTCCGTACTGCGCCGCGGTGCGGAACGGCTGTCGACCGCGGAGGGCTCCGTCGAGCCGGTGCGCTTCACCGGCCGCAACGACGAGTTCGCCGAAGTCGTCCGCCACCTGAACTCCGTGCGCGACCAGACGGTCGCCCTCCACACCCGGATCGCCGGACTCGACGCCGACCGACGGCGCCTCATCGGCCGCAACGAGGCCCTCGCCTCGGGCCGCGAGGCGCTGGAGAAGGAACTCGCCGAGCTGCGCGCCGGCCTCGAAGAGCACCGCCGCATCATGTCGACCACCTCGGTCTCCCTGTCGCTGCGGACCCTGGGCCTCGTCGAGCGGCAGCTCGCCGTGATCGAGGAACTGGAGTCCAAGGAGGGCGACCCGGACCGGCTCGCCACCCTCTTCAAGCTGGACCACCTGGCGACGGTGATGCGCCGCCACAACGAGAACCTGCTGGTCCTGGCCGGGCAGGAACACGGCCACGGCCAGAGCGTGCCCGTACCGCTCGTCGACGTCATGCGGGCGGCCGTCAGCGAGATCGAACGCTACGAACGCGTCGAGCTGGCCGCCCTCCCCTCGTACACACAGGTCGCCGGGCACGCCGCGGACGACATCTCGCACGTCCTCGCCGAACTCCTGGAGAACGCGACGACGTTCTCGCCCCCGGACGCCAAGGTGAAGGTCTCCGGCCGACTCCAGGACTCCGGCGAGGTGGTCCTGTCCGTCGTGGACTCCGGCATCGGGGTCACCGAGGACCGGCTGGAATCCCTCAACGCCCGACTGGCCAGCCCCGAGGCCTACGACGAGGAACCGGAAGCCGAACACGGCCTCGGCCTCGGCCTGTACGTCGCCGGCCGGCTCGCCGCCCGCCACGGCGTGACGGCCGAGCTGCGCGCCGCGCGGCACGGCGGCACCGAGGCGCTGGTCGTCGTCCCCGCGACGCTGCTCCCCGCCGGCGCGCCGGCCACCGCCGTCCACACCCTGGCCGAGCCGGGCCTGCCCGCGTTCCAACTGCCCGGTGTGGTCGCCGAGGCCAACGAGAACACCCTGCCGCCCCGGCTGCGGCCCCAGCACGACACCGCGGAGACCGCCGAGCCGGCCCAGCTGACGGAGCCCGACCCGGCCGCCGTCCCCGACCCCGACCCGGCCACCGCCGTGGAGGCGCCGGCGCGGGTGGTCCCGCTGGCGGAGGCCTTCGACACCGGGGCCGTCGACACCGGGACTTCCGACGACGAGGCTTCCGACGACGAGGCTTTCGGCAACGAGGCCTTCGACTCCGACACGGACACCGACACCGACGCCTTCGGCATCGGGGCCACGGACGCCGAGCCGGAGCCGGTCTCCCCCGACGAGGAACTCCTCGCCCGGATCGTGCCCGACGCCGACAGCGTCGAGGGCTTCGACAGCCTTGACGGCTTCGAGGGATCCAAGGGCTTCGACTCCGGGGAACTTCCCCCGGCCGAGCAGGTCTTCACCGCCTCCGCCCCGGTTCCGGACCCGGTGCCCGCGCCGATCGAGCCCGCCGAGGAGGACACCCCCGTACGGGTGGTCCCGCTCGCCGAGGCCTTCGACACCGACGAGCCCGCGCAGACGCCCCCCGCCGAGCAGGTCTTCACGGTGCCCGCCCCGGCAGCGGAGGCGTCGGACACCGCCGGAGCCGGCGAGGAACTCCTCGCGCGCGTCGTCGCCGACGCCGACGCGGACGCCTTCACGGTGGCGGACCCCGAGCCGGAGGGCCCCGGTCCGGACGCCGACGCCGCCGCGCGGGTCTCCGTACAGGACGAAGGACTGTCGCTCCTCGCGCAGCCCTACTCCGTCCCCGCCCCCGACGCCGAACAGGGCGCGCACCACAGGGCCGACGCCGACGACCACTTCGTCCCCCGCCAGGGCAGCCACCCCGGACACGAGGCCGAGACCGCCCCCCGGCGCCCCGTGACCGAGGCCGTCACCGACAAGGGACTCCCCAAGCGCACCCCGCGCGCCTCCGCGGGCCCGGCACGCCCCGCCGAACCCCCCGCCGAGCCGCGCCGGGTGGACGCCGAGGAACTGCGCCGCCGCCTCGGCGGCTTCTACCAGGGCGCCCAGGACGGGCGGCGCGTCGTCGCCGCCGAGCTCGCGCAGGACCGGTATCAGGACCAATATCAGGACCAGGACGGTACGCAGGACCGGGGGCAGGGTCACACCGACCAGGGGGACACCGCACAGGAGGCACGCACATGACCGCGCCCAGTACGTACGGACTGAGCACCCAGGCCCGCAACCTGCAGTGGCTGCTGACCGACCTGGTCGAGGAGGTGCCCGGCGTCAACTCCGTCGCCGTCGTGTCCTCCGACGGCCTCCTCCTGCTCTCCTCCGAGCCAGGCACGGACGCCCCGCAGGACCGCCCCAAGGGCCCCCGCGGCGCCTCGGCCGACCTCGCCACCATCGTCTCCGGACTCGGCAGCCTCACCACCGGCGCCGCGGCGCTCATGGAGTTCGGCACCGTCAAGCAGACGATGGTGGCCATGGAGAACGGCTCCGTCTTCGTCATGGCCATCAGCGACGGCTCCCTGCTGGGCGTGCACGCCACGCCCGACTGCGACATGAGCGTCGTCGCCTACCACATGGCCCTGTTCGTCGGCCGCGCCGGCCACGTCCTGACCCCCGAAGTCCGCAGTGAGCTGCGCCAGTCGATGGAGAAGACCCCGTGAGGAGTACGGCCTCCGACCGACTGCCGATACGCGGCGCAGACCGCCGCCCCGCCCGCGTCCGCCCGTACTCCCTCACGGGCGGTCGCACCCGCTTCACACAGGTCCTGCTCGTGGAGACCTTCGTCGCCGCCCTGGACACCGGCACGGCCGCGACGAACGACCGCACGCCCGAGATGCGCGCCATCGTCGAGGTGTGCCGACGCATGCGCACCATCGCCGAGATATCGGCCCTGCTCAAGCTCCCGCTCGGCGTCGTCCGCGTCCTGGTCAGCGACCTCGCCGACCAAGGACGCATACGCGTCTACGGCACGGGGCACGGCACCGGCCGCCCCGAACGCGCACTGCTCGAAAGGGTGCTCAGTGGTCTTCGCCGTCTCTGACCCGGCCGCCCTCGTGGACGACGAGCCCGCCCAGCCCTGGCAGTACGACCGCTCGCGCGCGCCCGTCGCCGTGAAGGTGCTCGTCGCCGGCGGCTTCGGCGTCGGCAAGACGACCTTCGTGTCCTCCCTCTCCGAGATCACCCCGCTGCGCACCGAAGCGGTCATGACCCAGGCGGGCGTCCCCACCGACGACCTCAGCGGCACCCCGGACAAGCGCACCACGACCGTCGCCATGGACTTCGGCCGCGTCACCCTCGCCGACGACCTCGTGCTGTACGTGTACGGGACGCCGGGTCAGGAGCGGTTCTGGTTCATGTGGGACGACCTGGTGCGCGGCGCCATCGGCGGCCTCGTGCTGGCCGACACGCGCCGACTGCGCGACTGCTTCCCCGCCCTCGACTACTTCGAGAGCTGCGGCCTGCCGTACGCCGTCGCCGTCAACCACTTCGAGGGCTCCCACGCGTACGAGCCGGAGGACGTGCGCGAGGCGCTCTCGATCCCGCCCGGCGTCCCCGTCGTGGTCATGGACGCGCGTCGCCGCGACTCGGTCGTCGAATCCCTGCTGACCCTGGTGGGCCACGCATTGGACGAGACACCCGAATAGGGCCGTCCGCCGGGTCCGTCCCGTTGGCGCCGTCCCCGTACCGTCCCCGGGGCCCGTCCCCGTACCGTCCTTGGGTACTGCCCCCGTACCGTCCTTGGGTACTGCCCCCGGGTCCCGTACCCACAGCCCGAAGTGAGAAGTGAGATGCGCAAGATACTTGTCGTAGGAGCCGGTCAGTCCGGCCTCCAGCTCGCCCTCGGCCTCCAGGCGAAGGACTACGAGGTCACCCTCATGTCCAACCGGACCGCGGACGAGATCCGCACCGGACGGGTCATGTCCACGCAGTGCATGTTCGACACCGCGCTGCAGCACGAGCGGGACCTCGGGATCAACTTCTGGGAGCAGCAGGCCCCGAAGATCCGGGGCCTCGGCGTGTCGGTCGCCGCCCCCGACGGCACCCGCCCCATCGACTGGCTCGGCCGCCTCAAGGGCCACGCGCAGTCCGTCGACCAGCGCGTGAAGATGGCCGGCTGGCTCGACACCTTCACCCAGCGCGGCGGTCAGCTCGTCATCCACGGGGCTTCCGTCGCCGACCTCGACTACTTCTCCCGTACGTACGACCTCGTCCTGGTCGCCGCGGGCAAGGGCGAACTCGTCTCGATGTTCGGACGGGACGCGGCACGTTCCCCCTACGACGCCCCGCAGCGCGCCCTCGCCGTCTCCTACGTGCACGGACTCGACCCGCGCCCCGAGCACCCGGACACCGAAGCGGTCCGCTGCAACCTGGTCCCCGGCGTCGGTGAACTCTTCGTCATGCCGACCCTCACCACCTCGGGCCGCGCCGACATCCTCTTCTGGGAGGGCCTCCCCGGCGGCCCGCTCGACGTCTTCAAGGGCGTCAACGACCCCTCGGAGCACCTCGCGCTGACGCTGGAGCTCATGAAGACCTACACGCCCTGGGAGCACGCCCGGGCGACCAAGGTCGAACTGACCGACGCCGGCGGCACCCTCGCCGGCCGGTACCCCCCGGTCGTCCGCAACCCGATCGGCCGGCTCCCCGGCGGCGGCGTCGTCCTCGGCGTCGCGGACGTGGTCGTCGCCAACGACCCGATCACCGGACAGGGCTCGAACTCCGCCGCCAAGTGCGCCGCCTCGTACCTCTCCTCGATCCTCATGCACGGGGACAACCCGTTCGACGAGGCATGGATGAAGGCGACCTTCGACAAGTACTGGTTCACCACCGGCAAGCCCGTGACCCAGTGGACGAACGCCATGCTGGGCGTCCCCCCGGAGCACGTGCTGAACCTGATCGGAGCGGCCGGACAGCTCCAGCCGGTGGCCGACCGCTTCGCCAACGGCTTCGACAACCCGGCCGACTTCGACAACTACTTCTACGACCCCGAGGACGCGGCCGACTACCTCGCCGAGGTCACCGCCGCTTCCGGCTCCGGTGCCGGCTCCGGCTCTGCATTCGGAGCCTCCTCGGCCGAGTAACCGGAATCGTCCCCCGCCGTCGCGGCCTCCGGCAGCGGCGGCGGGGTGAACTCCGCCAGCGGAGTCCCCTCCGGATCCGGCCGGACCGCCCCCAGCAGGGGGTTCGCCGCGATCGGCGACACCTTCACCGAGGCCCCCGGACGCGGTGCCTGGATCACCTTGCCGTCCCCGATGTACAGCGCGACGTGCGTGGCCTTCGGGAAGTACACCACCAGATCCCCCGGACGCAGCCGGTCCAGCGGCACCTTCGGCAGCCGCGCCCACTGCTCCTGACTGGTCCGGGGGATCGACCGCCCGGCATGCGCCCAGGCCTTCGACGTCAGCCCGGAACAGTCGAACGATCCCGGCCCCTCGGCGCCCCACACGTACGGCTTGCCGATCTGCGCCGTCGCGAACCCCAGGGCGGCGCCACCCGCCGCCGTCGGCGTGCCCGTACGGGCGGGCAGCCGGCCCGAACCGAGCAGATCCCGCTGCGCCCCCGCCGTCACCGCCTCCTCGCGTTCCCCCAGGCGGGCCAACTCCTCGGGCGTGAGCGCCGCCAGCAGCCGCTCGACCTCCTTGAGCCGCGCCGCGACGTCCTCCCGGTGCCGCTTCTGCTCCTCGGCCAGTACCCGCTGCGCCTCCAACGCCTTGCGCGCCCCGGCGGCCAGGACACCCGCCTGTTTCTCACCCCGCTCCAGCCGCGCCACGACCCCGGCCCGCCGGGCCCCCTCACGGGCGGTCAGCCGCCGCTGGTCGACGGCCTGCTGGGGGTCACCGGAGAGCAGCAGCCGCAGGTACGGGGAGAACTCCCGCGAGCCCTGGTACTGCTCCCGGGCCAGCCGCCCGGCCGCCGCCTTCTCGGCACCGAGCGCGGACCGGGTCCGCCCCAACTCGGCTCCGAGACGCCGCTCGTCGTCCTGCCGCGCCTTGAGGGCGACCTCGGCGGCGTTGTAGGCCTCGCTGGCCTCCTCGGCCTTCTGGTAGAGACCCTGAAGCCGCACGAGCAACTCCCCGACGGGCTCGGCCTGCGCATGGGGCGGGGACCCCACGACGACCAACACCGCCGCGATACACCCAAGACGAACCAGTCGTTTTGTCACAAAATCACCTCCGACCCCTGGATGCTGCCACGCCCGGTATGACGAATCCCCCAGCCGATCCGGCCGAGTCCCGCCCTCCATCCGTTTGGGGGGTGGGGGAGTGGGGCGGGTGGGGTCGGGGTCGGGGGTGGGGGTGGTCGGGGGTGGGGCGGCCGGGGGTGGGGTCGGGGGTGGGCGGGGTGTCCCTGATCCGGACCGGTGGGACCCCGCCCCCGGACCCCGCCCCCGGACCCCGATCCGCCCCTATCCCCTCAGCAGCTTCGACTTGGCCGTCGTGAACTCCTGCGGGGTCAGTAGCCCTTCCCTCGCCAGTGCCGCCAGTTGGGTGAGTTCCGCCGCCAGGCCCGGCTGCGCCGTCGGCGTGCCTTCGGCGGCCCCGGGGGTGTTCGCTCCGTCGGATGGTGCGGCGTCCGGGAGGGCGGCCTCCGGGAAGGGGCCCGCCGGCGTCGCCTGCGGCTCCGCAGCCCCGGCCGTCCGCTCCGTTCCGCCCTCCCGCGCCCCCATCTCCCAGACCTGCGCGTCACCCTCCAGGTCCGCAATCGCGTCCGCGGCCCCCTCGACGCCGTCGGTCCCAGCAGCCCCCGCCGCCCCCTCGCCCCACCCCGTCCGCTCCCACTCTTCCCGCTCCCGTTCCCGCTCGCGCTCCGGCTCCTCGCCCTGCGTCCACTCCGCCGCGCCCGCCGCTCGGCGCAGGAGGCCTCGTAGGAGGGGGTGGCCTTGCGGGCGGGTGGCCGCCGTGACCGTGGGGCGCGCCGGGCGGATGAACATCACGCGACCTCCACCCCTCCCGCGATCCGCTCCTCCACCCGCTCCGCCGGGATGCGGACCGAGCCCACGATCCGGCCGCCCGCGGCCCGTACGGCGACGGCGGCGTCCTGGGCCCACACGTGCTCGACCACCAGGAGCAGCGCGCAGCTGCCCCGGTCCAGGAGCTCCGCGGCCTCCCGTACGTCCTCCGGCCCGATCAGTCGGGCCACGTCCCGGCCGGCCAGCAGGCCGCGGAGTTCGAGGTACTCGTCGAACTCGGCGGCCAGGACCTTCCCCCCGGCCGTCCTCGTGGCGACGAGGCCGTCGATCAGTCGGACCACACCGGTCTTGCGCAGGCCCATCACGGCCTCGACGGCGGACACCCGGAGCTGTTCCTCCGGGAAGGCGAGGACGATGAATTCGACTGGTCCCATTGCGCCGCGGCCCTCTTCCCTGACTGACGCCGTCCTGACCGTTTCTGACGACTCTTCGGCACACTATGACATAAGCGGACATACCCTCCGCTCCCTTGCTACGTTTCCTGGTATGACCGCCCTGACGGCGAAGGTGACGGAACCCGTTCCGCCCCCGCCCCCCGACGCCCGAGCCCCCAAGCGCCGGGGGATCGAGCTCACCCTCCTCGTCGGCGCGGTCCTGATCTCGGTACTCGGCTACCTGTCGGTCGGGCTCGCGACCACCGGGCGGATCCCCCGGCCCGCCGCGCACCACGCGGCGGGCCTCGCCGGGGCCGCGCTGCTCGCGCACCTCGCCGTCCGGCTCAGGGCCCCGTACGCGGATCCGCTGCTGCTCCCGATCGCGGCGCTGCTCAACGGCCTCGGCCTGGTCCTCATCCAGCGGCTGGACCTCAGCACCCCCGGCGAGCCCGCCGCCGGCGACCAACTGCGCTGGTCCGCGCTCGGGGTGGTGCTCTTCGTCCTGGTGGTGTTCGTGCTCCGGGACCACCGGGTGCTCCAGCGGTACGCCTACCTCTCCGTCACGGCCGCCCTCGCGCTGATGCTCGTCCCGGTGTTCTTCCCGGCCGTCAACGGCGCCCACATCTGGATCCGGTTCGCGGGGCTGTCCTTCCAGCCCGGGGAGTTCGCGAAGATCCTGCTCGCCGTGTTCTTCGCGGCCTACCTCGCCGCCAACCGCACCGCCCTGGCCCTGACCGGCCGGCTCCTGTTCTGGAAGCTGCGGCTGCTGCCCGGGCGGGTCCTGGGGCCGATCCTGGCGATCTGGCTGCTCAGCGTGGGCCTGCTGGTCCTGGAACGGGACCTCGGTACCTCGCTGCTCTTCTTCGGCCTCTTCGTGATCATGCTGTTCACCGCGACCGGACGGATCGGCTGGATCGCCATCGGGCTGCTGCTGGCCGCCCTCGGCGCCTACGCCGTCGGGACGTTCGAACCGCACGTGCACAGCCGCGTGGAGGACTGGCTGAATCCTTTCGCCTCCATCGAGCGCGGCGAGGGCCCCGGCCAGCTGGCCCAGTCCCTCTTCGCCTTCGGGGCCGGCGGCCTGCTCGGCGCGGGCCTCGGGCACGGACAGTCCTTCCTCATCGGCTTCGCCGCCAAGTCGGACTTCGTCCTCGCCACGGCGGGGGAGGAGCTCGGGTTCGTCGGCCTGACCGCGATCCTGCTCCTGTACGGGCTCCTCGTGTCCCGGGGCTTCCGGGCCGGCCTGGCGCTGCGCGATCCCTTCGGCCGGCTGCTCGCCACCGGGCTCGCCTCGATCGTGGCCCTCCAGGTGTTCGTCATCGCGGGCGGGGTCACCGGGCTGATCCCGCTCACCGGCATGGCCATGCCGTTCCTCGCCCAGGGCGGCTCCTCGGTCGTCACCAACTGGATCATCGTCGCCCTGCTGGTCCGGCTCAGCGACAGCGCCCGCAGGCCCGAGCCGCAGGAGGCCCTCGCGTGATCCGCTACATCCGCTGGTGCGCGTACTTCTGCGCCCTGCTGCTGGTCGCCCTGCTGGTCAACGTCGGGCGGGTGCAGGTCTGGGAGGCCGCCGCCTACGGTGCGAACCCGGCCAACAAGCGCCCCGCCATCGACCGGTACGCCGAACCGCGCGGGGACATCCTCGTCGACGGCCGGCCCGTCACCGGCTCCCGGGACAGCGGCCAGGTGCTGCGCCACGAGCGGACCTACACCGACGGCCCGCTCTTCGCGCCCGTCACGGGCTTCTCCTCCCAGACGTACGGGACGAGCTTCGTCGAACGAGCCGAGGACGCGGTCCTGTCGGGCACCGACCCGGGACTCTCCGCCTTCCCGCTCTGGTACGACCTCTCGCGCGGGCGCCCCGGCGGTGGCAACGCGGTCACCACCATCCGGGCCGCCCTCCAGCGCGCGGCGTACCGGGGCCTCGCGGGCAAGCGGGGCGCGGTGGCCGCCCTGGAACCGGCGACCGGGAAGATCCTCGCGCTGGTCAGCAGCCCCTCGTACGAACCGGGTGAGCTCTCCGGCACCGGCCGGCGGACCGAGGCGGCCTGGGCGCGGTTGAACGCCGACCCCTCCCGGCCGATGCTCAACCGGGCGCTGCGCGAGACGTACCCGCCCGGCTCCACCTTCAAGATCGTGACGGCGGCCGCCGCGCTGGACGCGGGGGTGGTGACCGACGTGGACGCGCCGACCCGGACGCCGGACCCGTACCCGCTGCCCGGGACGCACACCCTGCTGCCGAACGCGGGCAAGGGGTGCGAGGACGCGTCGATGGCGGAGGCGGTGCGGTGGTCCTGCAACACGGTGATGGCCAAGATCGGGGTGCGGGTGGGGCTGCGGCGGATGGCCGAGGCGGCGGACCGGTTCGGGTTCAACGACGCGGGGCTGCGGGTGCCGTCGTGGGTGTCGCGGTCGAACTTCGACACGGACATGAGCCAGGACCAGCTGGCGCTCTCCTCGATCGGCCAGTTCAACACGAGGGCGACGCCGTTGCAGATGGCGATGGTGGCGGCGGCCGTCGCCAACGGGGGCGAGCTGAGGTCCCCGTACCTGGTGGACCGTACGACCCAGGACGACGGGTCGCAGGTGCGGCGCGGTGATCCGCGCTCGTTGGGCCGGGCGATGAGCCCGGCCACGGCGCTGCGGATGCAGGAGCTGATGGTCGCGGTGGTCGAGGACGGCACCGGCCGCAACGCCGCGATCCGAGGCGCGCGGGTGGGCGGGAAGACGGGCACGGCGCAGCACGGCGTCGGGAACGCCGGTACCCCGTACGCCTGGTTCATCTCCTGGGCCCGCGCCGAGGGGGCGCCGCAGCCGGCGGTGGCGGTCGCGGTGGTCGTCGAGGACGCGGCGGCGGATCGCGGGGGCATCAGCGGCAACGGCGCGGCGGCGCCGATCGCGCGGGCCGTGATGGAGGCGGCCCTGTCGGCGCCGGCGGCGAACTGAGGCGCCGGCCGTCGCGGGCCGGCCGCGCCGAGCCGGTACGAACCGAGCCCTACTCCGCCCCACCCTCGCGGACGGTCGCCTCGACCTCCGCCACCCGGTCGCGTTCCTCGGCGGCGAAGCGCTCGCGGTCGAGGGCCTCGGCGATCTCCTCGTCCTGGGTCATCAGCAGGTCCAGGTTGGAGTTGCCCATGTCGAAGACGCCCATGTCGAGGTAGGCCTTCTGGAGGCGTTCGCCCCACAGGCCGATGTCCTTGACGCAGGGCACGATCCGGCTGAACAGCAGCTTGCGGAACAGGTGCAGGAACTCCGACTGCTCGCTGAACTCCTCCGCCTCGCGCCTCGGGATGCCGAAGTTCTCCAGCACCTCCACGCCGCGCAGCCGGTCCCGCATCAGGTAGCAGCCCTCGATGACGAACTCCTCGCGCTCGCGCAGTTCGGCGTCGGTCAGCTGCTTGTAGTAGTCGCGCAGGGCCATCCGTCCGAAGGCGACGTGGCGGGCCTCGTCCTGCATCACGTACGCGAGGATCTGCTTGGGCAGGGGCTTGTCCGTCGTGTCGCGGATCATCCCGAAGGCGGCCAGCGCCAGCCCCTCGATGAGCACCTGCATGCCCAGGTAGGGCATGTCCCAGCGGGAGTCGCGCAGGGTGTCGCCGAGCAGTCCCTGGAGGCTGTCGTTGATCGGGTAGAGCATCCCGACCTTCTCGTGGAGGAAGCGCCCGAAGACCTCCGCGTGCCGTGCCTCGTCCATGGTCTGGGTGGCGGAGTAGAACTTCGCGTCCAGGTCCGGCACCGATTCCACGATGCGTGCCGCGCACACCATCGCGCCCTGCTCGCCGTGCAGGAACTGGCTGAAGTTCCAGGCGCTGTAGTGCCGGCGCAGTTCGCCCTTGTCGCGGTCGGTCATCCCGGCCCAGTGGCGGGTTCCGTACAGGGTGAGGACCTCGTCGGGGGTGCCGAGCGGATCGTACGGATCCACCTCGATGTCCCAGTCGATGCGCTTGGCGCCGTCCCACTGCTTGTCCTTGCCCTTCTGGTAGAGCGCGAGCAGCCGCTCCCGGCCGCCGTCGTACTCCCAGCTGAAGCGGGCCGAACCGGAGGCGGGGATCTGCCAGACGCCCTCGCCCGGGTCGTTCGTGTAGAGCTCATGCGTCGACACCGACGCCTCCTCGTCTCGCGTACTTCCGTACCGGACCGGACAGTTGGCAGCGTCACACGTTGGTAGACGCGGGGTCAACAAGTCGCGCGCGAGGGATTGACGACCTTGCTGACAGGCAGTCTCATAAGAGGAGACCGCCGGTAACCCCCGACCACGAGGTGCCCGAAGCCATGACCACCGTGACGCAGCGAGCCGTGCTGAGGGACGCCCTCGGCGAGCTGAAGGACCGTGAGCAGATAGCTGAGCGCCTGCTCGAATCCTCGGCCAAGCACTCCTTCGACCCCGACAAGGAACTCGACTGGGACGCCCCGACGGTCGACGGCAAGTACTACTGGCCGCCCGAACTGCTCTCCCTCTACGACACCCCGCTGTGGAAGCGGATGGGCGAGGAGCAGCGCATCGAACTCTCCCGCCACGAAGCCGCCGCACTCGGCTCCCTCGGCATCTGGTTCGAGATCATCCTCATGCAACTGCTGGTCCGGCACATCTACGACAAGTCGCTGACCAGCAACCACGTCCGCTACGCCCTCACCGAGATCGCCGACGAATGCCGGCACTCGATGATGTTCGCCCGCATGATCCAGAAGGGCGGCGCCCCCGCCTACCCGGTCTCCCGCACCAACCACAACCTCGCCCGGATCCTCAAGACGGTCTCCACCACCCCCGGTTCCTTCGCCTGCACCCTCCTCGGCGAGGAGATCCTCGACTGGATGCAGCGCCTCACCTTCCCGGACGAGCGCATCCAGCCCCTCGTGCGCGGCGTGACCCGCATCCACGTCATCGAGGAGGCCCGGCACGTCCGTTACGCCCGCGAGGAACTGCGCCGCCAGATGCTCACGGCCCCCCGCTGGGAACAGGAACTCACCCGGATCAGCTGCGGCGAGGCCGCCCGCGTCTTCTCCCTCGCGTTCGTCAACCCGGCCGTCTACGACAACATCGGCCTCGACCGCCGCGAAGCCGTCGCCCAGGTCAAGGCCAGCGGCCACCGCCGGGAAGTCATGCAGACCGGCGCCAAGCGCCTCACCGACTTCCTCGACGACATCGGCATGATGCGCGGAGTCGGCCGGAAACTGTGGAAGAGCTCCGGCCTCCTGGCCTGAGGGGCGTCGTCTACGCTGCGTGCATGACCGTACGCGCCTACCGCAGACTGAGCGTCGAGGAGCGGCGTGCCCAGCTCCTCGACGCCGCCCTGTCGTTGTTCGCGCACCGGGCACCGGAGGAGATCTCCCTCGACGACGTCGCCGAGGCCGCCGGCGTCTCCCGCCCGCTCGTCTACCGCTACTTCCCCGGCGGCAAGCAGCAGCTCTACGAAGCCGCCCTGCGCTCGGCGGCCGACCTCCTCCAACTCTGCTTCGCCGAACCCCAGGCCGGCCCGCTGACCCAACGCCTGTCCCGGGCCCTCGACCGCTACCTCGCCTTCGTCGACGAACACGACGCCGGCTTCGCCGCCCTCCTCCAGGGCGGCAGCGTCGTCGAAACCTCCCGCACCACCGCCACCGTGGACGGAATCCGACGCGCCGCCGCCGAACAGATCCTGCTCCACCTCGCGGTCCCCGCCCCCGGCCCGCGCCTGCGCATGATGGTCCGCACCTGGATCACCGCCGTCGAGGCCGCCTCCCTCATCTGGATCGACGAGGGCAAGCAGCCGGAGGTCGACACCCTCCGCGACTGGCTCGTCGACCAGTTCATCGCCCTGCTCACCGCCACCGCCGCCACCGACCCCGAAACGGCCGCCGCCGCGCGGGCCGCGCTCGCCCTGGAATCGGCGGACGGACCCGTCGGGGTCCTCGCGCGCCGCGTGATCCCCGTGGTCTCCGAGGCCGCCCACCTGCTGTGACACTGGAGGGGTGAGAAGCGAACCCACCCCGTTCGAGGGCGGCCCCATGGACGGCAGGGTCCTCCCGATCCTCGTCGGCCCGACGGGCCACCCCCCGAAGTGGTACGAGATCCCCGTCCCCGACGCCGACGGCGGCCCCCCGACGGTCCTCCTCTACGAACGCGTCCCGGCGGGCTACTCGAAGCGCCTGGGCCTCCAGAAGGGCTGGAAGTACGCCTTCACCCCGACGGGCGTCAAACCCAAACCCCGCTGGCCGTGGACCAAACCTCCCCGCCCCTGACCTGGCCGGTCGTTGTTCGGGCGCGGGAACCGGCGGTCCGGGTGCCCCCGATCGAGCGCGGCAGGTCGCACGACGCCACCTCCCGGGACTCCGCCCCGGACCCCGCGCCTCAATCGCCGGCGGGGCTGGATGGGCGGGACCACCGTCGGCGGGGCTGGGTGTGCGGGGCGGCGCAGGCGGGCCGATCGGCGCGGGGCGCCGGACCCCCGGGGCTCCGCCCCGGACCCCGCGCCTCAAACGCCGGCGAGGCTGAATCGGCGCCGGCGGGGCTGAATCGGTGCCGGCGGTGCCGGCGGTGCCGGCGGTGCGGTATCGGCCCCGGCGAGGCTGAATCAGTGCCGGCGGTGCCGGACCGGCGCCGGCGAGGCTGGATCAGCGGGACCACGAGGCCGAGTGTGGCGGGGCGGGACGGAACAGTGGGCCGCAGGTCGGGGCCGGGGACGGGGTGGGGTGTCGTCCGGGACTAAAACGTGATTTGTTGGCGCGCGGTACCGCCCGGCGAATCCGGCTCTGACAGGGCGCCATAAATCATGCCCGTCCCGGACGACACCCCACCCCGGCACCGGCCCCGACCCACCCGCAGCCAAGCCCCCACCCGCACCCCGCGCCCCCCCCCGGCCCACCCGCAGCCCACCCCTACCCGCACCCCGCGCCCTCCCCGACCCACCCGCAGCCAAGCCCCCGCCCCACCCCCCCCCGCCCGGTCAGGGCAGCGGCGTGGGAAGCGTCAGCACCGCCTCCGCCCCGCCCCCCTCCGCCCGCCGGAACTCCAGCCGCGCCCCGATCGCCTCCGCCTGTCCCACCGCGATCGTCAGCCCCAGCCCGTGCCCCTTCCCCCCGCTCCGGAACCGCTGCGGCCCCCGTTCCAGCAGGTAGTCCGGGTACCCGTCCCCGTGGTCCCGTACCGTCACCACGGGCCCGTCCACGGTCACCACCACCGGCTGCCGCCCGTGCTTGTGCGCGTTCACGACCAGGTTCCCGAGCACCCGCTCCAACCGCCGCCGATCCGTCTCGACGTGCGCGTCGCACCGCACGACCACCTCCGTCACCCCCACCGAGGCCGTCCCCCGGACCACCCTCCGCACCAACCGCTCCAACTGGTGCAGATCCGTCTCGACGACCTCGCTGCGCGAATCCAACCGCGAGATCTCCAGCAGGTCCTCGGTCAGCTGCCGCATCGTCCGCACCCGCTCCCGCACCAGCTCCGTGGGCCGTCCCTCCGGCAGCAGTTCGGACGCGGCCTGCAACCCCGTCAACGGCGTCCGCAGCTCGTGGGCGACGTCCGCCGTGAACCGCTGCTCCCGCAGCAGCTTGTCCTGCAGCGTGCCCGCCATCGTGTCCAACGCCCCCGCCACCGTCGACACCTCGTCCTGACGCCGCCCGGGGTCCTTCGTGCGCGGGTCGCCGACCCGCGCGTCGAGGTCACCGTGGCTGATCCGCCGCGCGACCGTCGCCGTCTGGTGCAGCCGCCGCGTCACCCGCGTCACCGCGAACGCCCCCACCAGCAGGGTCCCCCCGAGGGCCAGCGCCGACGAGCCGATGATCGCGTTGTCCAGCCCACTGATGGTCCGTGCGCTCTGGCTGTAGTCGACGGCGGCGGCCAGGGCCCGTCCGTCGGCCGGCGCGGCGGCCCACATCACGGCCCGTCCCTCGTAGTCGGCGACCACCGTGCCGCGCCGGCCGCCCAACGCGAGGTCCCGCAACTCCGGCGGCAGCCCGGCCGGGTCCAGCCCGGACTCGGGCGGCAGGACCTCGCCGGCCTCGTACGCCCGCGAGGCGTCGTGGAGCCGGCCGAGGGCCTTCTCCCGGGCCGTCGCCACCGTCTGCCGGGTCACCTCGACGTGCACCAGCACGCCCAGCACCGCCGCCAGCGAGCAGCACATCACCACGATGAAGCACGCCGACTTCCAGGTCAGCGTCGCCGTCCACGCCGGCAGCCGCACCCTCACCGGCCGCCCGCCCCCGACGACGGCGACGGGGACGGCCCCTGCGGACTCGACGACGCCGGCGGCTTCGCCGGGATCCGGACGATCTGCTCCCGCGTCGGCAGCATCGACCGCTGCTTCGCGTCCCACGACCAGGCGGTGATCAGCTCGTACCCGGGGTTCCCGCTGGGCACCCGCAGGATCACGTCCTGGCCGGCCAGTTCCACCGCGACGACGGTCTCCGTGGTCGCCATGATCCGGTTGAGCCGGCCGTCCGGATCCGCCGTGTAGACCCGTACGGACATCATCCGGTCGGGGAACTCGATGCCGATCACGAGCTCGTCCTTGCCGTTCCCGGTCAGGTCCCGGTAGTAGGGCGCCAGCACCGGGCACTTCGCCGGGTCCGACCCCTCCTTCCCACAGGCCAACACCGCGGCGGCGGTCTCGGGGTACATACCGTCGGGCCCCACTGCGGTGTCCGGGTACGCCCGCAGTTCGGCCTGCACCAGGGCCACGGGGTCGACCCCGTGGACGTCCTGGTCGGCGACCGGCGGGAAACCCGGTACGTACTGCGGCGGCGCGCCCCCCGGATCGGCGGGCGGTACGGCGGCCCCCTTGCGCTCCGGCCACAGGTGTACGGGTCCGCTCGCCGTCGGGGTCGGCCCGGCCGGCACCAGCCCGCCGGTGTTGCCGCACCCCACCGCCAACGGCAGCAGCAGCGGAGCCAGGAGCAGCAGACGGCCCGCGCGACGCGGCGTGCGCGAGCGGCCCGGGATCACGGGAACGGCCACGGCGGCAAGGGCTCCTCTCCGCGCTACGAAGGCGTCGACGGTCGGTATCCCGCCAACCTTATGCAGAGGTACGCCCCATTTGTCGATCGGTCCGCCCCGCGCACGCCCAGCCCGGCCCCGCGCACCACCCCGCCCCGCCCCGCACCACCCCGCCCCGCCCCGCGCACAGCCCGGCGTACCGGCCACCGGCCACGCCCGCGCGCACCGCCCCGGGCCTCAGCCCGCCGAGCGCCCGCGGCGCAGCATCGCGAAACCCAGACCGGCCGCGCCGACGGCCGCGATCCCGCCGCCCGCGGCGAGCAGCAGCATGCCCTCACCGGGCCCGTCGGCCAGGGTGTTCAGCCGCAGCGCCTCGGCGGTACCGGCGGCCCCGCCCTCCACGGCCCCGTCCGCCCGGCCCCCCGCGCCGTCCGTGTGTCGCGCCGACGCGGGGACCACGTGCCCGCTGCGCGTACCGGTCTTGTGCCCGCCCGCGTCCACCGCGTGGGCGCCGTCACCGGGTCGGCCGTCACCGACCCAGGAGGTCAGTCGGCCGTCGGGCCGCAGGGCGGCGTGCAGCTCGCCGGCGCTGCCGAAACCGGTGGATCCGTCACGGCTGGTCAGGGTGGCCACGGTGACCCCGGCGCGCAGGATGTCGGCCTGGTACGCGTCCTGCGCGAGCCGGTAGATCCTGGCGGTCGACCGGCCGTCCGCCAGGGCGATGCTCTTGACCAGGGTCCGCTGCGTCGAGGACGCGGCCGGCGCCGCGTCGGTGAACGGGTCCGCGGCCGCGGCGGCGTAGGTCAGGGCCGGCAGACCGGCGGCGCACGCGGTCACGACGGCGACGCGGACGAGGGTGCGGCGGCGGGCGGAGTTCACGGAAGTCCTTCGGGGCAGATCGGGTCCGGCGCGGGTCCGGGGAACCCAAAAGTAGGCGGCGGCCGTTGCGGTACGGCCGTGTTCTTGTAACAGCGGGGCGGCAGGGACCCGACGGAGTCGTTACACAGTCGAGGGATTGCCCCGCGGCCCGCCGCCTGCTCCCATGGAAGGCGGGGGTGAGGACGATGCGGGGACTGCGAGTGCTGCCGAGCGGCCGGCCCGGCCGCGGCCGGCTGTACGTCAACGGACCGGACGGCCGGGCGGTGGCCTGGTACGACCGGCAACCCAACCGGGTCAGCCTGCTGGCCGCCGACCAGCGCGAGGCGGTACTGGCCGCCCTGCGCCCGTACTTGACCGGCGATTGGACACTGGGGCCGCCCCCGGTCCCCACCGCCGCCGAGCTCCGCCGCCTGGTGCTCGCTCCGGACGAGGACCTGGCCCCGAACCGCCCCGGGGAGAGCCTGATCGGCGAGCTGACCCACGGCTCACCGGGCAGCCGGGCCCGGCACCGGATGCGTCAGGACCTCCAGGCGCGGCAACGGACGGGTGCCGAGCTGGAGGCCCTGGAAGCGGCGGACTGGCGGGCCGTGCACGACGTCCCGATCCCGGGGCTCGGCCTGCTGGACCACCTGCTGATCGGCCCGCCGGGGGTGTTCGCGATCCTGTCGGTCCCGGGGCGCCGCCAGCGCGTCCACATCGGTGACCTCCAGCTGGCGGTGGGTCGCTCCGAACCCCGCCCGGATCCCCGCTGGATACGCGGCGCGGCCGCCCGCGCGACCCGGGCCCTTTCCGTGCCGATCGTCCCGGTCCTCGTCGTGGCGGACGCCTCCCGCCTGGAAGTGGCCCCGACCCTGCGGGACGTCCGCGTCCTCCAGTCCCCGACCGCCGTCATCGCCCTCGCGGAGGCCCCCGTCACCCTCAAACTCCCGGACGTCGAAGCCCTCTTCACCCTCGGCCGCGACCTCGGCACCTGGCGGGGTGCCCGCCGCGGGGGGTGACGCACGTCGGCCCGGTCGGGGCGGCACCACCCCGACCGGGCCGGGCGCGCGGGTCCGGCGGGGCCGGTGGGGCCGGTCAGGCCCGGCCGGTCGGTCCGAGGCCCGTCAGGCCGAGGTTCCCACGACGGGATCTACCGCGAGGGGCCGTCCGGGTAGCGTGTCCACCGGTTCGGAACTTCGCCGCGCGGCGCCCCCGTGCCCCGTGCCCCGTGCTCCGTGTCCCGCGCCTCAGGCCGAGGCCTTCTTGCGGGTGGGGGAGGCCTCGCGCGTGCTGGCCTTCGCGGTTCCGCCGCTCTTCGCCGTGGCCTTGGCGGTGGCCCTGGAGGCGGTTTTGGTGGCGGCCTTCGCGGTGGTGGTGGCGGTGGTCCTCTTCGCCGTCGCCTTCTTCCCCGCCGCCGAAGTGGTCTTCTTCGCCGTCGACTTGGTTCCGCCGCTCGTCCCGGAAGCCTTCGGGGACCCTGCGGACCCGGCCGCCTTGCCGGATCCCGGGGCCGTCTTGACCGACCTGGCCGTCTTCGTGCTCCGGGCCGTACCCGTCCCCGCCGCCTTCCCGGCAGCCGTGGACGCCGTCGACTTCTTCCCGCCGACCGCCTTCGGCGCGGTCGGCGCCGCCCGCCGCCGGATCGGCGTCACCTCGGCCGGGGCCCGGGCGGCCGCGGACCCGTCGTCCGCCTCCGCCTCCGCGTCCGTGCCCGGGTCGGCGCCGCCGCGCGAGGCCTTGGCCTCCCGTACGCTCTTCTCCAGCGCCGCCATCAGGTCGATCACCTGGCCCCCGGCCGGCTCCACCACCGCCTCCGACGGCTCGAACGCCCCGCCCGCCTTCGCCGTGATCATCGCTTCGACGGCCTCCCGGTAGTCGTCGTGCAGCGAGGCCATCTCCACCTCCCCGAGCGTCGCCATCAGCGCGTCCGCCAGGTCGAGTTCGGCCTCCCGCACCGAGACGTCCGCCTCCGGGGCCACCCCTTCCGGGGTTCGGATCTCGTCCGGCCACAGCAGTCCGTGCATCGCGATCACGTCATCGACGACCCGCAGCATGCCGAGCCGCTCCCGGCCGCGCAGCGCGTACTTGGCGATGGCCACCTTCCGGCTCCGCTTCAGCGCCTCCCGCAGCAGCGTGTACGGCTTCGCGGCCGTCGGCCCGTTCGCCGCGAGGTAGTACGCGGCGTCCAACTGGAGCGGATCGATCTCCTCCGACGGGACGAACGACATGATCTCGATCGTCCGGGCGGTCGCGATCGGCAACTGCGCCAGGTCCTCGTCGGTGATCGGGATGACGGCCCCGTCGGCCTCCTCGTACCCCTTGCCGATGTCGGCGCCCGACACCTCCTCGCCGTCCAGTTCGCACACCTTGCGGTAGCGGATCCGCCCGCCGTCGGCGAGGTGGATCTGACGGAAGGAGATCGAGTGGCTCTCGGTGGCGTTCACGAGCTTGATCGGAATGCTGACCAGGCCGAAGGAGATGGCCCCGTTCCAAATGGATCGCACGGTTCCTCCTGATTCGTGGCAATCTCATCGTATGACGCCGATCACCATGGTGGAGGGGCGTCGCATCGCGCTCAGCAACCTGGACAAGGTCCTGTACCCGCGGACCGGCTTCACCAAGGGCGAGGTGCTGCACTACTACGCCACCGTCGCGAACTCCCTCCTCCCGCACGTCCGCGACCGGCCGGTCTCCTTCCTGCGCTATCCGGACGGACCCGACGGCCAGCTGTTCTTCACCAAGAATCCGCCGCCCGGCACACCCGACTGGGTGCGCACCGCCCGCGTCCCCCGCTCCGAGGACGAATCGGCCGAACAGGTGATCGTCGACGACCTGCCCACCCTCATGTGGGCGGCCAACCTGGTCGTCGAGTTCCACACCCCCCAGTGGACGGCCGGCCGGCCCGCCGTCGCCGACCGGATGGTCCTCGACCTGGACCCCGGACCGCCCGCCGGCGTCGTCGAATGCTGCGCCGCCGCCCTCTGGCTGCGCGACCGCCTCGCCGCCGACGGCCTGCACTCCTACGCCAAGACCTCCGGCTCCAAGGGCCTCCACCTGGCCGTCGCCCTGGAGCCCACCCCCTCCGAGCTGGTGTCCGCGTACGCGAAGGCCCTCGCCCAGGAGGCCGAACGGGCGCTTCCCGACCTGGTCGTGCACCGGATGGCCAAGGCGCTGCGCCCCGGCAAGGTCTTCGTCGACCACAGCCAGAACGCCGCCGCCAAGACCACGGCCGCCCCCTACACCCTGCGCGCCCGCGAGCTGCCGACCGTCTCCGCACCCGTCTCCTGGGAGGAGGTCGACGCCTGTCGGACCGGCTCCGACCTGGTCTTCCTCGCCGACGACATCCCGCCCCGGCTCGCCCGCGACGGCGATCTCCTCGCGCCACTGCTCGACCCCGCCCTGGCGGGGAGGCTGCCGTGACCGCGGCCGCCGGGCCCGTACGGGTCGCGCTGGCCACCGCCGTACGGACCCTGCCGCGCGGGGCGGGTCTCGCCTACGAGCCGAAGTTCGACGGGCACCGCATGGTCATCGTGCGGACGGCGGCGGACGTGCTGCTCCAGGCCCGTTCCGGCCGCAACGTGACCGCGGCCTTCCCCGACCTGGCGGCGGCCGCCCGCCTGCTGCCCGCCGGGACCGTCCTGGACGGGGAGGTCGTCGTCTGGCACGTCGGTCGGACCGACTTCGCGCTCGTCCAGCGACGTGCGGCCGCCGCCACCGCCGCCAGGGCCGCCGTGCTCGCCCAGAGCCTGCCCGCCTCGTACGCGGCCTTCGACGTACTGGAGCTCGCCGGGCTGGACGTGCGCGGCCGCCCCTACGAACGCCGCCGGGCCCTCCTCGTCGACCTGCTGCTCCCGCTCGGTCCGCCGCTCCAACCGGTACCGATGACCACCGACCCGGAGCTGGCCGAGACCTGGTACGAGACCCTGCCGGCCAGCGGCATCGAGGGCCTGGTCGTCAAACGGCTGGACCAGCCCTACCCGGCCGGCCGGCGCGCCTGGCGCAAGCTCCGCCACACCGACGTACGGGACGCGGCGGCCATCGGCTACACCGGCGCCCCGGCCCGCCCGGTGGCCCTGGTACTGGTCCTGCCGGGGGAGGAGGACGGGGCGCCGCTCGTGTCGAGCCCGCTGGCGGCCGGCCTGCGCACGGAGCTGGCCGCCGCGGTGGCCGCCCGCGCGCGGACCGCCCCGGCCGGGGCCACGGTCACCGCCATCGGGCTCGGCGAGGTGCCGTACCGCCCGCTCGACCCGCCCCTGGCCGCCGAGGTCCGCCACAGCTCGGCCCGCCACCCGCCGCCCGAGGTGCTCCGGCTGCGCACGGACCTCTGACCCGCGAGGGTCTCGCGGGTCAGAGGTCCGGTCCGTGGGTGGTCGGCGGCGGTCGCGCCGAGGCGGCAGAGGGGGGAGAGGGGGCCGAGGTCAGGCGTGCGCGCCACGTCCCGCGTCGGGCGGGGCTCCGGGCTGGGTGTGCGGGTGAGGTCCTTCGACGTGCTCGTACCCGGACTCCCGCTCGGCGCGGGCCTCGTCCTGGTGGCTGTGGCTGGTGGAGCCGAAATTGCCGTAGCCCTGCATTTCGTGGGGCCGCAGGCCGCCCTCCGGGATCTCCACGGACTCGCGTTCCTCACGGACCTCGTAGACCGCCCCGCCCTCGGGCAGGTGGGGCTGGCTCTCGGCGGTGGGTGGCGCCGGCTCCTGGTTCCGGACCCGCTTGCCCAGGATGAATCCGCCGAGCAGGAAGCCGACCACGATGATCCCGATGGCCAGGAACCACACGATGTCGCTCAGCGCCGTGTCCAGCGCGAGGGTGTTCAGGCTCGTGTTCATACGTCCTATTTTCCCGCATTCGCCCCGAATTCACGCGGGTGGTGCGAACAATCCGCGAACGCCTCCGTCGGGAGGCCGCCCCGGAACGCCCTCAACCGCGTACGGACGGGTGCCACCGGGACCCCGGCCGGCCCCGCACGCCGCGTACGCCGGACGGGTGAGTCGGGCGCCGGCGCGGGCATCCCCGGGACCCCGGCCCCCGGCGCCGCCCGGCAGGCCGAGCATCCCGGCGGGCGGCACGGCAGCGGAACCCCTACCGGCACCGGCCGGCAGGCCTCAGCGGCTCACCTGCCACCTGCCACCTGTCACCTGCCCACTGTCACTTGCCCACTGTCACCCGTCACCGTCACCTCAGCGGACCGTCGGAATCCCGCAGCCCCTGCGCTCCCCGTCCGCCCAGCACCCCGAGGATCTCGGCGCAGATGGCCAGGGCCGTCTCGGCCGGGGTCTTCGCGCCCAGGTCCAGGCCGATCGGCCCGTGCACCCGGGCCAGACCGTCCTCGCCGACCCCCGCCGCGATCAACCCCTCCCGGCGCCGCGCGGTCGTCCGCCGCGAACCGAGGGCGCCGACGTACGGGATCCCGAGCGCGAGCGCCGTCCTCAGGGTCGGCACGTCGAAGTCCGGCTCGTGGCTGAGCAGCACCAGGCAGGCGGCGTCCCGGTGTTCGCCGAGCACCTTCCCCGCCTCCGCGGCGGTGTGCACGGTGACCGCCTCCCAGCCCAGCAGCGCGGCCTGCCTGCCGATGACCTCGGCGAGCTCCCCGCCCCCGCCGATCACCACGTGCGGCGCGGACGGGTACGCCTCGACGAGCACCAGCCCGGACCCCCCGTACAGCGCGTCACGACCCGGCCGACGGGTCCCGAGCAGCTCCCCGGCCCGCCGCTCGGCATCGTCGGCCGGCGTCCCGCCCACCCGGACGACCCGGCTCACGGCGTTCTCGGCGGTCTCGTCCAACCGGGTCACGAGGGCCACACCGGCCCCGTCCCGAGCAGCTCCCACCACTCGGCCGGGATCTCCGTCAGCGGCTGGAGCAGCACCTCGGCCTGCCCGCCACACGTCAGCCGGGCCTCCACGGCCTCCCCCGCGCCGACCGACACCTCGCACACCCGGGCCGTGCGCCCCGGCGTCATGGCCCCTGCCTCGGCGACGAGTTCGGCGTCGAACACCCCGCGGTACAACGCCCCGACGCACTCCCCGCGCGCGTCCACGAGCACCGCCCCGGAAGGATCCCGAGGCCCGAACCCCTGCTCGGTCACGGGCCGCGCCAGGAACCCGGCCCGCCCCTCGGACACCCACTGCCGCGCCGTCTCCGCCAGCTCACGCATGCTCGTCGCCCCATCCTCTACGCGCTACGTACCCGCAAAGTGCCTGGTCAACAACACAAGGCGGCCTCCACAACCACCCTACGCACGCCCCCACCCCCACCCCACCCCCCAAATCCCACAGACCCCACCCCCACCCCTCGTACGGACCACCGGAACCCGCCACCCCGCCCGCCCCTCCCCGAGCCCCGCACCGCCCCGGGCGCCACCACGACCACCGTTGCCGCAGCCGCCGAGCGACGGCGGCCGCCGAACCCGGCGCCGCACGCGGTCCGTTGACCGCAGGGGCCCTGCCCCGACGGTTCCCCTCCGCGCCCGGTGACCCGTACGACGGACCACCGTCCGTCGGCCACCTCCGCGAAGCCACGCGTCCGCTGCCGCCGGCCACCGGCGGGGCGCGGGGCCTGGGGTCATCGGGCGCGGGCAGGTCATCTTGTGGGGGCGCGATCCGGCTGTTCCCATGGACACCGGGGCGTGACGGGGTCAGGGGGCGGTGTGGGGCGGCTGAAGGTGTCTCGTTGGCGGAAGTCCGGTCACGACCGGCTGTACGTGAACCTGCCGGACGGCGCCGCCGTCGCCTGGGCCGACTGTCGTACGGGCAAGGTGACGGTTCTCGCGGAGGAGCACCGTCCGGAGGCGCTCGCCCTGCTCAGGCGACACCTGGCGGACCTCCCACAACCCCCGCACGCGCAGCCCGCGCCCCCCACGCACGCGCAGCCCCCGCAACCCCCGCACGCGCAACCCGCCACCCATCCCGAGGCCGATCGCCACCGCCCCGGGCCCGACGTACCCGCGCCCGCACCACCCCGGCCCGCACCACTCGTACCCGCAGCCCCGACCCCCGCCCTGCCGCACCCGGGCCGACCCGGGCCCCGCGCACACCGCGGCGGCACCGGTCCACGGAACCTGCCGCCCCTGAGGGCGCCCGACGACCTGGCGCGCAACCGACCCGGCTCCGGAATCCAGGAGATGCTCCGCTCGAAGGGGCCGAGCCGGTTCAGGCGCACGCTGGACCGGCTCCTGCGGCGCGAGACCGAGTGGGACTCCTGGTTCAAGGGACTGGCGGGCGAACGCATCGCCGGGGCGGAACTCGAGCGACTCCGGGCCCAGGGCTGGAAGGTCCTGCACTCGATCCCCCTCACCCGGGGCGGCGACATCGACCACCTGCTCGTCGGACCGGGAGGGGTCTTCACCGTCAACACCAAGAACTTCCGCGGGAAGTCGATATGGGTGGGCGACGACATGGTCAAGGTCGACCACGGGCCGCCCCACCCCTACCCGGCCCGGAGTCGGGCCGAGGCGGCCCTCGCCCGCGGCGTCCTGGAGCGGCACTGCCCGTTCCCGGTGGAGGTCGAGCCGGTCCTCGTGTTCGTGGGCGCCCGGGAGATCCCCAGGGCAGCCACCCAACTCCGGGTCCGGGTCTACCGGGAACGGGAAGTCGCCTCCCTCGGCCCCCTCACCGGACGGCTCGCCCCGGAACAGGTCGACATCGTGTACGCCGTCGCCCGCCACCGAAGGGCCTGGCTCGCCCCCTGACACGCTCGGAACACCGCGTACCGCGCCCGCACTCGCATCCGCGCCCTACCGCGCCCGCGCCCGTACCCGCGCCCGCGCCCGTACCCGCGCCCGCGCCCGTACTCGCGCCCACGCCCGTACCCACCCGGCCGCCGACGGCCCCCGCACGGGGCACCGCGCCGCCGGTCGCCGACGTGCGCCGGCGCGGGAGGCGTGCGCAGCATGGGCGTACGTCTCCCGCGCCGGCCGATGGCGGGGAGCCGCTTCGCGCGGAGAAAGCAGGCGACCTATGGGCCCGGCCGTTCCCCAGGACCCTGAGGGACTCAAGCAGCTCATCGCCGGTGAGGTGGGAGCCCTCCGGGCCGCGGCGGCCCGCAGGGCCGGAGTGCGCCGAGAGGCCCCCGCCCCGGATGCGGGGGAGCCGGCAGCCGACGAGGCGTGCCCCTGCGGCGCCGGCGGCGATCGCGGGCACGGCTGCGGCGATGCGGCCCGGGGGCACGACCCCTGGGCCTGCGTGTGCGCCACCCTGCCCGCGATCCCCGTGTCGGCCGCCCTGCTCGCGCCCGTGACCGACGACCGCGGCCGTACCGTCGACTTCCGCATCCGAGCCGGCAACCACGTCCGCTCCTCCGAGTGGCTCGACGCACCCGACCGGCACGTGGGCGAACGCCTCCTCGACGTGCGCCCCGGCGCCGACGGCGCGGGCCTCCTCGACGCGCTCCGGGAGGTCCTGCGCACGGGCCGCGCCCTCAAGGCCCACCCCGTCGACTACACCGAACGGCGGCCCGACGGCCTGCACCGCACCAAACTGCTCTACGACGCCGCCTCCTGCAACGGCCACGTCCTCGCCACCTGGCGCCCCGCGCAACAGCTCGCCGAGCTGATGTCCCTGGAGGCGCAACGCATCGCCGGCATGGGCTGGGCCCACTTCGACCTGCTCTCCGGGACCGCGACCTGGTCCGACGGCCTCGCCGCGATCTTCCGTACCGAACCCGGGCGGCCGATGACGCTGATGGAGCTGTGCGACACCGTGCCGGCCGAGGACGTCCCCACGTTCGGACGACTGCTGCGCGCCCTGTTCGACGGCGAGGAACCACCGGGCCAGGACATCCGCTTCCAGGCCCACGGCGACATCCGCACGCTGCACGTCCTCGGCCGCCCGGTGACGGACGACGACGCCGTCCCCTGGGCGCTCCACCTGATCACGCGCGACCTCACCGCCCAGGTCCGCTACCGCGACCGGCTCGCCCGGACGCGCCGGGAACGCGAACGGCTCCGCGAGCAGGTCGCCGCCGAACGGCGCGTGGCATCGGTCCTGCGGGAGGCGCTCCTGCCGACCCACTCCACGGAGATCGCCGGCCTGGGCTACGCGGTGGCCGCGGCCTACCTGCCCGCGGAACCGCACGCCGCCATCGGCGGGGACTGGTACAAGTGCCGAGCCCTGCCGGACGGCCGGATCCTGCTCGCCGTCGGGGACGCCTGCGGCCACGGACTGGGAGCCGTCGCGCGGATGGCGCAGCAGCGCCACGCCCTCGCCGGCCTCGCCCACGCGCCGGGGACCGACGCCGGCGACCTGACCACCTGGCTCAACGAGCTGCTGTGCGCCGACCCGTCGGCGGAGACGGCGACCACCGTCATCGGACACATCGACCGAGAGCGGCGCCTCACCTGGGCGTGCGCCGGCCACCCCCCGCCCCTCCTGCTCCGCGGCGACGAAGCCACCGTGCTGGACGCCTCGCACCGCGGACCCCTGCTGGGCATGCTGCCGGGCAACCGCTACGCCACCGCCACCCTGGCTCTGAACACCGGCGACCTCGTACTGCTCTACACCGACGGCCTCGTCGAGCGCAGGGACGAGGACATCACGGACAGCATCGCGGAACTCCGCCGCCGCCTGGCCACCTGCTCCGGCCTCGGCGCCCAAGAAACCCTGGACTCCCTGATGACCTCGTACGAAAAGGACCAACTCGCGGACGACACCTGCCTGGTAGCAGTGAAAGTCCTCACCCCCACCGACGTCGTCGGGGCCCCTTCCCGCGAAGCACCCCCCACAGAATCCACCCTCCCCGCATACCGGTCCTGAGCCTCGTGAACCTGGGGCGTTTCAGCAGGCCGGGAGCGGTTCAACAAGTGCGCCGTGAGTCTGTGTCCACAAGTGGCCGCGAACATATGCCTCACCATGTGGCGGTGGTTGCGGCGTGGTGCTCCGCAACCACCGCGCGATCCAGGGGGGCAGCCTCCGGAATCTGCAGGGACGAACCGTTCAAGGGGCTGTATGCAGTGTGGCCTGCAATGCTCGGTGCGACATGCACAGTGAGGTCATGGCTGATGGCCAGGAGGCCGCTGTCGAAGAGGCGGTGGATGTCCGAACGCAGGAGCAGCCCCTCCTCGATGAGGTGTCGCTCCGTCGTCGCGAACGGCCGAAGATGAGCGGCTTCGAGGACCTCTGCAGGTGCTGCACCCGTTACGGCACAGACCAGTCCGTACTGGCGGACCAGGGCTCTACGGAATGCATCTTGACCGCGTCGCGCCGCTGCCGTTGTCCGCCTGCGCCCTCCGGGCAATTCGAAGGGACGGTGCCCTGATCCAAGGGTGCCCCGGCTCTGATGGGGGAGACGGATTCCTCGTGAGGCCACCGCGGCAAGCGTTTTCGTCCTGTCCATGGCCTTGATCGACTGCTGGTCGGACTTGCTGAGGCTGAGATCGGCCAGCTGTGTTTTGTCCAAGCTTCCTTCGAGGGGCTGCCAAGTCCCGCCGTAGTGAGCCCTGTAGTTGGTCACGTGAATCGTCTCGACCCTCGCGTGATCGAAGACAGTGGTGCAAGGGCTGCAGCGATAGCGGGGCTGCTGGGACGTCCGTTCTTTGAACCCGGTGCTTCCACACTGTGGGCATCGGCTACGAGGCTTCTCCTGGTTCGGGATCACCTCCAACTCTTCCACGTACCCGATGCCAAGGGCTTCGCGGCCGGTACGGACTACGACGAGATCACCCACTGCAACCCGGCGATGGTTTCCCACGGTCGAGTCGTAGCTGTAGGACTCCTCCACGACATCGTCGTAGCCGGCGTTTCCCTGGAACTGCCGTTCCTCTCCTACGACCAAGAACGACCAAGCATTGCCCCGTCCGATCGCTGTGGCGACCTCCACCGCATCCATGGCGGGATCATACGAACAGGCGCTGACACCGGGCTCGACGGTCGCCAATGTTGGGCGTCCGTCGTGGTGGTGGCGGGGACCGCAGCCGTGCTCGCCGCCGAGGTGGGGAATGCGGTCGTAGGGGTGGTCCGACTACGGGACGGGGATGCGCCGGTGCGCCGATCCCTTCCCCTCCGCATCGGCGGGGTTGCCGGCGAGAGCTCCAGAAGCGAGCTAGGATCTAAGTAAGATTCAATCTACGTAATATCGAACCTACGTTTAATGAATGCTAGGGGTGGGCGCTGATGGAGTTCAAGGGCAGGTCTGCCGACCTGGATCAGTTGACTCGGCAGCTGGGGCTGGTGGTCAGCGGTACGGGGGCCACGCGTGGTCAGGCTGTAACCGTGACGGGCCGGCGCCGGGTGGGCAAGTCTCGTCTGGTCCAGGAGTTCTGCGACCGCTCCGGGCTTCCGTACGTGGTCTTCCAGGCGACCCGGGGACGCAACGCGGTGGCCGAGCGGGCGGACTTCGCCTCGACGCTGGCGCATTCCCCTCTTCCCGGGGCTGAGCTGGTGGCCGGGCTGCAGGCCTCCGACTGGAACCAGGCGCTGCGCTCCCTGGCGGTCGCGATTCCGGACGATGTCCCGAGCATTGCGGTGCTCGACGAGGTGCCGTGGCTGGTTGAGCAGGACGGGGAGTTCGAGGGGGCGCTGCAGACGGTCTGGGACCGGCACCTGTCCGCCAAGCCCGTCCTGCTGATCCTGGTCGGCAGCGACATGTCGGTGATGGAGGCGCTGCAGTCCTATGGCCGCCCCTTCTTCGGCCGGGCGGCCAAGATGACCGTACAGCCGCTGCATCTGGCCGATGTGCAGGCGATGACCGGCCTTGACGCGGCGGAAACGGTGGACGCGCTGCTGATCACCGGAGGTTTCCCGGAGATCGTTCAGTCCTGGAGGCCGGGGATGGGCCGCAGAGACTTCCTGCGCGAGGCCGTGTCCAACCCGCTTGCGCCGCTGTTGGTGGCGGGCGAACTGTCGCTGCTGGGGGAGTTTCCCGAGGCGTCCCACTCGCGCGCGATCCTGGAAGCGGTCGGCAGCGGCGAGCGGACCTTCTCCACCATTGCCGCGCAGGCCGGTGGTGCCGGCGCGCTGCCCTCGGGCACGCTGTCTCCGCTGCTGAACACGCTGCTGGCCAAGCGAGTCCTGGCAGCTGACCTGCCGCTGTCGGTCAAGGCGGACAGCAAGAACAAGCGCTATCGCATCGCCGATCCGTACCTCCGGTTCTGGCTGGCTTTCCTGCAGCGTGGGATCCCGCTCATCGAGCGCGGTCGCGGCGATCTGGCGCTGGAGCGCATCGAGCGGTCGTGGACGACCTGGCGGGGTCGGGCCGTCGAGCCGGTCGTCCGCGAGTCGCTGCTGCGGCTATTGCCCGACGAGATGTGGCCGCAGACGGAGGCGGTCGGGGGCTGGTGGAACCGGCAGAACAACCCGGAGATCGACCTGATCGGAGCCGACCGTGAACCCGTCGCAGGGCAGGTTCACTTCATCGGCTCGGTGAAGTGGTTGGAGTCGCAGCCGTTCGGCCGACGTGAGTACGACGCCCTGGTACGAGACATGCTCGCCGTGCCCGGCGCCGAGCCGGGCACGGCGCTGGTTGCGGTGTCCCGTTGCGGTGTCGAGGACGGTCTACCTCTTGCGGCGCATTGGGGTCCGGAGGACCTTGTCCGTGCCTGGCGGTAGTCGGGGGAGCAGCCAAGCACGGTCATGGTGATGTACCTGCCCCGGGCGCCCAGTGACGGGAGACATCGACCGCATTCTCGGAACCTTCCGGACATCGAAGCCCCTTTGCGTGGCTGCGAGGTGACGGACCCGGTTCACTCCCGCGGGGTGACCGGATGGCGCTAGCCTGGCCGGGTGAATGCGCGCACCGCCCTTGTGAAATGGCTGGGGACCCTGGATCCTCTGCGGCTGACCGCGTTGCTGGAGGAACGGGATCTGCCGCTCGCCGCCGGGTACCGACGGATCACCACCCTCCGCGAGCTCGCCGAACACCTGCTCACCGACGAGTCGGTGGGCCAGGGCCTGATGGCGGGCACCGCCGGAGAACTGGAACTGCTCGCATCCATCGCCGCCCTTGCTCTGGAGCGGCACGGCCCCGTAGCCGGTGACGAGGCCGAGGACGGACCCCGGTATCCCTGGCAACAGCGGAAGCCCGTTCCCCCGGTGGAACCCGCGGACCGATGGGTGCCCGAGCGGGACGTACTGTCCTGGTTCGAGCCGGGGGAGAAGCGGCAGCGGGCGGAACACACACTCACCCGGCTGCGGGAGCGCGCGCTGCTGCTCCCCGCGCCCAAGGGCCGACTCGCGCTCCCACCACTGCTGCACGTCCGCGCCGCCGGGTTCGACGGTTACGGGCGTACGGTCGACCGGCTGCTGACCAGCGCCTACAACGCCCCCGAGGTCAAGCGGATCGCCGCAAGCCTCTTCGGTGAGGGGGCGGCCCGTACCCGCGACCAGGCTCAGGAGCTGATCACTGCTCTGCTCGCCGATCCCGCCCGGGTGCGGGCACTGGTGGCGGACGCCCCGGTCCGGGCGCTGGAACTGCTCGACCACCTGGTACCCGGCCCGCCGCTGCTGCGGACCCACTGCTTCACCGGCCGGTACGGGTCGCAGTACGCGGGCCCGGACGCCAAGTACGTGTTCCGGGAGGGCGGCAGCGGCGACGAGGGCACCGACTGGCTGGCCGTGCGCGGACTACTGATTCCTTCCGGCCTCGACCTGGTGGAACTTCCGTACGAGGTCGCCCGTGCGCTCCGCGATGCGGGCGCGGCGCCCAGCCCCCGGCTGGAACCGGAGCCGTTCACGGCCACCGCGCCGCTGCCGTCCGGCTGGGAAGGCGAGGGTGGCACGGCCGCAGCGGCGGCCGCCTGGCGGGCCGAACTCGTACTGCGGGCGCTGGCCGCCCAGCCGGTCGCGATCCGCAAGGTGGGCGGGATCGCCGTACGGGACACGCGGCGGCTGGCCAAGGCGGCCGGAGCCGATGAGGCCGACACCCGGCTGTGGCTGGACCTCGCGGTGAATGCCGGCCTGGCCGCGCCCCGGGACGACGAACCCGCCCCCGCTTCCCGCGGCCGCCGGAACCTCAAAGCCCCCAAGCTCTCCGCCCGACTGTTGCCGAGCGACCGCTACGACGCCTGGGCCGCCGCACCCGCAGCGGGCAAACTGCTACCGCTCCTGGCCGCCTGGGCCGTGGTCCCCGCAGTGCTCAGCCACTGGCCGGACCCCGATGAGACCCCGGTCGCGCTCATCAGCCCGCAGGACGAGGACGCCGTGACCCTCCGCACCGGGGTCCTACGAGCGCTCGCCGTCCTCCCCGACGGACACGGGCTGACCGGGAACGCGCGGGGATTCACCGAACTGCTTTCCCTGGCCGCATGGTTCCAGCCCGCCCTGCGCGCCCATCTGGCCGCAGACGCCACGGGGGAGGTGACCGGCCTGGACGGAGTCCTCGACCGCATGGCGGCCACCCTGGCAGAGGCGGCCCTGCTCGGCGTGGTCGCCCACGGCGCGCTCACCCCCGCCGGGCGGGCCCTGTGCCGACTGCTGGAGGCGGGAGCCGCCCACCACTACCCGGCAGTGCCCGGCGCGGGCGCCGACCCGTCCGCCCGCGGCTCGGAGGGCCTGGGTGAAGACCTCGCCCTCCGCCCCACCCTGACGGATGCCGTGACCACCCTCCGCGAGGAGTTGTACGCAGCGCTGCCCGAGCCCAGCGACAAGGCCCGGTTCCAGAGCGACCTGACCGCCACGGTCACCGGCGCGCCCGCGCCCGCCCTCGCCGACCTGCTCTCCGCTGTCGGCGACATCGAGTCCGAGGGCCACGCGGTGGTCTGGCGCATCACGGCAACCTCCATCCGCCGGGCCCTGGACGCCGGCTGGAGCGCGGACGAACTCCTCGACCGCCTCACGGTGGCGAGCGAGCGCGACACCCCCCTCCCCCAACCACTCGCCTACACGATCAAGGACACCGCCCGCACCCACGGACAACTCAAGGTCGTCCGCTCCGCCTGCTGCATCCGCTCCGACGACACCGCTCTGATCGCCGAGGTGGCCCAGTCCCGCAGCCTGGCCAAACTCCGCCTGCGCCGGATCGCCCCCACGGTCCTGATCTCCACGGCGCCTCCCGAGGAGACCCTCGCCGCCCTGCGCACCGCCGGCTACGCCCCCACCCAGGAGGCCGAAACCGGCACCACCGTCCTGGACCGCGCCCCCATCGTCCGCGCCCCGAGCCTCATGCCCACCCTGGACCAGGCTCACGCTGCTTACGGTGAAACGGGTCGCGGCGCCCCTGCGAGCGCCCGCCAACTGGCCGCCACCCTCACTGCGGCCGGCTAGGAGGCGCGCGTCAGACGTCGCCTTCAGTGCCCACGTCTGGCACACACGGCACCGGGTCGACAGGGGTGGGGACGGGTGCGATCAGTGCTGACCACGGCCGTTCAGGGGGCTCGCCGTGTCCGGCGGCCCAGCTGGGGCAGCCAGCACTCAGGAAGCTGAGGGTGTGTCGCGTACCCGACCCATTGCTCGTCGGGTTGTGGAGACCTGGGCGCCCAGGTGCGCGGTGCGGGCAGAGCGAGCGCTGCCCGCACATGCTTACCCATCGCGGGAGTGGGTTCCACTTCCAAAGCGTTCAGAAGGAGCGGCATGCCTGATGAATGGAATTGCGGTGACGAAGTTCGGTACGTCACCTGGCAGAAGCCGTCAGCTTCGAATACGACACTCCGACAGTTGTCCGGCCCCTCCCGATCCGACAGCCAGACCAGTCTGTCTCCAGCGACCAGGCGCTCTCGACGGGTCGTGGCCAATCCGGAGCAGGCCCGGTCGCTGCTGACCGCAGTCTCCTACGTCGGGGGCTACCGCCGAGCCCGGGGCCGGCGCCTGGTGGGGCTCTTCGCCGGGATGTACTTCGGGGGCTTCCGGCCGGCCGAGGTCGTGGGGCTGGCCGAGTCGGATCTGACGCTGCCGGCATCCGGCTGGGGAACCGCTGTGCTCCACCGGACCCGGCCGAGTGCGGGCAAGAAGCGGACCGATTCGGGGGAGAGCCACGACGACCGCGGGCTGAAGAACCGGCCCACCGAGGACGTGCGCCAGGTGCCGTTACCTCCTCAGCTCGTGATGATCCTCCGAGAGCACCTCGACACCTTCGGGACCGCTGCGGACGGCAGGCTGTTCTTCAGTGAGACCGGGGGAGTGGTGTCCTCCTCGACGTACTACCGGGCGTGGCAGGAGGCCCGGCTCCTCGCCCTGCCGCCGGCCGCGGCTGCCTCACCGCCGGCGAGTCGGCCCTATGACCTCCGGCACTCGGCGTTGTCCACGTGGCTCAACGCCGGCGTGGACCCGACCGAGGTCGCGGAGCGCGCGGGCAACAGCGTGGAGGTGCTGCTCAGTCGGTACGCGAAGTGCCTCGACGGCCGTCAGGAGGTGGCCAACCGCCGGATCGAAGATCTGCTGCGCGAGTACGAGTGATCGCGAGTGACTGGAGACAGCCCGCGTGGCCCCTGGACCTGTCCGGGGGCCTTCTGCGTCCTTGCGGCTGACCTGGGGCGATGCCCCAAGAATCTGTCCACGAACAGTCCGCAGCCGCTGGCATACGGGTGCACACGGCGGCAGTTGGCCGCGCATACACGAAGACCCCGTCTCAGCGTTGCCGCTGATGGCGGGGTCTTGGGCACTTCCTGCGAAGTGCCCCCGGCAGGATTCGAACCTGCGCACACGGCTCCGGAGGCCGTTGCTCTATCCCCTGAGCTACGGGGGCGTGTCGTTCGCTTTGCGGCGACGGGTTGAACACTACCAGCATCCCCGGGGTGATCAGGAACCGTTTTGGGTGGGAGGGGGAGGTCGGTCGCCCGGAGGGGGTGGAAGTGGCGAAAACCCGGACGCGGGGGCGGCGGCGGACCTACTCTCGAGTTGTGCCAGGCGCCTCGGGCCGGGTGCTTGTTGTCGACGACAACAAGGTCATCCGGCAGCTGATCAAGGTCAATCTCGAGCTGGAGGGCTTCGAGGTCGTGACCGCGAACGATGGTGTCGAGTGCCTGGACATCGTCCACCGCGTGAATCCCGACGCGATCACCCTTGATGTCGTCATGCCCCGGCTGGACGGGTTCGGCGCGGCCGCGCAGTTGCGGGCCGATCCGCGGACGCGGCACCTGCCCGTTGCCATCGTGAGCGCCTGCACGCAGTACGAGGTCGAGGCCGGGATCTCCGCGGGGGTCGACGCGTTCGTCGCCAAGCCCTTCGAGCCCGCCGAGCTGGTTCGCGTCGTACGGCGGCTCGTCGAGCGCAGGGACCGGCGCGAGCGGAAAGGGACCCCGGCTGGGAGAGGGAGGGGCTGAGCCCCCTTCCTTTTAGTCTTTCGGTGCCCCCTCCGCGATGGGCCGCCGTCGAGTCCCGCCCCGTAGCTCCGCGCCGTGCCGCCCGTACCTCCGCGCCGTTTCGCCCCCCGTGTCCGTCCCCCTGTTCACATGCCGAAACCCGATGCATGCCCGTCGGGCTTCTCCCCTAGGCTGGGTGTCGTGATCCCCGCCGACCTCTCTCGTGCCGTCGTACGTGCCGTGCGCCGTGCCGTCGAGGACGGGGAACTGGGTGGGACCGTGCCCGCGCGCGTCGTCGTCGAGCCGACGCGGCCCGGGGGAGTCGGGGACTACGCGTCGCCGGTCGCCTTCCAGGTCGCCAAGGGCGCCGGGGCCGCGCCGGCCCACGTCGCCCGTGTTCTCGCCGGTCGGCTCGCCGCCGAGCCCGGCATCGAGAACGTCGAGGTCACCGGCGCCGGGTTCCTCAACTTCACCCTCGCGTCCCGCTCCGCCGCCGCCCTCGTACGGGACGTCCGCGCGCGCGGCGCCCGGTACGGACACGCCCCCGACGGCGAGCCCCGCGCGCGCGTCGTGCGCGACGCCGTCGCCCGGATCCGGTGGAGCCAGGCGGCCGACGCCGACACCCCGCCGGGTGCCGACGGCCCGCCCGCCGTCGCTCCCGTCGCCCGGCGCGACGGGGACGTCGTCGCCGCCTACGGGGCCGACGCGGCCGCCTGGGCCATGCTCGGCGCCCCCGCGCGCGAGACCCCCTCGTTCACCGCCGGACTCCTGGTGCAGGACGAGTCCAGCGAGCTCTTCCGGGTCCGGTACGCCCACGCCCGCGCCCGGGCGCTCCACCGCAACGCCGAACACCTCGGGTTCCGGGGCGAGCCCGGCGACGTCGACGCGCCCGCCCTGCTGGCCGCCCTCGCCGAGTACCCCCTCGTCCTCGAAGCCGCCGCGCACCACCGGGCGCCCGAGCGGCTCGTGCGGCACCTCGTCACCGTCGCCGACGCGCTGCTCGACTTCCAGCACGACGTCCTGCCCCGGGGAGACGAGAAACCCTCGGCCGCCCACCGCGCCCGGCTGGCACTCGCCGAAGCCGCCGGGACGGTGCTGGCCGGTGGCCTCGCCCTGCTCGGCATCGACGCCCCCGACTTCCTGTGATGCGAAGAGAGATTCCGATGAGCCGTTCCGCGCACCCCGCCGGGCCCCGCCACGCCGACGTCCTGCCCGAAGGGCACTACGCGCCGCCGCCCGCCGACCTGAACAAGCTGGACGAGAAGGTCTGGGCCCGTACCGTCACGCGCAACGACGACGGCGTCGCCTGCGTCGGCGGCATCGAAGTGACGCGGCTCGCCGAGGAGTTCGGCACTCCCGCCTACTTCCTCGACGAGGAGGACTTCCGCGCCCGCTGCCGCGCCTGGGCGAACGCCTTCGGCAAGGAGGCGGACGTCTTCTACGCGGGCAAGGCGTTCCTGTCCAAGGCCGTCGTGAAGTGGCTGCGCGAGGAGGGCCTGAACCTGGACGTGTGCTCGGGCGGCGAGCTGTCCACGGCGCTGGCCGCCGGGATGCCCGCCGAGCGGATCGCCTACCACGGCAACAACAAGTCCGAGGCGGAGGTCCGTCGGGCGATCGAGGTCGGGGTCGGGCGCATCGTCCTCGACTCCTTCCAGGAGATCGCCCGCGTCGCCCACGTCGCCCGTGAGCTGGGCGTGCGCCAGCCCGTGCAGATCCGCGTCACCGTCGGCGTCGAGGCGCACACCCACGAGTTCATCGCGACCGCCCACGAGGACCAGAAGTTCGGCATCGCCGTGGCCGACGGCAGCGCCGCCGAGGCCGTGCGCCGTGCGCTGGGGCACGACAGCCTCGACCTGCTCGGCGTGCACTCCCACATCGGCTCGCAGATCTTCGACATGGCCGGCTTCGAGGTGTCCGCCAAGCGGGTGATCCGGCTGCTGGCCGCCGTCCGCGACGAACACGGCGTCGAGCTCCCCGAGATCGACCTCGGTGGTGGCCTGGGCATCGCGTACACGTCCGCCGACGATCCGCGCGAGCCGCAGGAGATCGCCAAGGCGCTGACGGAGATCGTCGCCCGCGAATGCGAGAGCGCCGGCCTGCGGGCGCCGCGGATCTCCGTCGAGCCGGGCCGGGCCATCGTCGGCCCCACCGCCTTCACCCTCTACGAGGTCGGCACCATCAAGCCCCTCGAAGGGCTGCGGACGTACGTCAGCGTCGACGGCGGCATGTCGGACAACATCCGCACCGCGCTCTACGACGCCGAGTACTCCGTCAACCTCGTGTCCCGCGTCTCGGACGCCGAGCCCATGCTCGTCCGTGTCGTCGGCAAGCACTGCGAGAGCGGTGACATCGTGGTCAAGGACGCGTTCCTGCCGGCCGACCTGGCGCCCGGCGACCTGCTCGCCGTGCCGGCCACCGGTGCCTACTGCAGGTCCATGGCCAGCAACTACAACCACGCGCTCCGTCCGCCGGTCGTCGCCGTGCGCGACGGAGAGGCACGGGTGATCGTCCGCCGCGAGACGGAGGAAGATCTCCTGCGTCTCGACCTCGGATGACCGTCATGTTTCTGGGGGAAGCCCTGGAACCCTGAAAATGGGTGTCTCACTCAATGGACCGAGGATGGAAACTGATGTCCATTGAGTGAGACTGGTTCATACCTGACGCGTAACCGCGCGCCGGGGAATGCAGAAAGATCGAAAGGCGTAGGTCGAATGATGCGTACGCGTCCGCTGAAGGTGGCGCTGCTGGGCTGTGGAGTGGTCGGCTCAGAGGTGGCGCGCATCATGACGACGCACGCCGACGACCTGACGGCCAGGATCGGTGCGCCGGTCGAGCTCGCCGGTGTCGCCGTGCGCCGCCCCTCCAAGGTCCGCGAGGGAATCGACCCCGCGCTCGTCACCACCGACGCGACCGCCCTCCTCAAACGGGGCGACATCGACGTGGTCATCGAGGTCATCGGCGGCATCGAGCCCGCCCGCACCCTGATCACCACCGCCTTCGAGAACGGCGCGTCCGTCGTGTCCGCGAACAAGGCGCTCCTCGCCCAGGACGGCGCCGCGCTGCACGCCGCCGCCGAGGCGGCCGGGCTCGACCTCTACTACGAGGCCGCCGTCGCCGGCGCCATCCCGCTGGTCCGCCCGATGCGCGAGTCGCTCGCCGGCGACAAGATCAACCGGGTGATGGGCATCGTCAACGGCACGACGAACTTCATCCTCGACAAGATGGACTCGACCGGCGCCGGCTACCAGGAGGCGCTGGACGAGGCCACCGCCCTCGGTTACGCGGAGGCCGACCCCACCGCCGACGTCGAGGGCTTCGACGCCGCCGCCAAGGCCGCGATCCTGGCCGGCATCGCCTTCCACACCCGGGTCCGCCTCGACGACGTGTACCGCGAGGGCATGACCGAGGTCAGCGCCGCGGACTTCGCCTCCGCCAAGCGGATGGGCTGCACCATCAAGCTCCTCGCCATCCTGGAGCGCGCCGCCGACGGGCAGTCCGTGACGGCCCGCGTGCACCCGGCGATGATCCCGCTGACCCACCCGCTGGCTTCCGTCCGCGAGGCGTACAACGCCGTCTTCGTCGAGGCGGAGGCCGCCGGGCGGCTCATGTTCTACGGTCCCGGCGCGGGTGGCGCACCGACCGCGTCCGCGGTCCTCGGTGACCTCGTCGCGGTCTGCCGCAACAAGCTCGCGGAGGCGAAGGGGCCCGGCGAGTCGGCGTACACCCAGCTGCCGGTCAGCACCATGGGCGATGTCGTCACCCGCTACCACATCAGCCTCGACGTGGCGGACAAGCCGGGTGTCCTCGCCCAGGTGGCGACGACCTTCGCGGAGCACGGCGTGTCGATCGACACGGTACGACAGCAAGGACGTCCCGACGGGGTCGGCAATGAGGCCTCCCTCGTCGTCGTCACCCACCGCGCGCCCGACGCCGCCCTCTCGGGGACCGTCGAGGCGCTGCGGAAGCTGGACACCGTACGAGGTGTCGCCAGCATCATGCGCGTTGAAGGGGAGTAAGGACCCATGAGCAGCAACCGAACCCACCAGTGGCGGGGCATCATCGAGGAGTACCGGGACCGCCTGCCGGTCACGGACACGACCCCCGTGGTCACCCTCCGCGAGGGCGGTACGCCCCTCGTCCCCGCCCAGCTGCTCTCCGAGCGCACGGGTTGTGAGGTCCACCTCAAGGTGGAGGGTGCGAACCCCACCGGGTCCTTCAAGGACCGGGGCATGACCATGGCGATCACCAAGGCGAAGGAAGAGGGCGCCAAGGCCGTCATCTGCGCCTCCACCGGCAACACCTCCGCCTCGGCCGCCGCCTACGCGGTGCGCGCCGGCATGGTGTCCGCGGTGCTCGTGCCCCGCGGCAAGATCGCGCTGGGCAAGATGGGTCAGGCCCTCGTGCACGGCGCGAAGATCCTGCAGGTCGACGGCAACTTCGACGACTGCCTGAACCTGGCCCGCGCGCTGTCCGACAACTACCCGGTCGCGCTGGTCAATTCCGTCAACCCGGTGCGCATCGAGGGCCAGAAGACGGCCGCGTTCGAGATCGTGGACGCGCTCGGCGACGCCCCCGACATCCACGTGCTGCCCGTCGGCAACGCCGGCAACATCACCGCGTACTGGAAGGGCTTCAAGGAGTACAAGGCCGACGGCCTGGCCTCCCGTACGCCCCGCGTGTGGGGTTTCCAGGCCTCCGGGTCCGCGCCGATCGTGCGCGGCGAGGTCGTCAAGGAGCCGCACACCATCGCCACCGCGATCCGGATCGGCAACCCGGCCTCCTGGGACTACGCGCTCGCCGCGCGGGACGAGTCCGGCGGTTTCATCGACGAGGTGACGGACCGCCAGATCCTGGCCGCCTACCGGCTGTTGGCCGCGCAGGAGGGTGTCTTCGTCGAGCCCGCGTCGGCCGCGTCCGTGGCGGGCCTGCTCAAGGCCGCCGAGGCCGGGCTCGTCGATCCGGGCCAGAAGATCGTGTGCACCGTCACCGGCAACGGCCTGAAGGACCCCGACTGGGCGGTTGCCGGCGCCCCGCAGCCGGTCACCATTCCGGTGGACGCGGAGGCCGCGGCCGCCCGCCTCGGCCTGATCTGACCCGAGCTCCGGCTCGACGCCGAGTTTGGGGGGGGGGGGGGGGGGGGGGGGGGGGGGGGGGCGGGGGGGGGGGGGGGGGGGGGGGGGGGGGCTTTGGGGGGGGGGGGGGGGGGGGGGGGGGGGGGGGGGGGGGGGGGCGCGGGGGGGGG
>NZ_JANFAK020000055.1 GCF_024721315.2 Streptomyces sp. Isolate_45
GAGGCCGAGCACGGCCATGGGGGTGCGGGCCCGCCGCCGGTGTCGGGCCCGCCGGGGCCTTCCGTTCCCGTCCGCCGGCTCGCCGGGCCCGCGCGGACCACTCGTGCCCCGCGACCGCTCCTGCTCGTCCGGCGTCCGGCCGCTCTTCCCCCCTGCCCCTGGCACCTTCCCCACCCCCTGGTCCTGGTTCTGGTTCTCCCCGTGATCCGCCGGAGTCGGCGACACCTGAAGTCTGCCGTCGGACGGGGGCCGTGGTCGTTGGCACACAGCGCACGCATCATTGGTCCTCGGCGCACGCGGAACCGGTGGACGACCGGCGACAACCCGCCATAGCGGGCGATGGGCCCATCGGGCCGGCGGCCCGGTCCCCCGCCGTCCGCTCCTCGGCCTCGGGTACCACTGGTGAGCGGCCTTGCCCCGGCCGGCGCGTTTCGCCTCATTCCGCTCGTCGGCGCGGGCGACAGCCACATCAGGCCGTGCGCCGGCGCGCGGTGTGGCCGCCGCGCGATCTCCTCCCGACGATGGAACGGCCGCCCCACGGCAAGGCGGTGGTGAGGGAGGGGGCACATGGGTTTCACCGTCTACGACACGGCCGATCTGCCGCCCGAGCACCGCTTCGAATGGTGGCGGGAGACGGTGAGCCAGGGCGCCGGCCCCACCTCGATCACGAGTGATCACCCGGCGGGCTTCACCGGCAGCATGGGAGTCCTGTCCCTGGGCATCGCGCAGATCGCCACGATGTCCTTCCCCACGATGAGATCGGAGCGCACTCCTCGCCTGATCCGCCGATCCGACCCGGAGACGTACGAGTTGACGCTGGTCCTCGACGGGTCGATGGGCGTCTCTCAAGCGCGCCGTGAAGCACTGCTCGTGCCCGGGCACTTCAACCTGTGGAGCTCCTCGCGGCCCTACAGCAGTCTGGGTACGGGTGACCCCGGCGCGGAGCCGTCCCGTGCCGTCGTCCTGCACCTGCCGCGCGCGCTCGTCCCGCTGCCCGAGGCGAAGGTGGACCGGCTGCTCGCTCGGGCCCTCCCGTCCGCGACCGGGGTCGGAGCGGTCTTCGCCCGTCACCTCGGCTCCGTCGTCGAGGAGGCGGCGACGTTCACCGAAGGGGACGGACAACGTCTCGGCGTGCTGACGTGGGACCTGGCCACGGCCTTCCTCGCCCATCACCTCGACGCCTCGGACCGCCTGCCGCCCCACACGCGCCACCAGTTACTACTGACGCGGCTCGACCTCTTCATCGACGCGAACCTCGCCGACCCGTACCTGTCGCCGCCGGTCATCGCGGCCCGCCATCACATCTCGGTGCGGCTCCTGCACCGGCTCTTCGCGGGCCGGCGGGAAACGGTGGCCGAGTCGATCCGCAGGCGCCGGCTGGAACGGTGCTCGGCCGATCTCGTGAACCCCGTCTTCTCCACCCTCCCCGTGCACGCGGTGGCCAGACGCTGGGGCTTCACCGATGCCGCGGGGTTCAGCCGTGCGTTCCGCACCGCCTACGGGGTCACCCCTCGGGAGCACCGCCTCGCACCGGAGACGGCACGGGCGTGCCTTGCGTGAGGCCGACGCACCCCGGGCAACGCCCTCCCGGTGGGAGTGCGGGCGAGGCGGCCGGGCCGCCGCATGGTGCTGCGCCCGACCACAGCTCTAGCCGATGAGGGCCTCGGTGATCTGGCGGGTGGTTTGCGCGGCGATCCGGGAGTCCACCGCGGCGTAGGCGGTGTAGGCGTTCAGGCCCGTGGCCAGAGCCCAACCGCGCCCCCGCGTCCAGGTCGCCTCGTCCACGTCGAGCGCGGCGCGGAAGACCGCCCGGCTTCGCGCGGACAGCAGGGTGAAGGCGATGGTCAGGTCACGGGCGGGGTCGCCGATGCCGAGTCCGCCGAAATCGATCACCGCGCTGAGCCGGCCGCCCACCGTCAGCAGGTTGCCGGTGTGGAAGTCACCGTGGAACCAGACCGGGGGCCGGTCCCAGCCGGGAGCGTCGAGTGCGGCGTTCCACAGTGCGGTCGCCGCCGGGGCGTCGAACACCCCGGCGAACCGGGCGATGGCGGCCCGGGTGTCGCCGTCGCGATCAGCCAACGGAGCGGCGGACAGGCCCGCCGGGACGTCCCCGGTCGGGAGGTCCCCGGGCGTGAACCGCTGGAGGGCCCTCAGGAAGCCCGCCAGGCCGGCCGCCGCCTCGGACGAGTCGGCGAGGGTCTCGACGGTCGCCTGCTCACCGTCCAGCCAGCGGGACACCGACCACGGCCACGGATAGCCGAAGGCGGGCCGGCCCGCCTTCACCGGCGCCGGGACGGCCAAGGGCAGGTGCGGGGCAAGTCGCGGGAGCCAGTCGAACTCCTTGCGGAACTGCTCGGCGACCGCCGCGCGGCGCGGCAGCCGTACGGACAGTTCCCCGCCCAGCCGGTGGATCACGTGGTCCGATCCACCCGGGTCGACCGGAGTAAGGGGCAGCCCGGCCCACTGCGGGAACTGGGTGTCGACCAAGCGCCTCACCAGCTCCGTGCCGATCACCGGGGTGAGGTGCGGGGTGCGTTCGGTCGCCACGTACGGCTCCTGCGGTCGGCCCTCCGGACGGAACGGGCGGTCGGGTCATCCCAGTACACGCGTACGCGCCCCGTCCAACGATTTGCGGGCCGCTGCGTGTCCAACACCGCCCGCGGCCGTTCCGGCACGGCCCGGGCCACGGTGAACTTCCCTGCTCACGGCTGTGGTCGAGTGCGCGGTCGGTGAACCCGCTGATCCACTCTTCGCCCGGGGCGAGCGGCACCGAGACGACGGTCCGGGACACCGGTGGCGTCGCGGGGCCGGCGACCGGGCCTGCCGGGCTCGGTGGTCCGGCAGGCCAGTAGTGCGCCGGGGCGGGAGTTCAGGAGCCGATGAAGCGGGTGGCGCCCACGAACGGGCGGTTCGTCAGGGGCTCCTCCCTCACGCTCTCCCCGGTCCGGGGCGAGTTGATCATCATCGGTTCGCCCTGGTCGTTCCTGCCGACGTAGATGCCCACGTGGGTGACGTTCGATGTGCTGCTGCCGAAGCCCACGACGTCGCCGGGCCGAAGGTCGCTCGGCGATGTGATCCGCTCGCCCTCGGCCGAGCCGGCGGGCGCCGCACCGCCGCCCGCGTCGAACTGCGGCTGACTGTCGCGCGGGATGGTGATGCCGAGGGTGGAGTACACCTGGCTCGTCAGGCCGGAGCAGTCGTACCCGAATCCGGCGGTGCCGGACCACAGGTATTCCAGGCCCAGGAACTTGCGCGCTTCGGCGACGACGTCGTCGCCGGTCACCCCGGACGTCGGGACCTTCGCGAGGTGGGCGCGCTCGAAGTAGATCGGCGTGCCGTCGTTGGCGCGGGCCTCCACCACGAACGGAGCGCCGGCGACGGGCTTCACGGCGAACTCCGTGTTGAACGAGTACTCGGTGCCTCCCTTGGACGGCGCCCCCGCCGCCAGTGCCTGACGCGAGCCGTAGCCCCGGGCCGTCGGGCTGCTGACGCGCTCCACGGTCGTGCCGGACGGGGCCTTCTTCCGGAGCTTCGTCAGCTGCCGGTCGGGCATCCAGCCCGGGTAGCCGGCCGCGTCCCGGGGCGTGGGCTGGCCGTGGACCACCACCTTGTCCCAGAGCACGCCGTCCTTCGTCGTCGTCTCCACCACCGTGACCCGGCCCCCGTACAGGGCCTGCGTCTCCCCCGGCACGTCTCGGCGGAGGTTGATGTCGTGGGCCATCGCGGCGAACCAGCCCCTGATGTCGACCGGGTTGGTGAGTGCCTTCGCGTCCACCGTCCGCACCTTGTCGGGGCTCTCCCAGATCTGGGCGACGGAGACGTCCACGTAGCAGGTCCTGGCACCTTTGCACGCGGCCGATGCCCCCGAAGGGGAGGTGTCCGCGGCGGACACGTGATGTGTCAGGGGAACCAGGGCGATGACGGCGCTGACGGCACTGACGGCGACGGGAAACGCGATGTTCGAGAGGGGCATACGACGATTGTCCTGCGCGGGCCACAGCGGACCAGGGACCGATCGGCCGACCATGCGGCTGATATCGGACATCCCGGTCGAGCGGCACCCTGTCGGCGCAGAGCCGACCCAGGCCGGATCGGACGCAACGGGGATGCGGCGAGGTGGCAGGATGACACGGTGTTCGACTCTCCGCGTGAACCGTGGCTCCGCGGCATCGCCTTCAATCCGGCGGCGCCCTCCGACGTATTGGTACGGCTGTTGGATCCGGCGGCCGGTGAGGCCGGCTTGCTGATGTGCGAGGGTCGTGACCTGCCTGACGCCGTCATCGACGCGGCCCTGCGCCATCCGGCCGGGGTCATCCGTCGCGCGTTCGCCCGCAACCGGTACGTCGACCCGGCACGGCTCGCCCCCTTGGCGTCGGACCCGTCGGGGATCGTCCGCGGGTGGCTCGCCTCCGGCCCCCACCCCCGCCACCACTCCCGCTCGGTCCGCCCGCTGCCGGACGACGTCCTCATGACCCTTCTGATGGCCCAGGACGGTGGCGAGGACGGCAAGGTCACCGCGAAGGAGATCGTCGGGGAGCTCGATTCGTCCCGGCAGATCCCGCTGTCCTTCTTCCGCTCCATCGCCGGGCACAAGCTCCCCGAACTCCGGATACGGGCGACGTGGAGGTGGGAGTCACTCACGCCGGCGCAGCGGGCGAGGCTGCTCGACGATCCGGACCCGGCGGTCCGCGCAGAGGCGCAGGACAGAAACTGGCGGCTGGACCCGGGACGGGTCGAGGCCATGCTGCCGTCCTTCGGCTCGCGCAACGGATTCGTGTTCGGCACGTGCGCCCTGTCCCCCGCGCTCGTCGAGCAGTGCTTCACGGACGGCACGGTGCTCCCCATGGCCCGGAACCCGCACATCCCCGCCCACGTCCTCGCCCGGCTCGCCCGCCACCCCGACGCGGAGGTCCGCGCGTCGGTCGCCGTCCGGCCCGACGTGGGACCGGACCTGGTGGCGGAGTTGAGGGAAGACCCGGACGCCGTCGTGCGGATGCACGCGCGCCTCCACCCCTCCCCCCGTACCTGGGCGGAGTACTGGGCGATCGACCAGGTCCTCGGGCACGGTCCCGACTGCGTCTGCCCGATCGGCGAGCCGTTCAACAGGCCGGACATCGACCCGGCCGTCGGGCCGTCACCCGACTGGTTCGCCACCTGCGCGGTGTCCGAGGAGCCGGTGCTCCGGCGGGTCGCGGCAAGTTGGCCGGGCCTGTCGGCGGAACTCGCCGGGACGCTCGCGCAGGACGACGACGAGGGGGTGAGGATCCGGCTGGCCTGCCATCACCCGCTGGCTCCGCCGCACCTCCTCCTGGATGTCTTCGTCACCCGCCCGGCACACCGTCCGCACCTGCTGGCGCTGCCCACGTTCCCCCGTACCGGCCGGGCTCACCTCATCGACCACCCGGACCCCGAGGTACGGGCTCTGGCGGCAGCCGATCCCGCCTTGCCCCACCCCCCGCTGGAGGACTCCGACGCGACGGTGCGCCTCGCGTCGGCCGGCAATCCGAACCTGTCACCGGACGCCCTGGAGGCCCTCCTCGCCGACCCCCGTACCGCCGAGGGCGCTGCGGCCAATCCAGCCCTCACCGTGCCGCGCATGCACGCGCTCCTCGACCACTGCCTGAACGGCACCGCCACCCCACCGGGGGCCGTCCAGCGCTGACCGCTTCCCATGCACCAGCAATGGGAATGGACGCGCCGACCCTGTGCGAGCTCGCGGGCGGAACCGGGGGGACCGGCGACGGCGTGCGCTCGGCACCGCCCTCGCGGCCGATGGCCCGGACCTGAATCAACTCCCGGCGTATCGCACCGTCTCACATCGTGACCTGCGAAGACACCGACCGTTGGGACGTGCGGCCCGATCCCTACCGGCTGCCCGCACGGGGGGTATTGTCGTCCGGTCACGGACGGCGATCGGGTCGTCCGTCCAACCCAGGGGAACCACCATGACTGATCTGAACTCGCTGCGGGCAAGCCTTGCGTCGGGTGAGCACGAGTTCGCCGACACCTTGGCCTTCGTCGCCGCGCATTACGACTATCAGCCGCAGGCGTTCCGCAACGGGGAACTGGAAAATGCCGCAGGTACGAACGAGGGCTCCTGCAAGACGCTGGGACTGGCCCTGCTGGAAGGGCTGAGCGACCAAGAGGCGCTGCAGGCATTCGGCGAGCACTACCGCGGTGTGCTGGCCACGCCGAACGACACTGATCACGGCAACATTCGCAACCTCATGGCCCATGGCCTGGCAGGAGTGAGCTTCGCCGGGCAGCCGTTGGCCCGTAAGAGCGTGGTGTAAGCCGCCGGAACCTTACGGCTCGTGGAAGACGGTGCGCACCCGCTTCCGTTCGCCACCGTCGACGGTGTGTCCTCCCGAGCCTGCGCCACATCCGGGCGCGGCCCGACGCCGCCGGTGACATCACCGGCAGGTACGGATCGGCCTCACCATCGCCGGCCCCGACCAACACGCCGCCTCCACCGCGCTCGCCGGGTGGGGCAACCGGCCCCTTCCGGGTCAACAACGTGGGCCGGGCGGGGCAGCGCCGGGGCGGGGAGGGCGGCGCGCATGGAGGGCCACAGCCGTTCGATGGTGCTTCGCCTCGGCCCCCTCCCAGGGCTCGGACGCGCTGCCCGCTTCCTCGTGAACGCCCCGGATCAGGGTCGCCCCACGGAGGTGTACCGGAATCCGATGTTGCGCAGGCGGGCCGGGTCGAGGAGGTTCCGGCCGTCGAAGATGACCGGTGTGCGCATGACGTCGTGTGCCTGGGTCCAGTCGACTTCGGCGAGTTCGGGCCATTCGGTGACGATCACTGCCGCGTCCGCGCCGGTGAGGGCCTGTGCCGGGGTCGGAAAGCGGGTCACGGAGTCCCACGGCTGTCCGGCGGCCGGGCGGGCGAGGGGGTCCCAGGAGCGTACGTGTGCGCCTTCGGCGAGGAGGCGGCCGGCGAGCACGGTGGAGGGTGCTTCGCGCATGTCGTCGGTTCCGGGCTTGAACGCCATGCCCAGGAGGGCGACGGACTTACCGGCGAGGTCGCCCAGTTCGTCCTTGAGGTGTTGGACCGCGCGGCGCTTCTGGATGTTGTTCACGTTGATCACGGCGGTGAGGAGCTGCGGGTGGAAGCCGGTGTTGGAGGCCATCTGGCGCAGGGCTTCGCTGTCCTTGGGGAAGCAGCTGCCGCCCCAGCCGATCCCCGGGCGCAGGAAGTGGGCTCCGAGGCGGTGGTCCATTCCGACGGCTCCGAGAACCTCGGTGACGTCGGCGCCGGTGTTCTCGCACAGGGTGGCGATCTCGTTGGCGAAGCTGATCTTCGTGGCGAGGAGGGCGTTGGAGGCGAGTTTGACCATCTCGGCGGACTTCACGTCCATCGTCGCCACCGGGGCGTTGATGCCGGTGTGCAGGTCGGCGACCAGGGCGCCGGCGGCCTCGTCGTCCTGTCCGATCACGATGCGGTCCGGGGCCATGAAGTCGGTGACGGCCCGGCCTTCGGCGGTGAACTCGGGGTTGGAGACGTAGCCGACGCGGGAGAGTCCGATCTCGTTCAACAGGGCTCGGGCTCGGGCGCCGGTGCCGACGGGGACCGTGGACTTCATGACGACGGCGCGCAGGTCGTCAGCTGTGGCAAGGGAGCGGATCACTTCCCATACCCGGGTGAGGTCGGCGTCGCCGGAGGCGGAGGGCGGGGTGTCCACGCAGACGTAGGCGACTTCGGTACCGGTGAGGGCCTCGGTGAGGTCCAGGGTGAAGGAGAGCCGTTCCTTGTTCCGGGCGATCATGTCGCCCAGTCCGGGCTCGTGGATGGGGACGTCACCGGCACGCAGGATGCGGACGCGCTCGGGGCTGATGTCGCGGAGCGTCACGCGGTGGCCGAGTTCGGCGAGGCACGCACCGGTCACCAACCCGATGTAGCCGGCGCCGAAGACCGCGATGCGTCGCGCTGCCATGGTCTGTCCCTGTCCTCGTGGTGGTACCGGGAAGCCGCTCGCGGGTTCCCGTTCAGGCCCTCGTGTCGCGCCACACCCTACTCGGCCGCCTCACCCGGCGGCCCTGGCCAACTTCGACCTGGAGCGGACGCGCGGAGACCTCGAAGCCATGACGGCGCCCGCGTGCCGCACGGTCGGGAAGCCGTTCACCGGACGGGTCCCGTCAGGGTGTCCGTACCCCAAGCGGCCAGCCGGCTCGTGATCGTGCCGCTGCCGTCGAGGACATGTCGTGAGAACGCGTCGCGTTCGTGGGCCAGGATGGCGGCTTCCCAGACACAGGGGGCCAGGCCGGTACGGCCGGGGCGGAGTTGGTCGGGCTGTCCGGCCGGTCCGGTGAAGACGGCCAGGTCCGACATGTGCCCCTCGATCCAGTTGTGGACCAGGACGTAGTCGCCGTCGGCGCCGGCGTGCAGGATCAGGACGGCGAGCCCGAGCGACCCGCGGGTGCGGCCGAGCCCCAGGTGTGCCTCGGTGATCCGCAGCGCGGCGGCGACGTCCTGTTCCGTCACGGTGCGGCCCGGCGCCTGGAGGGAGTAGGTCTTCACCAGATGGCCGCCGACCTGTCGAGTGCCCGCACTCCGTGCGGTGCGCTCGTGGTGCCCCTGGCTCAGGGTGAGCAGTGCTTCCGCGTCCACTGCCGCGGGCAGTTCCTCTCGATTGCTCATTCGCCCATCATGCATTGCGCGTTCGACCGGTCACGCACCGACCCCGGGGGCCGTTCAGCGCCCCAGTGCGACCCGCAGGGTGACCCCGTGGCGCCTGCCCAGGCGCCGTACCTCCCAGACCGAGAGCGCGGTCACGGACAGGGGCCCGCTGAGCAGGAAGGTGTACAGCACCTCCGGAGGCGCGGCGACGTCGGGACCGATGAAGAGCTGGAACGCCAGGAGCGACCAGACCAGCAACGGCGAGAGCAACGCCGGGAGCAGCTGGTGCACGTCCGAGGCCCGGAGGCACGTGACGAGACAGGAATAGCAGGCCAGGAAGGAGAAGGGAACCGAACCGAGCAGCAGTACGAGCGCTGCGAGCCAGCCGATGACCATCGTCAGGATGGCCAGCAGCGAGGAGGTGTATCCCGGGCCGGCGAAGGCGGAGAAGAAGAGATACAGGTCGTCACCGCTGATCAGGTCGCCCCGGAGGGTCTGGAAGGACACCCAGGCGCAGATGGGGCCGATGAAGAGCATGAAGCCCGCGCTGATCGGCCTGCGCACGCGCTCGGCGAAGTCACGGCGTCTGTCCGGGGTGCTCGCGACGATGAAGGCCGTCATGCCGATGATGCTTCCGACCGCCAGGACCACACAGGCGAAGCCCAGTTCGACGAGCTTGCCGAGAACGAATTCCGCCCCGTCACTGCTCAGCGGATAGACCACGACCAACCCGGTGGCCGCGACCAGCCCGAGCACGGTCCGTGCGATCCGCATACCGGAGATGAGCCCGTCCTTCACCTGCTCGGCGATGGGGGCGGATGTGATGTCCCCCGCCCAGGACCGGAAGAACGCCCGCAGCGCGCCGCCGGGCGCCGACCGGTCTCCGTATATCGCTCTGTTCCAGCTCACTTGATGTCTCTCCCCGGCCAACACGCATGCTCCGTAAGCCCCGTGGGGCACGCGTGCGCCGCCATGAGCATCGAACATCTTATCGGGCTACGTCCGGGCCCCGTCGTGTCCGTACGGGTCGGCCGACGATGCCGACGACGGCCGCGTCGAAGGGCGAGCAGGCCCCTCGTGGCCCGGCGGGCTCGTGCGCCGGTGGGCGTCCCGGGGTGAAGGCGTGGGTGGGCCGTGCACCGTCGGTCGGCGTGATGTGCGGGAGCGGTTCCACGGTGGGGCGGTCACCGGGCCGGCGACCGGAGCCGGCGCACGTACCCGGACACCGGCATCCGGCGCCGCCGGGCGCGCAGGGGCTTCGGTGTTCCGACGGCTCCGGCCTTCTCCGCGCGCACACCGGCCGGGGCCGCCGTGCGCGGTGTTCCGTCGGGTCACTCCTCGTTGAGCCAGCCGCAGACGTAGTACTGCTGGTTCTCGTCCCGCTCGATGATCCATTGGTTGAGGACGTCGCCCGCGATTTTCCCGGTCTCGGTGTCCCGCCGGGTGATCTTCGCTTCCACGCTGAGCTCGTCCATGTTCGGCGGGATCTCGTAGGGCTGGAGTTCCCAGCGGTCCACGAAGTAGCCGTTGAGGACGAACCCGAGCAGGCCCGCGCGCAGCCGGGGGCAGGTGCCTCGGCGCAGCGAGGTCATGTCGTGGTCGGCCAGGCCGTTCATGTAGAGCGAGAAGACGCGCTCGATGGCTTGGCGGTCGAGGGGGGCGCGTGCGGGACCGGGAGTGGGGGTCGACGGGAGCGGGACGGACGGGGTGGTCGTTACGGGTGGAGAAGGGGACGGGGAGCGGGGTGTGGGGGCCGTTGCGGGAGAGGAGGGGGACGGGGAGCGGGGCGTGGGCGTCGTGGAGTCGGTCGCGCGGGTGCGGCCGGAGTCGTCATCCGGGGATCCGGACTCCGGTAACCACCAGGGCACCGCGAGCAGCGCGGCCACGACGACGCCCACCAGGCGGACCGTCCGGTACCACCGTCGCCGGGCAGGGTGGGCGCAATCCCGTACCGGTGGAGTCGCTCCGGGTGCGGCGTCCGGCGCCGCACCGAGCCGCAGCGTGGACGCCGCTGTCGGCGCGCGGTCCGGGCGGGGGAGCTCCCTTCCTCCCGCCGGCCCGGCGAGCAGGTCGTACGTTTCCTCGGCGGTGAGGCGCTCCGCCGGGTCCTTGCGGAGGAGGCCCGCCAGCACGGGGGCGAGCGCGCCGGCGCGGACGGCGATGGCGGGTTCCTCGGTGGCGACGGCGACGAAGACGGCCCAGGATCCGGAGCCGCTGAACGGAGGGTGTCCCTCGACAGCGGTGAACAGGGTTGCTCCCAGGGACCACAGGTCGGATTCGGCGGTCGCCGGCAGACCCCGGACCTGTTCGGGAGACATGTAGGCCGGGGTACCCATGAGGGCCCCCGTCCGGGTCAGACCGGGCTCGCCCTCCACGGCGGCGATCCCGAAGTCGGTCAGCACCACCCGGTCGCCTTCGAGCAGCACGTTGGCGGGCTTGATGTCCCGATGGGTGACGCCCGTGGCGTGGACGGCGCGCAGCGCGTCCAGGACCTGTCGGCCGATCCTGGCCACCCGGGCCGGCGGCAGCGGTCCGTCCTCCTTGATCAGGTCGTCCAGGGAGCGGCCGTGAACGAGTTCCATCACGATCCACGGGCGGCCGTCGTCACCCGCTATCCGGTCGTGGACGGTGATGACGCCCGGGTGTTTCAGCCTGGCCGCCGCGCGGGCCTCGCGGTCGAGGCGGCCCATCCAGGCCTCGCGCAGGGAGGCGTCGAGGTCGTCCGGGAGCCGGAGCTCCTTGAGGGCGACCTCCCGGTCGAGTTGCTCGTCGTGGGCCCGCCATACGGTCCCCATGCCGCCCTGGCCGAGCAGTTCGGCCAGCCGGTACCGGCCGGCCAGCAGTCGTCCGCGATCGTGAGTCACGCCCGGAACCTAGCCCAACGCGCCCGGCCGTGAGAACGCCACCCCCTGCTCCCGGCCCCGCGCCCGAAGCCGCCGGTGCCCCAACCGCGCCAGGGCGCGCCGTCCCGAATCCGCGGTCCGCGCCATGCTCGCCGGGGGCGCCGGACCGCACTGCGGATCCGTGGCCGTCGAACGCCCCGCCCCCGGCCCCGATCCCTTACCCGGACCGGCGTTCGCCGCTCACCGGTGGCCGATCGGCGGGGGTTGACTCGAAGGGAGTTGGGTGGCCAGGAGGGTCAGGCCGCGGCGGAGCCTGCGGAAGTAGGTGGCACGGCTGAGGTGCAGGGCGCGGGCGATCTGCTGGTGGGTGCGGGACCGGCCCAGGTAGTACGCGACCAGGATGGTGCCCGCCTCCCTGTCGGTGGAGGCGGGGCAGGCGGCCAGGGCGGCCACGCGGTCGGTCAGCCAGGCGCGCAGCCGGGGCGGGGATGACAGCTCCGGCAGGGCCAGCAGGGGGTTCCCGGCGAGGCCGCCCGGATCCCGGAGGCCGGCCAGGGCCCGGCCGACCAGGGCGGGCAGGTCCTGGCCCATCAGGGCCGCCGGGCTCGCCCCGGTCGGAAGTAAGGTCCCTGCGGCGGCCGGGCCCGCGCCGAGGCGGCGGATCCAGCCCGCGAGGCCGGTGGCGGTGAACTCCTGGCTGTAGACCTCCGGGCGGCGCCCGCACCGGTAGACGTCGTCCCGGATGCCGCCGTGCCGGCGGAAGCTCAGCGCGTGCAGCAGGCTCTGGTAATCCGGGCTCGCCGTGGAGACGAGGAGGTGCCCGGCGAGGGTCGCCTGCACCAGGATGTGGCGCAGCATCTGCGCGTGCGCGCCCGTGTCCGCCCCGTACGCCGCCCCCAGGAACAGTCCGGCACCGGCCCCGCCCCCGTCGCCGGACTCGGCGTCGGGGCCGCCCGGGCCGGCATCGCCGTCGGTCGCCGGTCGGGGTGCGAGGAGGTCGGGGGCGTGCTGTTGGAGCAGCGGCTCGATGTCGTCGGCGGTGTCCGGCCCGACGGGTACGAGGGCGGCCAGCGCGACCGGTGCCCCGTCGCGGTCCCGGGCCAGGTGGAAGGCGGCCGGGGCCGACGCCAGCCAGCCCTCCGTGACCCGCTCCGAACGGCGCGGGTCGAAGCCGTTGCGGACCGCCCAGCGACGCATCAACCGTCCGATGTCATCGGCGTCGCCGGAGCGGGCGGGTCGGATCAGCGCATCGTCCTCGACGGGCGGGAACAGCGAACGCCGCAGAGCGGGTTCGCCGGACAGGAACAGCCCCTGCTCCACGATCCGGGCCCGCTCACGCGGGTCCCGGCGTTCGGTGAGCGACGTCTGCCGGTACCCGGCCGCGCGCGTCCGGACGTCGTGGTGGGCTTGCGGCCTGCGCCAGGCGTAGGCCAGCTCGAACAGCGACCGGTACGGTTCGCGCACCGCCAGCCCGAGGGGCCCCCGCCGGACCAGACTCAACGCCCCCAGCGCGGAGAACACCTCCGGCCCCGCGGTGAGCAGTCGCTCGTCGCCGGCGCCCACGGTGGCCAGTAGCCGCAGCGCGTGCCGGTCCCGGCCCCCGGACCGCGGCCGCTCGCGGTCGAGGCGCCCGAGCACCTCCTCGGTCACCGCGTCGGCGACGGCTCCGGGCGCATCTGCGGGGGTGCCGGCGAGGAACTCGCGGGCGGCCAGGGCGGCCGGCAACGGGTACCCGCCCGCGAGGCGCACCGCCAACGCCACCGCTTCCTCGTCCTCCAGACCGGCCGCCCTGACGAGGTCCTCGATGTCCTCGGCCGGCCACGGCTTCAGCGGTACGACGGAGGGCGAGTGCCGGTCCGCCCAGCCGGACAGCCCCCGCAGCGACCGCCGGCTCACCACCAGCACCGACGGTGCCCCCGGTGCCCGACTCCGACGTCCCGAGGACCCCATGACCCCCATGGCCCCCATGGCTCCCAGCAGACCTGAGGCCTCCGGGGCGTCGGAGGGACGGGGCTCCGCCAGGACCGCGGTCACGGCCTCGGCCTGGCCAGGGCCGTCCAGGCTGTCGATGAGCAGTACCCCGTCCCCCTCCGGGGCCCGGGCGAGCAGTACCCGTACCCGCTCCGCGGCGACGGAGGCCGGCAGCCCGCACAGGTCGACGCGGGCGACCACGGGCAGCCACCGGGCCAGTGTGCTCTTCCCGCTGCCGAGGGGTCCGCAGAGGTTGACCACGGAGTGCGAGGCGAGGGCGGCGGACAGGGCACCGAGGCCCGGGGGGATCTTCACGGTCCCCGGACGATACCCATCCGGCGCCCGACCGGGTCAGCGGTCAACCAGCCGAACGGTGGCTGGAGTTGATACCTCGGTGAGACTCCGCGGCAGCGAGCCGCGGCTAGGGTCTGAAACGACCGCGGGGCCCCGGCGGCGCACCTTCCTGCACGGCCACCACCTACCCGAATGGAGTCCGGAGTGAAGCTGGTTCGATGGCTGTCGACCACGGCCACCGCCCTCCTCGCCGCGACGACCCTGCTCGCCGCGCCCGCCGCGGCGAGCAGCACTGCGAGTGCAACCGCGGCCGCCCCCGCGCGCGGCACCGCCGTCCCGGCCGCCGCCCTGGCGCCCACCGCCCCCAAGTACTTCCTCGGCACCGGCTACGGCCCGTACAACATCGCCGTCGACGCGGCTTGGAACACCGCCTACGCCGCCGCCGTGAACGAGGGCTACCAGGCCTCGCGCTGCGCCCGCTCGGCGGGCCCGGCCGCCAATCCGATCGGCGGCAACGGCTACTACCAGGTGCTCGTCGAGATCTACTGCAGCGTTCCGCCTCCGCCGGGCTCCGGCCAGATCACCGGGGTCCACTCCGGCAAGTGCGTCGACGTGAAGGGCGGCAGCCTCAAGGACGGCGCCCCGATCCAGCTGTACCAGTGCAACGGAACCGACGCCCAGGCCTGGCGGCTGGAGAGCGACGGCACCGTGCGCGCCCTCGGCCGCTGTATGGACGTCCAGTACGCCAAGACGGAGAACGGGTCCCACATCGGGCTCAACACCTGCCACCAGGGCCTGAACCAGAAGTGGGAGCTCCTGCCGGACGGCCTGCTGCGCAGCGTCCACTCGGGCAAGTGCCTGGACGCCCTCGGCTGGGCCACCGGCAACGGCACCCGCCTCGGCATCTGGGACTGCGCCCCGCAGCACACCAACCAGCAGTGGCGCGGCGCCCCCCTGGGCACCTGATCCCCACGCACCACCACCCGTCCCGCCTCCGTACGGCCCCGGTACCCGGCCCCGTACGGAGGCGGGACGCGACAGCGGCCCATCGAGCCCCGCGCCCTGCCCTCATGGCCCGCGGACGTCGGAGAGGATCGGGTGGCTCGGGTGGCTCCGGGTCCGAAAACGAGTCCGGTACTTTGCCGCAGCGTGCGCTTACCGTGACCCCGACCAGGGATGATGACCCGTTGTGCTCACCAACATCATCTCTGCCGTCGGTCTGGCCACCCTCTTCTGGGCGCTCGTCCACACCACCCGTCTCGTCGTCCGCAACCGTAGGGCTCGGCACTTCGACGCCTCCGCCTACGGCCTCGTCCCCCGCGAGCAGCTCGACGGCCGGCGCTCCGGCCCGCCCCGGGACGAGCCCGCGCTGCGCCTCGCCGTCGACGCCGCCCTCAACGGCGAGTGGGAACCCGCGGCCGGACTCCTCGCGGACACCGCGGAACGCCAGGACTGGGCGGAGCGCTGGCGGCTCGTCGAGGTGTTCGCGGACGTGGCCGTGGAGGATGAGCGCTGGCTGCGCATCTGGCGCGCCAAGCGGCCGCAGGACGCCGACGCCGTCGTCGTGCACGCCCACGCCCTGCTGCTCCGCGCCTGGGCGGCGCGCGGCGAGAAGGACATCAAGCAGACCTCCGACGCGCAGGTCGCCATGTTCGGCGAGCTGCTGCCGACCGCCATGTACGCCGCCCACGAGGCGGCCAGGCTGGCACCCGGCGACCCCTCACCGTGGGTCACGATGATCGCCGCCGCGCGCGGCCTGGGCCTCTCCCACGACGAGTTCCGTCAGCTGTGGAGCGAGCTCACGAGCCGTGCGCCGCAGCACTACGACGCGCATTGGCAGGCCCTCCAGTACTGGTGCGCGAAGTGGTACGGCTCCCACCAGCTGATGTTCAAGTTCGCCAAGCAGGCGGCGACGTCGGCTCCGGCCGGGAGCCTGATATCGGGCATCTACCTGCATGCCGTGCACGAGGCAGCCCTCCAGGACGGCGAGGCGGCCTACCGCACCTGGGCCACCAAGCCCATGCTCGCCCGTATCCAGGCCGACCTGGCGCAGGCCGACCCGCAGGACCGACGGCTTCCCGCGATACGACACCTGTACGCCGCCGTGCTCGTCAAGACGGGCCGGTACGCGGAGGCTCTGACGCAGTTCCGGCTCATCGGCGGGTGGTGCGGAGCGGCACCCTGGACCGACGCACAGGATGCCGTGGCAGCGTTCGACCACGCCCGCGGCCTGGCGGCCCTCCACTCGGGCCGCCCCCAGTAGCGCCTCGGCGGCAGCGGTACCACGGTGTGGTGCTCATCCGTCCGGCAGGCAGAGCCAGACCTCGGAGCAGGCGAGGCCTCGCTCGTTGGTCACCGTGCCGCCGCTGCTGCGGGCGACGGGTTCGGGGCGGCGTGCCAGGGCAGGAGGGGGCAAGCGACGGCGGCGAGATGGGCAGCGGCCGGCGGGCTGACGGCGGAGGTGCCGGAAGCACTGTCCTGCGTGCCGCACTCCGGGAGACGGCAAGTATTCTCCCGGCATGCGCATAGGAAGATCGTTCGCTCTGGTCGGGGCAGCAGCCCTGCTGGTCGGTGCCTGTACAGCGCCCGACGCCTCGGAAGTCGCACGTCAGCCGCAACCCGGCATCGCCGAGCTCAGCACCGGCGAGCTCCAGAGCCGGTGGTGGAGTTGGGCGGCCTCCAGCCCGGAGGACTCCAACCCGGTGACCGACCCCGACGGGAGCTTCTGCGCACAGAACCAGCCGACCGACGCCTGGTTCCTCGCGGGCACCTTCGGCGGCAAGGCCGAGCGGCGCTGCTCGATCCCGGCGGAACGCCCGGTGGTCTTCCCGTTGCTCAACTTCACCGGCACAAAGGCCGAGTGCTCGGCACGGTTGGCCGAGGCGAAGGGCACCGTCAGGCTCGGCACCGCCGAGGTCGCCGTGGAACGGATCGAGCCCACCCCCATCCGGATCACCGGGGTCGAGGGCAACCCCGTGACCGGGCAGGCGGGTTCGCTGGCCACTCACGGCTGCGGACTGTGGGTCCGGCTGGGGCCGGTCCCCGTGGGGACGGCCTCCCTGACCATCGAGGGCTCTGCGGGATCGTTCTCCCTCTCCGTGACCTACAACCTCCAGGTCGCGTAGGCGGCGGGGGCCCGCGAACACCACTGCCGGCGATCGGCTCCGGCCCGCAGGCGCCCCTCGCGAACGAGTGGCCCGTGAGCGGCCCCGCCGCGACGGCCACGGGCACGGAGTCGCCCCGGAGTTCGGCGAGCAGCAAGAAGGCCCCGGTCTCCATGAAGGAGGCCGGGGCCTTGATCGAGCGCTGGGCAGGCCTTGCACCTGCATTCCCCCACGGGAAGTGGGATGTCTTTCCTTGGACCACCAACGCCGGACCCGACAACCCTTGTTCAGGGTGGCGAGCTCAAGATCCAGTGTACCGCAGGCCGGACCGGGGCCGACACCCGCTCCGCCGGCGAAGTGGCACCTCTGAACACCGAACCCGACCGGGAATCCCACAACGGCCCGCTCTCATGAGGGCAGGCATGGGAGCCGGGTACTCCAACGGGTCAGTGAGGAGCGAGCACGGAGTCGTCGAGGATGCCCGCCCCCGGCAGCTGATGACGCGCGGCGATCAGAGCCGCGTGGATGTCCCCGGTGCCAGTGGCCACGCACAGGGCCCGTTCCACGGCCTCGATCTCCCGGCGTACGGGCGAGCCCTCCTCCGCGGCATCGAGCACGGCCAGCGCCCAGTAGCGGTCGACGAGTCCGGGAAGTACGGCCGGGTGAGCCATCAACATGAGCAGTAACCTTTCGCCGGCGGTTCATCAGGTCGCCATCGCCTACCCGGCCGATCACCATTGAACCCCCAGCGTGACCCGGCTGGTGGAGCCCCGGGTTCCTGAGCGCCGAACAGCTCCTGGAACAGCTCTGGGACGAGAACACCGACCCCCTCACCCCTGCGGTCACGGTCACGATCGGCCGCCTGCGCCGCAAACGGGGCGATCCCCCGGTCATCACGACCACGGCGGGAGTCGGCTACCGCATCGCCGACACAGGGGGCCGCGGTGAGCTCCCGGCGCCGAAGGCCGGGGCGCGTTCGCACTCCTGCGTGCTCGTCCATGCGTGACAGGTACAGGCGCGTGAGGCGCATATCGCCGCGGGTCCCCCGGCTCCTGATCGCTGACGGCCTACGCCGGGTGCATGATCGAACGTTCCGCTGAAGTGTCGGGCGAGCCGTATCCGGAGCCGGCTCTGCCGGGCGGCCCGGGAGAGGCGGCCGCGAGCGACGTCAGCTCGCTCCCCCTTGGTACGCGCGGCCGGCCCCGCGCGCGCCCTTCCCGTGGCCGTCGCACGGCCGGTTCAGCCTGCTCGGTCGTACCGCGGACCCGTTCCGTACGGAGGTTGCCCACGTGCCCCCGGTGGGGAACGGGGTGCGGCGCGTGCACGCGCAGTCGTCACCGCAGGCACCGTCGCGGGTCCTCGGCACCGATCTCAGCGCTCGCGATGCCGCCGCGCCGGTGGCCGCGCATGTCCCCGCAGGCAGCGGCCCGGCAACCGAGGAAGGCCGACCGGCCGGCGGAAGTACGGTCCGACCCGCGCACGGGCGCGGCCCCTCCGTCAGGACGGCGTGTCGGACGGCGGGCTCAAGGCCTGACGTACCAGCCGTGCGCGCCGCTGCCTTCCGACGGATCGTACGACTGGTGCAGTCCGAGCAGTGCGGCCACCAGCCGAGGGTCCCAACTCCCGTCGAGAACACGGTACTCGTCCTCGATCCCCCGGAAGACGAGGTGTGCGCGGCGTGAGGAGTCGCGCCAGATCACCCTGCGCGGCTTGCCGAAGGCGCCGTCGCCCTCACCGAGCAGGGACAGGATCAGACAAACCAGGCTCACGGGCAGGCCGACGGGCCACCACAGCGCCCACCAGAACAGGCGCCCGCGGAAGCCGCTCACGCGGCGTCCGGTCACCGTCTCGACGGTCCAGCGGGCCCGGGCGCCGCGCAGGGCGCGTCCGCTCCGGTACGTGATCCGGCCCAGCGGGGCGCCGTACTGGTCGTCGACGCGGTACACGGCGGGCCGTCCGCTCAGGCGCGAGCCCGTCTGCTCCGTGGACACCCGGGCGATCGAGGCCCGTCCTTCACCGACGACGTCGAAGGTACGCGTGGTGGGGTGCGGGGCGCTTCCGTAGCCGTCGGGCACACGGCAGAGCAGCCCGATGGCGACATGCCCATCGTGCCCCGCGTCGTCATCGTGGTGGATGACGACCGGCGAGGACGTCCCGTACCGCACGTTGTACGTCATCCGCCCCTGGGCCACGCCCTGTCCTCCCGCGCACCGCCGCACGGCGCCGCACGGCCCCGCATCCGGCTCTCATGATCTCATCACCGTTCGGCGACATCCGCCCGATACCCCCGGGGGTTGCTCGTCGTGCTGGTCAGAGGTGGGAGTTGCTCTCCACGGGACCGTAGAGGGCGGCGACTTCTCCCGTGACCATGGCCCGGTACCGGTCACCGAAGGACCAGTGCCACCATTCCGTCGGGTGGTTCACCAGACCCGCGGCGGTCAGCACGGAGCCCAGCAGCTTCCGGTTGGCGCGGGCCTGCTCACCGATGTTGAGGGCGGCGGTGCAGCAAGCACCCGCGCTCTCCTCCGGGTTCGCGTTCATCGGTGTACCAGGTCCAGTTCGCGCCCGCCGGCATCGACCAGGGTGAGGTCGACGGCCGCGCCCGCGCCCGCGCCGTGCGGAGCGATTTCGGGCGGGGACACGTATCGGCCGGCCATCGAACGGAGCTGTTCGGCCGACCAGTTGGGGTTGCTCGTGCGCAGTTCGTCGGCATACGCCTCGAAGTACTTCCGTTGGAGTGCGGGCGGCCGGTACCCCTCGACGAACAGCAGGCGCAGGCCCCGGCGAACCTTCCCGGTCGCGCCACCAGGCGGGAATCCGGCCGACGCGGGCATACCTGTCTCCGGGTGCCCGGTTGCTGGTGATGGTCGGGGGCCGGCCGGCCACGCCCGTTCCCTGAGCGGCCTATTGAGGTCGCCGGGTCATGGCCTTCCGAGGATGTGTGGCGGTGGCCTTCCGGGTGCCGCTGACCACATGGGGCGGCAGCACGCGCTCGGCGCGGAGCAGGATCGCCGCGCCGACCAGGACCAGTAGCGCGAGGACCGTCCACAGGTGCCATTGCCCGGCGTCGAGCAGGAAGCCCAGCAGCACGGGAGCGATGGTGCGGCAGAGCGACCAGGACAGTTGGTAGGTCGACAGGTACCGTCCCCGCAGGTGATCGGGTGCGGCCCGGATCGACAGGCTCTGCGACGGTGCGGAGTGGACGAGTTCACCGACGGTGTAGAGGACTGCGATCGCCAGGACGGCGACGATGGCGCCCGTACCGCCGGCCAGCCGTGGAAGGGCCGCGAAGGCGGCGAACGAGAGCGCGAAGATGACCGCGCCGAATGCGGCCGCGCGGGTGCGTCTGCCGCGCAGGCTCAGGCGGGCGACCGGGACACCGAGCGCGGCGACCAGCGTGGTGTTGAGTGCGAATACGGCTCCGGCCAGGGCGTCTGGTAGGCCGACGTCGCGGGTGAGGAAGATGGGCAGGGCGATGGCTTGGGCGGTGTACCCGAACGCGATCAGGAAGTTGGCCGCCGTGATGAGCAGGTAGGGCCGGTCGGCGAGCACCTGCCGGTATCCGTCCCGAGTCCCTTCCTGTCCCCCGGCCCCGCCGTGGACGGGCGGGATCCGCGCCACCAGTACAGCGGCGACGGCGAAGACCGCGGCGAGGACCATGGCCGCGCCGACGTAGCCGGCGCTGCCGTTCCACGCCAGCATGCCCGCCGCCGCCAGACTGCCGAATCCCATGCCGGCGTTCCGCAGGCTGCGGTCCCACGCCAACAGGCGTTCCCGTTCGGCTCCTTCGGCGATCTCACCGATGAGGGCGTGCAGGCTGGGCGAGGAGGCCCACATTCCCACGGCGACCACCAGGGCGACCATGAGGAACGCCGGGTAGGAGTCGGCGAACGGGTAGGCGGTGAAGCCGGCCGCCCGCAGCGCGAGCACGCCGATGAGTACCCGTCGACCGCTGAACCGGTCGATGAGGATGCCCGCGACCGGCATGAAGGCCAGGGCGCAGAGCCCGGCGATGGTCAGGCCCGCGCCGATGGACGTCAGCGACAGGCCGGTGAGCGAGTAGATGAACAGCATCGTCAGGGGCACGTATATGCCGTCGCCGATCGAGCTGACCAGGCTTGCGGCGATCAGCCGGCGGCGGGTGCGAACGTCGGGTTCAGCGGACGTCGAGTGCACCGCGCCCCCGCTTCAGTTCGGCGAATGCACCCGTCCCGGCCAGTGTCCGAGTGGCCTGGAACAGCCGGATCGCCTCGTCCCCCTTGGGTATGGAGGCGAGCACGGGACCGAAGAAGCCGACGCCGTGCGCGGCCTTGGCCAGGGACGCGGGCAGCCCCAGCTCGTCGAGGGACTCGGTGATGACCACGTCGTGGTCGTTGTTGCGCTCCAGGTGCAAGCGGCGGCCGAGGGCGGTGTACAGATCACGCAGGACGGTGTTGCCGTGAAGGGCTTCGGCGGCCGCGCACACCCGGGCCGGGCCCCGGGCCCGGTCGTTGAACTCCCGGTACCAGGGCTCAAGTTCGCGATGCTCGTTGAGCACGGACAGACTCATGACCCGGAAGCGCAGGTCGATCGGCTGGAGTCGTTCGACTTCGAGCAGCCACCGGGAGGTGACCCAGGCGAAGGGGCAGGTGGCGTCGAAGTGGAGGACGACCGGCGTGACGGCACGAGGAACAGAATCATCTTCCATGGAAGATAAAATATCATCCGTGGAAGATATGGTGAAGGCATGCAGACCGACGCCGTCACCGCCATCGCCGAACAGTGGAAACACGAGCGCCCCGATCTGGACGCGTCACCGATGCTCGTCATCGGCAGGCTCTTCCGTCTCACGGACGTACTGGACCAACGCCTGCGCCCGCCCTTCCGGGCCGCGGGCCTGGGCAGCGGCGACTTCGACGTGCTGGCGGCGCTCCGACGCTCAGGGGAGCCCTACTCGCTCTCCGCGGGTGAACTCAGCCGCACCGTCCTGGTCACGACCGGCGCGATCAGCAAGCGGGTCGACCGACTGGAGGCCCGCGGCCTGGTCGGCAGATCCGTCGCCGAGAGCGATTCGCGCGGGCGCCTCATCACCCTCACCGACGAGGGCGTGGAGCTGACCGACGAGCTCATCGCCGTCCACCTGGACAACCAGCGCCTGCTCCTCTCCGGTCTCAGCGCGAACGAGCAGACCCGACTCGCCGGCCTACTCGAACGACTCACCCACACACTGACCGCAAGTGACGGCTGAGGCTTGTCCCGCAAATGATCTTTGAGTCGCCCGGGCAGGGTCGATCGCGGCGGAGGTCCGCTCGCCCATCCGGTATCCGGCGAGGCCGAGGTTGTACATGCGGGCGATGCCGAGCATGGCCCGGTGGACTCCGTCGCCCTTGAGGCGGCAGTCGCGGAGGATCTTCCATGTCTTCACGAGGGCGAAGACGTGCTCCACGCGGGCGCGGACCTGCTTGTGGGACTTGTCGTGCGCCTGCTTCCACTCAGGCAGGTCTTCGCCTGTCCGGCGGCGGTGGGGCATGACGAGTCCGGTGCCCGGGTAGCCGCCGGCGGCGATCGTCGCGGTCTTGCCGACGGCGGCTTCGGCGCCGGACTCCTCCCATGCCTTGCGGTCGTTGCGGTTCCCCGCGAGCGGTCGGCCGACCACGACGATCAGGTGGGGGTCGGTGTCGATGACGACCTGGTGGCTGGTGGCTGGTGGCTGGTGGAGTACCGGTAGTTCTTGGACCGCCGGGCTCAGCCCGCTGAACGGCTCCCTGCCCGAACGCGAGGGTACTCGTCTTGGCCGTGGATGCGGACGGCAGGCTCCAGGCCGCGAGTTCACGGTCCGCAGCGCAGATCGAGCAGCATCACGTCACGGAGGTCCGCGCCCTCGCCCCATGGCCGCGCTTCGCCGATCTTGCGGTATCCCCACGCCCGGTAAGCGGCCGAGGCCGCCTTGCTCGCCTGGTTGACGTTCAACAGCACCCGCTCGGCTCCGATGCCGTCGAGCAGCGTCTTGTGCAGACGCCGCGCGACACCCTGTCCGCGCCACGGTCCGCGCACGGCGAGTTCCATGAGTCCGAAGGTGCGGCGCCCGTCCTCGCGCCGCATGTCGTCGGGCACGGGCTCGGTCAGTTCGTCCCACCACACCGTGTCGGGCCGGAGCGGGTGGCCGTACGCCATGCCGATCGGCTCGCCCTGCGAATCACGGGCCAAGACAGCGCGAAAGGTGCGGTTGCGAGCCTGTACGGGGAAGCGACGGAAGGCGGCAGCGACGTCTTCCTCGGTCTCGTTGTACGGAGGCTCCGCGAACGCTTCGGCGTAGATCAGCCTGAACGCGTCCTCGGCCTGCACCGCGGCCGATCCATCCATGCGCCCTATCGCGACGATCCCTTGCTGCGTCACGTGGTCCCCCCTCGAACGGCACTCACATGTGCTCGCCGCGCACTCGCGGCCGCTGAAAACTCCCGGATCTTACCGACCAAGGGCATTGAGCTGGTGCTGGATCAGTATGGGCAGACGGTTGAGGAAGGTACAGACGTCGTTCACTCGGCTGATCGTGGGCAAGAAGCAGCCGGCGCGGGGACGGCCTCGCTCAGCTCGACACACCAGGCGTCGTACGGCAAGGCGTAACGGCACTGGATGGCGAAGTGGATGCGGTGCGGTGCGGTGGCGGCTGAGTACGCCGCTACTGTTTGCCTCTCGTCATCCGGGGTGGTCCCGGTCTGCTTGAGGGGTGGGAAAGTGGAGAAGACCTGGTTCGAAGAGGTGTTCCACAGGAGACCGCATCCGGTGCTCCGCCTACTGGGCAACCTGACTCTCTGTGCGGTCCAGTGCGTCTTCGTCATCGCCGTGATCACACAGTTTCAGAGCGCATGGCGATGGCTTGCCCTCCCGATGGGGCTCTGGGCGATGGTGTGCGATGGCCGGGGCGTTGCCCTGGCGGTGCGAGACCTTCGGCGGCGCGGCGGCGCCCCGGTGTCCGAGTAGGACGAGCCGGCGCCGGGCCGACCGCCGCGGCGGCTCCGGCCCCCGGTGCTGGAAACGCAGTCGCCCCCGCACTACGGACCGCTGTCGACGTCCCGGTGGGCTTTCAACAGCACCGGATGCTCCACGTCCCGGGGCAGACGCGTGGCGTGCAGGTGGGCCGGGAGGCACTCCTCTTCCCGCGGCTACCCCGCGGGAAGAGGAGTCGTCTTCCGGAATGCCCGCACACGGTGCCCGGCCTGTCCCAAGGGGCCGGTCGACGGTTCTCACGTCTCCGGTCGCACCTGAGGTACCCGCTGAGGGCAAGCGTCACGGTAGCGGTTCGGCCGGGCTTCGCAGCGTCGGGCGGTCCGGTGGGCGGCGTCTCGACCGAGTGTGTGCGGGTGGTCCCCGGTCAGCGGCGGCCGGCTGCCAGGGTGACGAGGAACTGGCCGCCGCCCGGCTCGATGGCGGCGGTCACCGGCATGCCCGGTACCAGTCGGGAGAACCGGTCCACCAGCCAATCCGCCGCCTCCTGGGCATCCCTCCTGGTCGGGCAACGGCCCACCATCTCACGACCCCCCTTTCGCTCCAGCCTGTCGGCAACGGCGATCAGCGGCGCGGGTTCGACCACGTACAGGCGCTCCGGCCAGGCGATGACCGCCTTGACCGCGCCCTTGCGGGTATTGCACCCGCGGTGCGCGAGCCGCTCGGCGACCTTGGCCTTCCGGTCGGTGGTCCGGCTGTCGACACTGGGCCCCCGCGGGTCGTTCACCGACTCGTCGGGATCGACCGGTTCGTCGCACACCCAGCACCGCCAGCCGTCGCGCTCGGCCACATCATCAAGGAGACTCATCCGAGCAACCTAGCCTGCCCCGGCCGCCATCCACGCACCAGGGCACCGGGTCGCCCCAGGATCGGCCGGCCGGACGGAATCGGCCCGGCACGCCGTGGGACGTGGTCCGTCCGATGGGCAGAGCGGAGATGTCACCGGTTCTACGCACCGGTGACCGTGACCCGCCAAGCCCTCCACACGACCCACCGGGCCGCACTCCCCGACGAAAGAGGCTCGACGGTGCGCTGACGCGACGTGGTGCGGGGCGGTCTTCTCACCGTCGGGCGGTCCCGGATCCATCGATCAGTTCGAGGACTTCCGAGGTGGCCCGTACGTCACCGAAGGACCGGTAGACCGTGCGGAGCGTGCTGTTGTGGTCCTGGTCGCGGCCCGTGGCGTTGGCGTCAGCCACCATGATGACCCGGTAGCCGAGTGTCCAGGCGTCGCGGGCCGATGACTCGCAGCACACATTCGTGACGGTGCCGGTGATCAGAACCGTGTCGATGCCTCGTGCCTGGAGCAGCTCGGGCAGCGGGCAGCGGCCGGGGAAGAAGGCGCTGGGCGCCGATTTCTCCGCCAGGATGTCGTCCGCACCGACGGCGAGTTCGTGCCACAGCCGGTCTCGCAGGGGGCCCGTGCCGCCTGCGTTGCGGAACATCTCGGCTGCCTCGGGTCCATGGAACTCGTCGCCGACCGGAGTACGGTCACCGCGGGCGGGAAGTACCCAAGCCACCGTTCCTCCGGCAGACCGGAGCCGCCCGGCGAGGCCCAGGACGTTCGGGACGATGCCGCGGGCGTAGGGGTTGGCGTTGACGAAGAACGGCACCATGTCGATGACCACCAGAGCGGTACGGGTGGGATCGATGTTCGCGTATGCGTATCGGCGGCCCCGGCGTTCCTCCTGGCTCCGGTAGTCCCGCTCATCGATGTGCCAGGCGTGGTGGAGGGGCTCGTTCTCCGGCATGGCTCTTGCTCCTGTCAGTCGTGGTCGGGCCGGTCCGGTCTCCCCGAAGGGTGGTGCGTGTCCTGGGTGGCCCCTGCCCCGCGTTGCGGTCGGGTGGCGTCCGGTGCCGCCGCCCACCCCGGCGTTGAACCACGTGAGGATCACCCGCGCGGCCGGCGCGCGCATGGCAGCCCGCGTCGCCGCATCCGCTCAGGGCGTCCGGGGGCCGTATCCAGCGGGTGGCCGGACGGGGTCGCCGCCCCACGTGTCCTCAGCGGTCAGCGTGAGGACCAGCCGTCCGTCCACCACTGCTGCGGCCACGTCCTCGTCGTCGACGGCGGCCTCGGCGAAATCAGCGGGGGCGACCCGGTCGAGCAGGAAAACGAAGTGGAGGGCGAAGGGTGAGCCGTACGAGTCCGGCTCACCGTCGGCGTCGACCATGAAGTTGGCCCGCCAGGCGCCCGTGCACAGGGTCCACACGAGGTCGCCGAGGAACTCCGCTTCCAGCAGTGGATCCGCGCCGTCGATCAGTACCGCCACGTCCTGCTTGCCGTGACCGGGCCCGTGCCAGTCGCCGAGGCAGTCCACCATGGCGTCCCAGTTGTGTCCGAAGTAGCCGGGGAAACCCAGTTCACGGGCGAAGGCTCGGTACAGACAGCCCGTCTCGTGCAACTCCTCGCCGTCCAGACGCAGAACGATCCCACCCCGGGCCCGCAGCTCGGCCTCGGCCTCGGTCACCCAGGGGTCGGCCGAGGACGTGAAGGTGACCCAGGGCGATCGGCGTTCGGTGAGGGTGGGAAGGAAACTGCTCATGCGGCATGCTCGCACCCCGCCCGTCCTGGACGCATCGGGAATTGCGCCCGCGGACCGGAGCACTTACGGCAGGACGTCGACTTGGCGCATGTCCCGGACGCTCCGGTCCGCTCCGTCGCATCCCCTGTCGAGCCACACCCGGTCCGCACCCGCGTCGGCCGGATCGCCACCGACCTCCCCCAGCGGCACGGGGGACCCTGGAGCCTGGTGCCGCACTCGCCACGGGGCTGCGCGTGGCATACGCCCCGGCGAGCCCGGGTGGGGTCAGCGACTCGCGTACGGCAGGAGTGCCATCTCCCGGGCGTTCTTGATCGCGGTGGCGAGGGTGCGCTGCTGCTGGGCGGTCACACGGGTGACCCGGCGGCTGCGGATCTTGCCGCGGTCGGAGACGAACTTGCGGAGCAGGTCGGTGTCCTTGTAGTCGATGTACGTGATCCTGGCTGCGTCCAGCGGGTTGGGGCGGGACTTGACGGGCTTGCGGGGCTCGGGGCGTCGGGCCATGGCGGCTTCTCCTCGCGGGTGTGTCGTTGGTTCGTACGGGACGGTGGTCAGGCGGCGTCGAGCAGGGAGTCGAAGGCGGGCGGCAGGTGTTTCCACGCCTCCGGCCCCGACGCGTACTCCGCGTCGGTCAGCAGGCAGGAGTCGAGGAGGTGTTCCAGCCCGTCGCGGTCCAGGCCGGGCGAGGTGAACACGAGGTGCTGGCAGCAGTCGCCGTGGTCGGGGTCCCAGTCGAGCGCGGCTGCCGCCCGGCGCACGGGCGGCACCATCTCCCAGGCCGCGTCCGGCAGCGACGCGAGCCAGGGCCCGGCGCTCTCCACGCACAGCGCCCCGCCGGCGGCGTCCCAGGCGAGCAGCGTGTCCGGGCGGTCGGCCAGCCAGAATCGGCCGCGGCTGCGGGCGGCGGCGCAGCACAGGTCCTCGAGAGCCTGGTGGAGCCGTTCGGGGTGGAACGGGCGCCGGCGGTGCCAGACGAAGGTGGTGACGCCGGCCTCGTCCGCGTCCTGGGGCAGGAGTGCGCAGGCCGGGTGCTGGGCGGCAGCGGCGGCCTCGACGTCGAAGCCGGCGAGAGCGGCCTGGACGAGTTCGGCGGAGGCCGCCGGCACCCGCCTTGCGGTGGGATGGAGTTGGGCGAGCAGGGCTCGGTCCTCGTCGTCCGCCGCCTCGCTGTCGACGACGGCGAGAACGGGCGCGTACTCCAGTTGGCGGGCCCAGGTGTCGCCGACGGTCCGCTGGTCGGTGGGGGCGGCGGCGAGTCCGGCTTCGGCCAGGTCGTCGCCGTTGGCGAGGTACGGCAGGACGAGCGCGGGGTCCACAGCGGTGATCACGCTCGTCACGACCAGGCCGTCTCCACCGTGTCCGGCGATGACCTCCGCCATGGCCGCCGGCTCGACCGAATCCCACAGCTCGACGACGGCGAGCCTGGTCAGGCCGCTGCCCGCCAGACGTTCCAGTTCGGGGACGAGGTCCTCGCGCAGTGCGCAGCAGGCGCAGTCGTTCACGAGCGGTGTCTCGTCGCCGGAGATGGGCCCTGAAGCGTCGCGGACGAGACGGAGCACGGTGCCGGTCGGGGCCGATGTCAGGTCGTGGTGCAGGGAAACGCTCCCCGCGACGGCCCGCAGGAGGTGATCGACGACCTCCTTGCGGGCAGCGGAGTGGAGTCCGGCGACGATCGCCACGGGGAGTCTGCGGTCGGGCTCCATCAGCGTGCTCCGTAGCGGCGCTCGAAGCGTTCGACGCGGCCGGCCGTGTCGAGGACGCGTGCGGTGCCGGTGTAGAAGGGGTGGCTCGCGGAGGAGATCTCGACGTCGACGAGCGGGTAGGTGTTTCCGTCCTCCCAGGCGATGGTCCTCTCGCTGGTCATCGTGGAGCGGGTGAGGAACGCGGTGCCCGAGGCGGAGTCGCGGAAGACGACGGGCCCGTAGGCGGGGTGGATGCCGGACTTCACGGCAGGAACCTTTCGACGGTGTGGGCGGGGATCGGGGTGCGGAGCGTGGGGTCGTTCCGCCTGTTCTTGCGGGGTACGTGGGTGAACCCGGTGCCGGTGGTGGAGCCGAGCTTTGACGACGGGACGGATCCGGGTGGGTGCCACGTGCCCTACTATATGGCAACGGTTTTCATTTCCAACAACCGTTTGCCCCAGAGAGGACCCACCACCCATGTCGGCCCACTGCCAACTGACCGGCGCCAAGCCGGGATTCGGCAACTCCATCTCCCACTCCCACCGGCGCACCTCGCGCCGCTTCGACCCGAACATCCAGCGCAAGCGCTACTGGCTCCCCGGCGAGGGCCGCCACGTCCGCCTGACCCTGAGCTCCAGGGCGATCAAGACCGTGGACACCATCGGGATCGAGGCCGCCGTGGCCCGCATCCGCGCGCGGGGAGGCAAGGTCTGATGGCGAAGAAGAGCAAGATCGCGCGCAACGAGAAGCGCAAGGCGGTCGTCGAGCGGTACGCCGTCCGGCGAGCCGAGCTGAAGGAGATCATCCGGCGGCCCGCGGCGACCCCGGCGGAGCGCGAGGCCGCCCGGGCGGAGCTCCGCCGACAGCCGCGCGACGCCGCCGCCACCCGCGTGCGCAACCGCGACAGCGTGGACGGGCGCCCCCGGGGGTACTTGCGAGCGTTCGGCCTCTCCCGGGTGCGCATGCGACAGCAGGCGCACGCCGGGTTCCTACCGGGAGTGACCAAGTCCTCCTGGTAGCCCCACCCCCCTCACCCCACATCACCAAGGAGTTCACGATGGCCGTTCCCAAGCGGAAGATGTCCCGCAGCAACACCCGTCACCGCCGCGCCCAGTGGAAGGCGACCACGCCCCAGCTCGTCGCGGTCACGATCGACGGCTCGGTCCACCGGGTCCCGCAGCACCTCGTGAAGGCGTACGAACGCGGCTTCATCCTCCCCGAGGGCTGAGCCCGACGACGAGCGCAGCGTCAGCGATCTCCTCATGGAACAGGGCGAGTTAGCCGACGTCATCGTGCTCAACAAGTTCCACAAGCTCCACACGCTCGACCTGGTCGGGCCGGACGAGGCCGCCCGTTCGCGGGCGGCCCTCCGCCGACGACGCGTGCGAGCACGAGCACCACGTGGCGGCTCGAATACCGCTCCGTCCCGCCGTTACGGCAGCGGAGGTGCGGGCCGAGGTCAACCGGCGGTGGAGTCGAGATGCCGGGTGTCACCGAGGCTGACGACTTGGCGGTTGTGGAAGAAGTCGTCCTGGCACAGCGTGGTGATGCTGCCGGAGGGCGCGCGGAAACCGCGTCGCCTCCGGATGGGTGACGACGTGGAGAGTGCGCATGAGTACATGCCTTCCGGTTGGTGGGTCCTGCCTGGTTGCGGACCACGACCATGGCGGGGACCGCTCAGCGCCATCAAGCGGATTCTTCGACCCGCCAAAGTCCGGTTCTCCCCCGGCCCGTTCGGAAGGCTCCACGTGTGGTTCGGCGAGCGCGCCGGGGCCTGCCGCTCGCCGCTCCCACCTTCGGGGCGCTCACGTCACCAGGTGCAGCGACGTTCCCGCGATGCCCAGCCGTACGCTCTGGCCCCAGGTCAGCTCCAGGGCGTCACCTTCCATCCCGTCGCCGAAGACCACCATCCGGTCGGACTCGACCGTCAGCCGCAGGCCCTGCCCCCGCCCCAGCTCACCGGCCACGTTCGTCGTTCCGGTCGTGGGAGAGGGCCAGGCCTCGCGCACGAACCACAGGAGCCGCCGGTCGCAGGGGGCGGGCAGCCCCGTGGGGCTGCCGCGTTCCAGCCACAGGGAACGCAGCCAGCCGGTGGCGCCGGTGCCCGTGCCCACCAGCACCCCGGAGGACGCCTGGGCCTCACCCGGGCCCTTCTCACCGTCGGAGCCCAGCCGGTAGCGGGCCGTCTGGTGTCCGGGCGGGCCCAGGTAGATCTCGTTCAGCGCGACAAGTCGCTGGGTGTCGTCGGCGACGGCCTCGACCATGGTCAGCTCCTCCGCCCGGCCCCCGGCGGCGGTCGCCGCGCGCAGCAGGGCGGCCGTGTCGGCGCAGCGGTGACGGACCAGGACCCCCGGGTTGCGCCCCGGGTCGGTGTCGATGCCCACCACCGGCTGTCCGCGCAGGTACTTCGCGGTATTGGCGACCAGGCCGTCCTGTCCGACCACGACCACCACGTCCTCCGGAGCGAACAGGAAGCGGTCCAGGTCCGCCCGCTCCACTCGGGAGCTGCGCCAGGTCAGCGGCACCGCCGCCGCCACCTCCCGCAGCGCCTGCCGCGTACGGTCGTGGCGGCGCACCACCTCGTCGATCGACCTGCCCCGGCTGGAGAGGAAGAACGCGGCCTGCCCGTGCGTCCCGTGCCGGGCGAGCAGTTCCTCGTACTCGGTCCTGCGGTGCACGACCACGGCCCGCGGGGCCAGACTCACGCGCCCGAGCCGCCTTCCGGACGTCCGAGCCTGGTGAGGAGCCCGGTGAGGACGTCGGGAGACAGCGTGACGCTCTCGATCCGCGGCAGGTTCTCCGCCAGCCGGGTCACCGCCAGGGCGTGCAGCGTGCCCGGGCCGGCTTCGTCGTGCACGCGCAGCCAGGCTGCCTGGGCCTCGGCGCGCGCCGCGCCCGTCTCACGCGCCGCCTCGGCGTCCGCGCGGGCCAGGCGGACCTTGCGGGCCGCCTCCGTCTCGGTCCGTACGCCGTCCGCCGCCGCCTTCTCCTCGGCCTCGCGGCGGGCGTTGGTGCCGCGCTGGTCGATCAACTCCTCCTCGCGCCGTGCCAGTTCGATCTGGCTGGCCAGCTCGTTCTCGGCGATGGCACGCTCACGCTCGACGGCGACGGCCCGCCGTTCATAGGTGGCCCGGTCCGCCTCCTGCTGGATCTGCTCACGGGCCGGGGTGCGCAGGGCGCGCTCCACCTCGGCCTCGGGCCGGATCGCCACGACCCGAACGGCCACCACCTCGATGCCGGTGGCCGGGAGCCTGGGCTCGGCGGCGAGACCGGTGGCGACCCGCTCCCGCACGGAGGCGACGCCGTCCACCAGGGCGACGGCCAGCGGCGTCCGCGCCAATACGTCGAGCGTGTGCTGCTGCGCGGTCTCGGTGAGGAGCGTGGCGATCTGCTCCAAGGGCGCGCCGCGCCAGCTCCCGGTGTCCGGGTCGACGGAGAAGTCGATCCGGTCGGCGGCCTCGGCCGGGTCGCTGATCCGGTAGGTGACGGTGGCCTGCACGGCGACGTCCTGGAAGTCGGACGTACGGGCGTGGAACGCCATGGCCAGCTCCCGGTCGTCCACCGGCACTTCGGAGAGCGCGGCCGACAGCGACCGGTACCAGAAACTGAGCCCCCGCCCGTCGTGGACGAGTCGGCCGCGCTTGTGGTGCCGGATGTGCGTGGTGGGCGCGGAGCGCAGATGGCGCCAACCGAAGCGCCGAGTGATGTCGGCCATGGCGAACCCCCTTCATTTCGTCAAGGCGACGATAACGAGATGGACTCATATCGTCAAGAGGACGAAAAGGGTTTCCGGGACGCTTCCCGGCGGTCGGGCCGGTCGCCCTCGGGCGGACCGACCGACGTTCCTGGCATCGTCCCGTTTCCCGAAGGGTGCGACCGGCTCCAAGTCCTTCGGTGCCCACGGGAACACAGCGACCACGTGCCGGAGACTCCGCCGTACCCGACCGAGCCGTGCGAGAACTACGTCCCGTTCCCTTGCGCAGTGCATCCGGAGCCGGCGACGGTGACGGAGTACCCGTGGTGGAGCACGGAAGCCGACGCCGCGTCCCGGCGCGCCTGGACCCCGGTCGAGGAGAGGCACACACGAGTGCCACGTCCGCACCGGGCGCCCATTCACACACCGCTACGACTGCCCGTAGTGCGCGGGCTCCGCTACGCCGCACGGATCGGCCCGAGGACCGACGAGATCGCCATGTGTGCCACGGTCCCACGCCAACGGTGCCGCGCCCGTGCCCCTACTGTGTGCAAGGGCTCAGCCTTGTCCCAGCAGAACGGATGCACACATGCCCACACGTCACCATCACGCCGTCGTCCTCGCAACCCTGTGTGCGCTGCTTGTCAGTGGGTGCGGTTCCTTAACCAGCGAACCGGCCGACGGCGCCGGTATCCCGGCCGGACTCCCCCACCCCGCCCCCCATGGCGCTTTCGATCCGGAAGACGCATCACGCGCCACGGAATTGCGACAGTGGGCGGCCTCCAACGCTGACAGCGGACCGAAGAACGCCGCCGCTCACATCAAGGCCGTACAAATCGTGGAGGCGGGCGACACCCAGCAGGTCTTCCTCCACACCGACCTCCCCCACGCCGAAGACGGCAAGCCCCCCACCGTGACAGGCGATCTGCTCGCCGTCTACGAACACTGGCCCTCACGCCCCACCACGGCAGTCAGGGTCGGCGCCTTCGACGCCGACGGCCATCGCGTGGGCACCGCCGGAATCCCGGCCCCCACACCAGCGGCCGGCTGAACCTACGGCATCGACGGCACCGACGGCACCGACATGCCGCAACCCGTACCAACGCAGGCCAGCATGTCCACGTATCTCCGCCGGCCTGCTCGAAGGCTTCGATCGGCACGCGCGGACGGGCCTGACGGAGGCGACGTCCTGTTGGCCGGTCCGGTCGGACGTCACGGGAGGGCCCTGGATCTCCCACCGGTACGGGGCCGGTGACGGGCGGCCTGGGCGGGGGTTCAGCGTCGCCGGCAGCGACCACGTAGCTCGGCGATGACGGCCTCCTCCTGCGTGCTGAGATCCCCGTCGACCGTGGCGACCCGTTCGGCCGCGTGGAGAACGTCGCTGAGATCGCCCGGCTCGGCGTCGACCCGGTGCCACACGTCGTCCGGATCGATGGTGATGACGTTGGCGAGTTGTTCGTCATGCAGCTGATGCCGTTCCAGGGCAAGCCGCGTGAGCTGCTGGAACAGCAGGCGCTCGGCGTCGGTGACCTTGCCGTCCGCGTTGATGACGAGCCACGCGACCCACAGCATCAACCGCGGATGCCGCGTGCGTCGGATCAAGGTGTCAGCGAGTTCGATCACCTCCGCTTCGCCACGGAACACGGATTTCGCGTGACGGCCCGCGGCCACGGTCGTGTAGCGGTTCACGAAGATGGTGAGGGGGATCCCGACGCCGGGGATGCCGAATTTGATGATGTTGCGTTGCAGGAGGTGCTTCCCCACGAACGGAAGGCTTTTCGCGGCGGCGAGCACCGGACCGGAGTAGTACTTCTTGAGGATTTGCCGGACCAGGCCGGGTACGAACCTCGTACCGCTGCGGGCGACCTCCCCGGCCTTGATGCCGAATGCCACCCGGACGAGTTTCATCATGTCTTCGGGATCGTCCACGTCCAGCGGAATCCGGTAGATCACCGCGATGTCATGGGCAAGGCGCATTTGCAGCTGGGTGATGTACGTCAGGTCGACCATGAACGTGACGAGACCGGCCGGAACGGCGGCGGGGCTGGCGCCGCCCAACGACCCGACGGTGGCGGCGACCGTCCCGGTGTAGAGGCTGGAGGTGATCCCGCCTTGAATCATGGCGTTCTTCGCCGCCAACTTGATCTGCTGCCCGACGATCCCGTCCGCGGGCACGCCCTTGTACTTCCGCTGGAAGTACTCCCAGTTGGCCTTCTTCGTGTACGAACGCAGCGCCTGAGCACAGAGTTTGGTGAACCAGCCGCCCGACTTGATGTCGTCCGCGCTCAACCCCTTGACGAAATCCTGGAGTTTGGCCCGTTCCTGTTCGACCGCTTCGCGGTCGGCTTCGTCCTCGCCGGCGTTGACAGCGTTGACGGCGTCGTCGGGCAGCACTTCGGTCACGGCGGGGTCCCCTCCCAGATGGTTCAGCGATGTGCAAGATTGCCAGATATGAGCAACTGACGGGCGGACTACAAGGCAGCTGACCTCCGGCCTGCGGCAACCACTCGGGCGGGTTCGGCCACGGGCCCGCTCCTGGGTGACGTGAAGGTGTTCACGGAGCGGTCTCACCGACGACCTGGCGCGCATGGGCACCCGCGGCTGCGGCCTCGGCTGCGGCTGCGGCTCTTCGGGACCGCGCCCGAAACGTGCGGCCGGGGCGCCCGTGCCGAGGACACGACCGACATTGCGACGCCTCTTCCGCGACCGCTCCTTCGCCGGGCCGACCGCGAGCCCCGGGCCGCGTTGTACGCGCTGTGCGTCAGCTTCTTCATGATCCGCCTGGACGCCACCGTCGTGAACGTGGCCGTCCCCGAATCCGGACGTCCCTCGGGGCGTCCCTCAACGACGTCGTGTGGGTCAACAGCTCCTATACCCCGTGCTACGCCGTTCCGCTCATCCTCGCGGGACGGCTCGGCGACCGCTACGGCCCCAAGCGCGTCCTCCTCACCGGCGTGGCCGGGTTCACCGCGGCGTCGCCTGCGTGCGCGCCGGCCCCGGCGCCCGGCCGGGGCCGTGCCCTTCGGACAGGTTCGGGCCCTCGCGGCCCTCGCGCGGCCGCCCCGCTGCTCGTTCGCGTACGGCTGCCGGAGCACTTCATAGCCCGTCCCGCCCGGATCGAAGGCCCGGACGCCTCCGAGAGCGGCCACTCCTGCGTTTGGCCCCACGCCCGGCCTCCGTGGTGGTCACCCCCTGAATTTCAGCCGCTGCTCCGCTCGACCGGAATCCACAGCTGGGAGTCGGTCTCCGCGCCGATCTCCACCAGCCGCGTCCGCAGGAGCTCCGGACCTGGCCGGCTCGCGTACGGGTTGGAGGGGAACCACTGCGTGAACACGTCTCGCCACAGCTCCTGGACGGCGCTCGGATAGGGCCCGTGGTTGTCGAAGACCGCCCAGGTCCCGGCCGGCACGTCAAGGTCGTCGAGGTCGTCGAGGTCGTCGAGGTCCTCGGCTGCCGCCCCGGGACCGGTCACCACGCCGATCCAGTAGTCCACCTCGGCGCCCTCCTCCCGACTGTCGGTCAGGTGCACCACCGCCGAAAGGATCCCCTCCGGCTCCTGGTGGACCAGCTCCTTCATCCGTACGATCACCTGCTCGTCCAGGCTCTCCAAGTGCGCGGCCGCGGCCGCGTTGACCCCCTCGTGCACGAGGGGGATCCGGGCCTTCCTGCCGACGACCCGAAACGATTCCTTCTCCACGATCCGGTACCGCATGCTCGTGGCCCCTTCGACGACCACACGGAAGGACATGCGCGGCTGCGCCGTGAGCACGGCGCCCGTGCGCCGGGCCTCGCCCGGCCCGATGCCGTGCACCGACTTGAACGCCCGGGCGAACGCCTCGCCCGAGCCGTACCCGTACCGCACCGCGACATCGAGCAGCGTCAGCTCCCCGGCCAGCACCTCGGCCCCGGCCAAGGTCATCCGCCGGCGCCGCACGTAGACCGGGAGCGGCATCCCGGCGAGCGCGGAGAACAGCCGTCGGAAGTGGTACTCCGACACCGCGGCGATCCGGGCGACCTCGGCCATGTCGACCTCCTGGTCGAGACGGGTCTCCAGGTGGTCCAACGCCTGATTCAGCCGCTCCAGCACGTGTATCCGTTCCTCTTCCTGTTTCCTCGTGTCCGCGCCGCGGGAACACCCGCCCATCTGCGAACCGGCCTCAGCCGTGGCAGCCGTGGCGGCCCGCGTCCGAGCCTAGGGCGTGTCGCCGCGCACGGAGCGGTGACGGCCGTCGGCGCCGCGGTGTCGTGCGCCGGCGGGACTGTGGTGCCGCACATGCTCGACGGGGGCCCGGGGCTGTTCGCTGCGAGAGCCAGCGGCCGGGCGGGCCGTCGGCCTGCCAGGGGGATACAGGCGCGGTCGCCGCGCGGACGTCGGGTCGGCTTCACGGGGTGGAGGGATCCGATCGCGGCCGCCCGACAAAACCGGCGTGGGAATTGTCGGGCCGGGAGACCCGGCGCCGACCGAGGCTTGTGCCCATGACTGATATCGAGGGAGTGTGCGAGCCGCGGTTCGCCGCGGTCCGTGAGGCGTTCGCGGCATTGTTGGAGAAGGACGACGTGGGTGCCTCCGCGGCCGTCTACGTCGACGGCGAGCCGGTGGTCGACCTCTGGGGTGGGTACACCGGTGCGGACCGTACCGTCGGCTGGGGCCGCGACACCCTCACCGGCGTGAACTCGACGACCAAGAACATGATCGCCCTGTGTGCGTTGATCCTGGCCGACCGGGGCCGGCTCGACCTGTCCGCGCCGGTCGCCACCTACTGGCCCGAGTTCGCCGTGGCCGGCAAGGAGCGCGTGCTGGTGCGGCACGTCCTGTCGCACACCGCGGGACTGCCGGACCTGGCCGGGCTGACCACGGTCGAGGAGCTCTACGACCGTGAGGGCGTGACGGCGCGGCTGGCCGCGCAGGCTCCCGAATGGGAACCGGGAACGGCCGCCGGTTACCACGCGCTCACCTTCGGGTTCCTGGTCGATGAGATCGTCCGCCGCGTCACCGGCCGCGGCCTCGCCGAGTTCTTCGCGCAAGAGGTGGCAGGGCCGCTGGGCGCCGACTTCCACATCGGGCTCTCCGCGGAGCACGACCACCGCGTCGCACCGCTCATCCCACCGCCGTCACTGACCGACGACTACGCCTCCAGCGCCCCGCCCGGACCTGACGGTGAACGCCGGGAGCACACCGGTGCCGCGATCCGGGTCGGGGACGTCAACTCCGTGGCCTGGCGTCGCGCGCAGATCCCTGCCGTGAACGGCTACGGCAACGCCCGGTCGGTCGCCGCCGTCCAGTCGGTACTGGCGAACCGGGGCTCGGTCGGCGGCGTACGGCTGCTGTCCCCCGAGGGCTGTGAGCCCGCGTGGCAGGAGGTGTTCCGCGGCGACGACCGCGTCCTGCGGACGCCGATGTCCTGGACGGTGGGGTTCGGCAAGTTCGGCAACACCTTCGGATGGGGCGGCTGGGGCGGCTCGCTGGTCGCGAGCGATCCCGACTCGCGCATGACGGTGGCCTACGTCATGAACCAGATGATCGACCGGGAACGGCAGGAGGACAACCGCGGCATGGAGATCATCATGGCCGCCTATGACGGACTGCACTGACGACAAGGGAACCTGTTCGTGCGGTTCGTGCCCGCCCGGGCCGCGCTCGCGGCATCCGGGGGTCGCGCCGGCCGGACAGCGGAGTTGTCAGCGGATGCCGGCAGCATCACCGCCATGAACGCCATGTTCACCACCCCGCCGCGGCCGTTCGACGTCACCGCGCTCTTCCCTCAACTGGCCCCGCTGGCGCGCACGGCGACACGGTTGCACCCGCGGCCCGGGGCACCGACCGTACACGACAGCTCCGTCGGCGGGCCGCTCCTGTGGCCCGCCGACGAGCCGTGGCCGTACTGCGAAGAACCGCACGACAGGCGTGCGGCGCTCAGGATCAACTCCCCGGACGACATCCGGCTCGAGCGCCGTGTCCTCGCCGCATCGGCCGACCGCCTTCACCTCGACCCCGAGGCACCCGTGTGGACCCCGGAGGAGCAGGCGACCTTGGATCTGATCAGGGCGGGCCGCCCGTGGTTCGACGGCCCGATCCCTCTCCTGCCCGTCGCCCAGTTGTACGCCCGCGACGTCCCCTTCCCCTGCCCGCCCGACGCGGACCTGCTCCAAGTCCTCTGGTGCCCCTTCGACCACGAGATGGCGCACCCGAAGGCCGCCCTCTTCTGGCGGTCCTCCGCCACCGTCACCGACGTCCTCGACGCACCGCCCGAGCCGCCGATCGTCCAGGACGGCTGGTACCTCCCGGAGCCCTGCCCGTTCTCACCGGAGCAGGTCACCGATTACCCCCACCCCCTGGAGCTGGACAAGGAACTCCGGGGCCGGCTGGAGGACATGAGCCGCTGGGCGGCGATCGATCCCGCGCAGTACAACGCGTACGCCCACGATCCGGGCGAGCTCTACCTGAACAACCTCTCCACCGCCCCCGGCTGGAAAACCGGCGGCTGGACCCGCTGGAGCCCTGGCGACCCCGTCGACCGCGCCTGCCCGGAATGCGGCACCGAGGCGGTCCCGCTCCTCACCATCGCCTCATCGGAATGGGACGGCGGCAGCGCGACCTGGATCGCCGAGGAGGACCGGCCGACCCCGGGCCCGCCGCCCCTGGGCGCCCGGGACGGCAACTTCACCTTGATCGACATCACCGGCGGCAACAACCTGAAGCTCCACGTCTGCCTGTCTTCCCCTTACCACCCCCACTTCGAACTGCTCCGGTGAGCTCGTGCGGAAGTCCTCCGCGCCGACGCCTACGCCTACGCCTACGCCTACGCCACGATCGACACCGCGATCGGCTCTCCGGTCGCCGCCTTGGTCGACCACCGGAGATCCAAACGATGGGCCCTGAGTCGTTCCCTTCTTGGACCACGAACTGAGGGGCACTGGCCGCAGCCTCGCCCGCTTCGGTCGGAGCGACGTCGGCTCCCCCATGGCCGCGCACGCCGTCCGATCCCGTGGCACGCGACACGACTCCTTCCCCGTTCGCCACCGTCGCCGGTCCCTCAGTGTCCGAGGCGGGCTCACCGAACTGCCCAACGAGCTTCCTCCGAGTGCCGGATGCGCATCGGAGGGCAGGCGCGGCAGGCGGGGCAGGCGCGGTAGGTATGACGGGTGTGGCAGGCACACGATCGAGCCAAGCGAAACGATCGTTTCATTGCGTATCCGACCGTTTCCGTGATCTAGTTGACGTGCGCGGGTCTCGGGGTTCCACCGGACCGCAAGTCCCCCTTCCATCCCGTCCGGAGGGTCCATGAACGACGGGTACGAACAGCTCGCCGAGACCGTGAGAGAAGTAGAAGGGCTCCGGCTGCGGTCGGGCCTCGACAGGGCATCCGCCTTCAACCTGTCGACCCTCTCCTTCCACACCTCGCTGGCGGAGGCCGACATCCGGCGGCTGCTCGACGGTGAGCCCGTCGAAGCGCCGGCGAGCGGCCCGGCGGAGCTGGCCCGCCGCATCGCGTTCCTCAAGGAAACCCGGCTGACCGTGGACGGGGACACCGGCAGCCGACGTCAGTACACGACTGCCGAGATCGCCGCCGGCAGTGGGATGACGCCGCAGTGGCACGGCAAACTCCTGAACCGGAGCACGCCGAACATCTGGCACGGGGCGGGTCTGGCCAAGTTCTTCGACGTCCCCATGGAGTACTTCACCCACACTCCGCCCGAGGCCCTGAAGCGCGTACTGGAGAGCAAGGTCATCCCTGACCTCACGGCGCTGCTCAAGAACCCTTCCGAAGCGGTGAAGAATCGTTACGCCTTGCAAATCCAACTCCGTCTCGGCGACACGGAACTGCCGCCGAACCTGGAGACGGCGCTGATGGCCTTCGTGGACGCGATCACCCAGGAAAGCTCCCGACCCTGAGGTCGGGCGGGAGCCCGGGCGACCGACCCGAGCTCCAGTCACAGGAAGCGGAAGGCCGGGCCGCGGCTTCACCGCCCATCGGAAGGAACGCAGAGTGAGGGCATTCGGATGAGCGAGCGGCAGAGGGTCGACCTCCGCAAGGGTGTGTTCGCGGCTCTCGGGAGGACGATTCGCCCCGAAAGCCTGCTCGTTGCGCCGAGGAACCACCTGACGCGACGGTCGACCGAGCGCAAGATCGCGAAGTTCTGCGACGAGGTCCTCGCGGGCCTCGAACGGCCGATCCCCTCGGATCCGGACAGTTTGTTCGAGGTGTTGAGGGCCGACGTCGAGCAGCGGTTCAACGCGGGCCACGACGGACTGCCGTACCGTCCGGTCCTCCTGCGCTTCCGTGAATTCCCCGAGGAGACGGCCAGCGGCCTCACCGCCAGGTTCGACGACCGAGTCGTGATCATCATCGAGAGTAAGACCACCACGTTGCACCAGTTCGTAATTTTCGCACACGAAATCTGGCACACCCTGAGGGGTGAATGCCTGTCACACGGAACGCACAGCGACGTGGCCACGGCGGCCGCCCGGTCGCTCGGTGGTGACCTGGCGAGCGACGACCTCGTCGCCCTGGCCGCAAGGAGCCACGTCAACACCGAGGAGGAGGACGACGCGGAGAAGTTCGGGCTCCAGCTGGGATCGCGACTGCGGGAGTACCTCCAAGGTGGCGGTGGCCCGCCGGTCACCGGTCTGGCGGGTCGGATCCAGTCGAGCCTGGGCAGAGGCTACTGAGCATGACCGGATCGGACTACTACATACCCGCCGCCGTCCTGGCGATCGCCCTGGTGGTGAAGTCGCCGTCGTTCTGGCACACCTGGCACTCACCGATGTCGAAGTCGATCTTCGTGATCCTCGCGTCCTCGGCGGCGGGCTTCGTGTTCGGCGCGCCGCCGACGATCGAGCGGGTCAACCGGGTCACCGGCGTCCCGAACATCTCGGCGCTCATCGTCTACTGCATCCTGTCGTGCCTGGCGTGCGGCTCGCTGGTGCTCCTCATCAACTGGCGCGGGGGAGCCGAGGAGACCGTCCGACGGCACACCAGGCTGTGGATCGCGGCGACCGCGGCGGTGATCGCGACGTTCTGCGTGCTCTTCTCGCTCAGCGACGTACCGATCGAGCAGCAGCGCGACTTCGACACCTTCTACGCGAACACCCCGTACGTCCGGGAGATGATCGTCCTCTACCTGACCGCGCACACCGCCACGAGTGTCGTCGTGGCGACGAAGTGCTGGAGGTGGGCACGTGAACTGCGGGAGCTCCAGGCGGCGTGGACCCACTGGGGCCTGATCATCCTCGTGACGGCGTTCGGTCTGACCCTGTCGTTCGCGCTGCTCAAGTTCATGGCCGTGGGTGCCCGATGGGCCGGTACGGACGCCTGGGATCCGCTCAGCACCGACATCGCCCCGCCCCTGGCGGGACTGGGCGCAGCCATGACCACCGTCGGTTTCCTGCTGCCGGTCGTCGGGCCGCGGTTGGGGTCGATGTGGGTTTCCTGGCGGGCCTACCGGGCGATGGAGCCCCTTTGGCGTGCGCTCGAACCGTTCGCGGGGCCCGGGAAGCCCGTGCGCATCCGGCCTACCGCGTCGCTGGAGATCCGGGCGATGGCCAGGTCCACCGAGATCGCCGATCGCCTGCTCAACCTGGCGCCCCACCTGGACACCAGCCACCGCGAGGCAGCCGAGCGCTACGCCTCCTCGCACGGCTGCACGCCGGATGCCGCGATCATCTTCGCCGAAGCGGCGACGATCCACGCGGCCCTGGTCGCCGCGGACGCCGCGAGGGTGCCGGCGTCCGGTCGGACGGCCGTCGCCGTCGCGGTCGATCCGAGTGCCGTGATTCCCACCCGTGTTTCCGGGACGAACGGTCTTGCCCGGCTGAGCATCCAGTTCTCCAACATCCACCGTTCCGGTTCCCCCGTCGGCGCCGACCGCTCGGAGAGCAACTGACCATGCCCACTGCCCTTCATGTGGCTCACGGAAGCCCTCGGTGAACGCGGGAACGGCGTACCTGAGCTCGGCCGCCGGCTTGTTGGTCGCCACCGCCATCAAACTGTGGGCACTGCGGAAGAACCCGCGGGACCCGCTCCTGAGGGCCGTCACCGCGACCCTCTTCGTCGGCGCGCTCCTGTTCGTCACCGCCGCTCCCCCACATCTCGCCGCCATCAACGCGCTGTTCGGCGTGCCGAACATCGCGGCTCCCATCGTGTACTCGATCCTGACCGCGTTCGACGCCGCCACCATCGTGCTGTTGATCCACTGGCGGGGGAACGACGACGCGCGCGTCACCCGGCGGCAGACCCGCTTGTGCCTGACGGCCTACACCCTGGTCGTCCTGGCCATCTGGGCCCTGTTCGCGCTGGGCGACGCACCGGTCGAACGGCTCCGTGACCTGGACACCTACTACTCCGGCACGCCCTGGATCCGCGAGATGGTCGTTCTCTATCTGGCGGCGCACAGCGTCGCGGCCGTCACCATGGTGGTGCTCAGCCGGCGTTGGTCGAGGCAGGTCAGCGGCACCCTGAAGGGCGGGCTGCTGCTGATCGCCGCGGGGGCGGCCTGCACGTTCGCCTACGACCTCTTGAAGTACACGGCGATCGTCGCGCGCTGGCTCGGCCACGACTGGGACTGGCTGAGCACCCAGGTCGCCTTCTCCATCGCCAGTTTCAGCGCCTTCCTGATCGCAGCCGGATTCGTCCTTCCGCCCCTCGGACAGGGCGCCGGCTACCGGTGGCGGGCTCTGTGCCGCTTTCGCGGGCTCCAGCCCCTGTGGCTGGAGGTCCGTCCGGAGATACCTCCCACGAGCCCGCCGCCCATGCCGTGGTGGCAGCCCGTGGAGCACCGCCTCATGCAGCGTGAGAGGGACATCTTCGACGCGGTACTGCGGCTGACGCCCTGGTTCGACCGCTCGACCGGCGCGAAGGTCTACGCGCTCGCTCTGGCCGAGGGCACCGGGAGCCGGCGGGCCCGCAGCGAGGCCGACGCCTCCGTGATAGCCCACGCGGTCATCGGGAAGGGTCGTGCGGCGCCCGCGGTTCCGCCGGAGCTCCGATGGACGATCAGTTCCACCGAGGAATCCGATGACCTCCTCGACATGTCGGACGCCATGCTGCGCTCCTCGCGAGTGGAGGTGACGCGCCGGTCGGCAGCACTGGCCGAGCACCGTGCATGAAACCGGAGAAGAGGCCGCGAGCCCGCACACCGTCCGCCGCTCAGAGATCCTTCACAGAGAGATAGACATGACCACCACACACCCGAAGCATGTCGAAGCCCTGATCATCGGCGGGGGGTACGCGGGCCTGCTGGCCGCATCCGTGGTCGCCCTGGCCGGCTACGACGTGCTCGTGCTTGCGGGACGGTCCGACGGCGAGCCGGGGGAGGCGGGTTCCGCGGCCGCTCAGCACGGCGAGGTCCTCCACATCGGAGGGATGTGGGACGTCAACGACCTGGTGTACGGCTCGGGCGCGCTGCTGCGGCGCCGTGGTGCTCGTACGTTCCCCCTCCCCGCCGGCGCCCACCTGTCCCGGACACGCCCGCGCGCCTGGGGGACGCGCGAGCTGCTGACGTGCAGCCGCGACCTCCTGACCTCGGTGCTGCGCGAGATCGTGGTCGCCAACCCCGCACACGAGCGGAGCACCGCCGTACTCGACGGCGCCCGCGCCGTCGGGCTCATCGGCGACGAGTCAGCGGTGCTCGGTGTGCGCGTGCGCTTCGGTGACGGGCCGGAGGAGGAGATCACGGCGCAACTCGTCGTCGACGCGAGCGGCGCCGATTCGTCCACCGCGGCCTGGCTGAGCGATCTCGGTGTGGCCGCCGTGCCGGTCACCACGCGCGGCACGGCCGGATTCATGGCCAGCCGTCGCTACCGGGCACCCGACGGGCAGGCGGACGTCGCCCTCACGGCTGTCGCGGACGGAGCCCGCAGCGCGGTGCTCGTCCCGATCGAGAACGGCATGTGGGCCGTCACCCAGACCTCCCCCGACCGTGAACGGATCACTGGCGGGGACGCCTTCGCCGCTGCCGCGCTGGCCATGTCCGACCCCGCCGTGGGCCGGCTGATCGCCGAGGCGAAGCCGGCGGGCGACGTGATCGTCGCACCGACGTCGACCCGCTGGCACCGGTACGACCGCATCCGCGGACCCCGCGGCTTCGTCGTCATCGGGGACGCCCTGGCGACCTTCAGCCCACTGGACGCCCGGGGGCAGTTGGCCACCGAAGCCGCTGCCAGGTCCCTGCGCGTGGCGCTCGGGCGCGGCATCAGTCACCCGACGGCGTCCCGAAGGGCCCAACAGGCGATCGCCGAGGAGGTCGCGCAGCTGTGGTCGGATCCGCAGACGGGGCCCATGGGCGGCAGCCAGCTCAGGCCCGTCACCCCGAGCCTTTCCGCGCGTCTCGCCCGCGTACGGACGGCGGCAGGTCGCATTCTGCGGAGGCGGGACCGCTGATTCGGCCTGCCACCGGCCCGAGCGGGACACGACGGGACTTCACGTGACGACAACCGGAGGAAACCTTCCATGCACCTGTCCACACCTCTCGAACTGCGCAGCGGCAGCCGCATCGCGAACCGGATCGCCAAGGCGGCCATGGAGGAGAGCTTGGCCCGCCAGCCCGGACAGTTGCCCGGACCGGAGATCGAGGAGCTCTACCGCAGTTGGGCGCGCGGCGGGAGCGGGCTGATCATCACGGGAAACGTGATGGTGGACAGACGGGCCCTCACTTCTCCGGGAACGATCGTGCTCGACGCCGGAACCGACCTGGCCCCGTTCCGCCGCTGGGCCACCGCGGCCGGTTCGGGGGGCGGCCAGGTCTGGATGCAGATCAACCATCCCGGTCGCCAGGTCCGGTCGGACCTGCCCGGTGTCGCATGGGGCCCGTCCGACATCGGCGTCAGCCTCGGGAAGCACACGAGCGCCTTCGCCCGCCCGACGGCCATGACCGAGGCGGACATCCAGGCCACCATCCACCGGTTCGCGACGACGGCTCGGCTCGCGCAGGAGAGCGGGTTCCACGGCGTCCAGATCCACGCGGCCCACGGCTACCTCCTCAGCCAGTTCCTCTCCCCCTTGGTCAACCACCGCGCCGACCAGTGGGGCGGCAGCCTGGAGAACAGGGCCAGACTGCTGTTGAGCGTGGTCCGCGCCGTCCGAGCGGTGGTGTCCCCCGGCTTCGCCGTGAGCATCAAGATCAACACTGCGGACTTCCAGCGGGGCGGCTTCGACGTCGACGAGGTGGAGCAGGTGCTCGGCTTCCTCACGGGCCTCGACGTGGACCTGGTGGAACTCTCCGGCGGAAGCATGGAGAGCGCCGCGACCATGGGTCGCACGGCCGATGACAGGACCCTCGGTCGGGAGGCGTACTTCCTCGCCATCGCCGAGCGGCTCGTCGCCTCCGCGCCCGTGCCGCTGATGCTGACGGGAGGCATCGGCCGTCGCGCGTCCGCCGAACTGGTCCTGGCGAGCGGCTTCGCGATGGTCGGACTGGCCACCGCGCTCGCCCTGCGCCCCGACCTCCCGGCACGCTGGGAGAAGGGTGAGGACATCGAGGTCGCCGCGCCACGCCTCGACTGGCGTGACAGGGACATCGCCAGCGCGGGCGTGCTGGCCCTCGTACGGACACACATGGGCCGCGTTTCCCGGGGCCTCGCGCCCCGCTCCCGAACCTCCGCCCGCCTCGCCCTTGCCCTGGAAGGCCTGCGGAACCGGGGAACGATCCGGGCGTACGGGCGGTGGCTCGCCCAGAACCCGGTGCCCGAGGCGGACGCCCCCCAGCGGCTGACCGACCCGGCCCGGCAGACGCCATCGTGAGCCCGGGTGCTTCAGGCCGGATCCGGTAGGTCGTCCTCCGCCCCCTCGGGGGCCGGCACCCAACGGTAGACGGCTACGCCGTCATCGTCGGGCCCCCGTAAATAGCGTCCGATCTCACGACTGCCACTATGCGCGGCCAAGGTCACCTCTGTGGCTTGGATCCCCTCGATGCCCGCGAGAGGACCACCGACGAAGCGCGTAATGATCATCATGGGATTCTAGAGCTCACCATCCAGACCCCACTCGAATTCCGCCATACCGGCCAAGGCCGGGGCAGAAAGCAGACCCGCATGGCCGGTACGCCCCCATCTCGGTCCCGAGTCCTGATCCTCGGAGGCGGGCTGAGCGGCACCCTGGCCGCCGCGGCGCTCGCTCCGCACGGCATCGGTATCGACATCGTCGAACGGCACGCCCTGCCGGACACCCCACGAGCCCGGCGCGGACTTCCCCAGGCCCGCCACGCCCACATGCTCTGGTCGGGCGGGGCCGACGCGATCGAGTCGCTCCTGCCCGGAACCTTGGAGATGTGGCTGGGCGCCGGCGCGCACCGGATACCCATTCCCAACGGCATGGTCTCCTTCTCCCCCGGCGGCTGGTACCGGAGGTGTTGGCCCGAGGCGCAGTACCTCATCAGCGCCGGCCGCGACCTCGTCGACTGGGCCGTCCGCACCCGTGCCCTGGCGCTGCCGGGAGTACGCCTGCTCTCCGGGGCCGAGCCGGTTCGTCTCCTCGGCACCCGCACCAGGGTCACCGGCGCGGTCATCCGGCATCAGGACGGGACGGAGGAGGTCCGTGAGGCCGACCTGGTCATCGATGCCACGGGTCGCGCCTCGCGCGCTCCGAGCTGGCTGGCCGGGCTGGGGATACCCGTCGTTCCCGAGACCGTCGTCGACGCGGGGGTCGCCTACGCGAGCCGCCGCTACAAGGCACCCGTGGACACCGCGGGCTGGCCGGTCATCAACATCCAGGTCGACGCCCGACTGGCCGGGCCCGGCTCGGGCGGCACCATCCTGCCCATCGAGGGCGGCGAGTGGATGGTCAGCCTCGCCGGGACCCGGGGCGGGCAACCCACCAGCGCGGCCTCCCAGTTCCTGGCGTACGCCCGCAACCTGCGGAGCCCCCTCATAGCGGAGTTCCTGGACCGGACCGAACCCATCGGGCCGGTGACGGTCACCCGGAACACGGCCAACCGGCGGCGCCACTACGAGAAGATCCGCGTCGACGGCTTCGTCGCGCTCGGGGACTCCGCCACCGCGCTCAACCCGATCTACGGGCACGGCATGTCCGCGGCCGCCCAAGGCGCCCGCGCCCTGCGCGAGCTGGCCTCGACCAGCGACATCACGTCCAGGGGATTCGCGCGGCGCGCCCAGCGCGCGATCGCCCGCCCGGCGGCCGCCGCCTGGCTCCTGGCAGTCGGCCAGGACGCCGCCTTCCCCCGAGCGATCGGGAAGAAGCCAACGCTCGCCGACCGCGCCGCCACCAAGTACGTCAACCGCCTCGTCACGACCGCCTGCTCGGACTTCACCGTTGTCGAGGCCCTCACCGACGTCATGACCCTTCAGGCGAGCGGCTCGGGCCTCGCCCACCCACGGGTCCTGCTCGCCGCGATCCGCGGACCGCGACTCCCGCCTCTCGCCGGCCCCGCCCTCACCCCCGCGGAACAAGCCGTACTGCTCGGCCGTCCCGCCCCCACGCCCACGCCCACGCCCACAAGCACGACCTGACCAGGGACGGGTCCCTCGGCGGGCGAAGGAAGCCGGGTGGTACACGTCTACAGGCGCTGCCACGGGACACACCCGGTCGCGGGACGCGGCGATCGGGGTGAGCGGTCTCCTTCATCCCGAGGTACGGATGGTCACATTCCGTGAGTTTTGGGCGGTTCGGGGGTGAGCCGTCCCATAGGACCCACGTCACACACGAGCCCGGATAGTAGACGCAGAAGGCCCGGTACGGCTCCCCGTACCGGGATCCCACCTGCACGGATACCGGGGGGCTCGGGGACGGGTCGTGGGGCCCGGGCTGCGAGGGCGGGTAGTAGGTGGGCTCGTTGCCAGGCCGGTGGGGCGTCGGTAGAACTGGATGAGTC
>NZ_JANFAK020000056.1 GCF_024721315.2 Streptomyces sp. Isolate_45
CCCCCCCCCCCCCCCCCCCCCCCCCCCCCCCCCCCCCCCCCCCCCCCCCCCCCCCCCCCCCCCCCCCCCCCGATTCTTGTCGGCATCCTGACGCCGGATCCGGGGTCAGCCCGCGTGGACGTGGGGGCGGCGGGTGCGGTCCGGTTCGGCCTCGCGGATGACCTCGCGGGTGACGGGGGCGACCTCTCCCTGTCCGAACAGGAAGAAGCGGAAGAAGTTGGCGAACGGGTTGCCCTCGGTCCACTCGAAGTAGATGTGCGGCCGCTGGCCGGTCGCGTCGCGTACGTGGAGGAGGAGGGCGGCCAACGCGTTGGGGATGCTGGAGCTCTCCAGGGTCAGGACGCGGTAGCGGTCATGGAGCACTTCGCCGCGTACGCGCATGCCGGATTCGAACTCGGAGGCGTCCAGGACGGTGACCTCCACGAACATCACGTCGTCCCCGGCGGGGATGTCGTTGTCCGCGCGGATCTGTTCCTTCTTCTGCCGGTACTCCTCGCGGTCCCGGTTGTCGGGCTCGTTCGCGATGAAACGGATCGTGCGGTTGGCGGTGTCGCGGATGAACCGCTGGGCCATGTCGTCGAACTCCACGTGCGTGACGCGCAGCTCGAAGACGCGGGCGAGACGGGAGAGGAGGGACAGGGCCATGATGCCGGCGATGAAGCAGGCGCCGATCTTCACGCCGTCGGGGCGTTCGACAATGTTGACCGCAGTCGTGTAGATGAAGACCGCCGAGATGATGCCGAAGCCGATCGTCCAGCCCCGCTCCCCCGCCCGCCTGGCGGCGATGGTGACGGCGACCGCCGCCGAGGTGATCAGGACGAGGACACCGGTGGCGTATGCGCCACCCTGGGCGTCGACGTCGGCGTCGAAGATCCAGGTGACGAGGAACGCGACGAGGGTGAACACGATGACCATGGGGCGCAGGGCGCGGGCCCAGTGCGGGGCCATGCCGTAACGGGGCAGGTAGCGCGGCATCAGGTTGAGCAGGCCCGCCATCGCGGAGGAGCCGGCGAACCACAGGATCAGGATCGTGGAGATGTCATAGACCGTACCGAAGGCGGAGCCCAGATAGTCGTGCGCCAGGTAGGCCAGCGCGCGTCCGTTGGCCTCGCCGCCCGGCTGGAACTGGGCGGCCGGGATCAGCAGGGTCGTGATCAGGCTGGAGCAGATCAGGAAGACGCTCATGATGACGGCTGCCGTGGTCAGCAACTTCTTCGCACCACGGATCCGGCCTGCGGGCTTCGCAGCCGTGTCGTCGGGATCGCCCTTCACGTGCGGCATGACCGCCACACCCGTCTCGAAGCCTGACAGACCCAGCGCCAGCTTCGGGAACACGACGAGCGCGATGGCGATCATCATGAACGGATTGCCGTGCTCGGTGGTCAACGCCTCCGTCCAGTCGGTGATGACCTGTGGTGCGGTGAACACGTGCCACAGCCCGACCGCCACAACGACCACGTTCAAGCCGAGATACGTGAAGACGAGGACCACCGCGACGCCGATGGCCTCGCTGAACCCCTTGAGGAACACGGCCCCGAGGAGCGCGATCATGATGAGGGTGATCAGCACTTCATGGCCGTGCAGGGTGCTGGTGAGGTGCGGGTTCTCCACCAGGTGCGCGGTGGCGTCCGCCGCCGAGAGGGTGATGGTGATGAGGAAGTCGGTGGCGGCGAACCCGAGGAGGGTCAGGACGAACAGCTTGCCCTTCCAGAACGTCAGCAGCCGCTCCAGCATGGCGATGGAGCCCTCGCCGTGCGGGCTCTCCTCTGCCACGCGCCGGTAGACGGGCAGCGCTCCGAAGAGGGTGAGCAGCACGAGCACGATGGTCGCCAACGGTGACAGCAGCCCGGCCGCGAGGAACGCGATGCCGGGCTGATAGCCGAGGGTGGAGAAGTAGTCGAGACCCGTCAGGCACATGACCCGCCACCACGGCCGTCCGTGCGGCTGGGCGGCCGCCTCCTTGGCGGCGGGCGAACTGTTCTCGGCGGTCAAGCCTTCCAGCATCCACGCGCGCAGGCGTGACGTGCGGGCAGGGGTGGCCATCTTGGGGGCCTCCTGTCGTACGGAAAAGAATCAGCCATCGACATCGACGGCCGAGTCAGCGTACGCAGCGAGATCCCTTTTACGCGGGAGTGAGGCAATACTGACGCGTCCTTAACGCGGACGAACCAGATGAGTGGCGGGGGCGATCAGCCGAGGCCGGGGACGGTGGACACCAGGAGGTCGATGAGCTTGATGCCGACGAAGGGCAGGACCAGGCCGCCGAGGCCGTAGACGCCGAGGTTGCGGCGCAGGAGGTCGTGCGCGGAAGCGGGCTTGTAGCGGACGCCGCGCAGGGCGAGCGGGATCAGGGCGACGATGATCAGCGCGTTGAAGATGATCGCCGAGGTGATCGCGGACGTCGGGCTGCTCAGGCCCATGATGTTGAGGGTTTCGAGCCCGGGGTAGGCCGCGGTGAACATGGCCGGAATGATCGCGAAGTACTTCGCGACGTCGTTCGTGATCGAGAAGGTCGTCAGGGCGCCCCGGGTGATGAGGAGTTGCTTGCCGATCTCGACGATCTCGATGAGCTTGGTGGGGTTGGAGTCGAGGTCGACCATGTTCCCGGCCTCCTTGGCGGCCGAGGTGCCGGTGTTCATGGCTACGCCGACATCAGCCTGTGCGAGGGCCGGGGCGTCGTTCGTGCCGTCGCCGGTCATCGCGACGAGCTTGCCGCCGGCCTGCTCCCGCTTGATGAGGGCCATCTTGTCCTCGGGTGTGGCCTCGGCGAGGTACTCGTCCACGCCTGCCTCGGCGGCGATGGCGCGGGCCGTCAGCTCGTTGTCGCCCGTGACCATGACCGTACGGATCCCCATGGCCCGGAGTTCCGCGAAGCGCTCCCGGATGCCGTCCTTCACGACGTCCTTCAGGTGGATGATGCCGAGGACACGCGGGCCGTCCCAGTCGTGGACCGCGACCAGCAGCGGGGTTCCGCCGGACTGCGAGACCTGAGCGGACCAGGCAGCGGCCTCCGCCTGTACGGTCCCGCCGCGCATCACCACCCAGTCCATGACCTCCACCACCGCGCCCTTGCGGATGGCGCAGCCGGCGCCGTTGTCCCAGCTCAGGTTGACGCCGCTCATCCGGGTGCGGGCGGTGAACTCGGTGAAGCGGGGGTTGCTGAGGTCCTCGGCGGCGGCCGGCTGGAGTCCGTACCGCTGGGCCAGAGCGACGACGGATCGCCCTTCGGGGGTCTCGTCGGCGAGAGAGGACAGTTGGGCGGCGTCGGCCAGCTTGGTGTGGTCGGTCCCCGGGAGCGGGATGAACTCGACCGCCTGGCGGTTGCCGTGGGTGATGGTGCCGGTCTTGTCGAGGAGGAGGGTGTCCACGTCGCCCGCGGCCTCGACGGCGCGGCCGCTCAGCGCGATGACGTTGCGCTGGACGAGGCGGTCCATGCCGGCGATGCCGATCGCGGAGAGCAGGGCGCCGATGGTGGTGGGGATGAGGGTGACGAGGAGGGCGACCAGCACGGTCGTCGACTGGGCGGCTCCCGCATGGGCGGCCATCGGCTGGATGCTGACCACGATCAGAATGAAGATCACGGTCAGGGCCGCCAGCAGGATGTTCAGCGCGATCTCGTTCGGGGTCTTCTGCCGGGACGCGCCCTCGACCAGGGCGATCATGCGCTCGATGAAACTGTTCCCCGGGCGCGAGGTGACCCGCACGACGATCGAGTCGGAGAGGACCGTCGTACCACCGGTCACCGAGGTCCGGTCACCGCCCGACTCCCGCAGGACCGGGGCCGATTCACCGGTGACGGCCGACTCGTCCACCATCGCCGCCCCGTCGACGACGTCCCCGTCGGCCGGGATCGATTCGCCGGCCTCGACGAGCACGAAGTCGAAGGGCTGGAGCTCGGCCGGGGTCACCACCTCGGTCTCGGCGCGGCGCAGGTTCGCGCCGTACGTCCAGTGGTTCAGGCGCAGCGCAACAGTCTCCGTGCGCGTCTTGCGCAGCGACTCGGCCTGGGCGCGGCCGCGGCCTTCGGCGACGGCTTCGGCGAGATTGGCGAAGAGGACCGTCAGCCAGAGCCAGACGCTGATCACCCAGGTGAAGACGGAGGGGTGGATCAGCGCGGAGAGCGTGGTGAGGAGCGATCCGACGGCGACGACGAACAGCACCGGCTTCTTGATCAGTTCACGCGGGTGCAGCTTGGCAACGGCCTCCCGGGCCGAGGCGGCGAGGAGTTCGGGCTCCAGCACGTTCGCCTGGCCGGCGCGTTTCCGGGACGGACGGTTGACCGGAGTCCGCGGAGGTGTGCCGAGACCCGGGGGAACGTGCTGCGCGGCGGCGGTAGGCATGGAGCGACCTTCTGACGAGATCGATGGGGTGCGGGGTGCGGGAGAGGGGTGTCGCCGCCGGGAACCGTCTCGCATGGACCCCCTCGGCCGTCATGTGAGTGATCGAGGTCCCCGGCGGCGCAACAGGCAGGAAACTACTGCCCGTTCATGGGTGATCCCCCATCCGGGCGGGGGAATTTGCACCTTCTTGACGGCGGCGCACGAGGCGCGTCAGGTCGCCGTCAAAGGCGCGTCAACGCAGGTCGGCGTGCGTCGTCGGTGATGCGGAAGCGCAGTCGGCAGATGACGGCGTCCGTGTCGCGGCGTACGGCGTGGGCGACGACCGAGCCGCGCTGGTTCTGGAGCATCCGCTGCCACAGGTGGGCGGGCTCGATCTCCGGGATGAGGACGGTCACCTGGGCGTCCGGGTGCGTCCGGGCCAGTTCGCGCACGTAGGCCGACACGGGCCGGCCGAGCGAGCGGCTCTGCGAGGTGATCTCGGTCAGCTCGACACCGGGTTTCCACAACTCCCAGTCACGGCGGAGCGCTTCGGCTGCCTGCCGGTCCTCCGGAGCGGAGTGCGTGATGGTCACGGCACGGACCTCGTCGCCGAGCGAGCGGGCGGCGGTGAGCGCCTGACGGGTCAGGCGGGAGAGCCCGGAAACGGGTACCACGACCAGTGAGCGGGTGCGGTGCGGCGGCTGCGGGATGCGGCCGAGTTCCAGGCGTTCGCCGATCTGCGCGTACGCACGGCGCACCTTCTCGAAGCCGAGGACGAGCAGCGGCAGGGCGAGCACGATCAGCCAGGCGCCCTCGGTGAACTTGGTGGCGGTCACGACGACTGCCGCGACGCCGGTGAGCAGGGCACCGAAGCCGTTGAGGACGGCCTTCGCCCGCCGGTCCTTGGGGCGCTCGCCGAACCAGTGCCGGACCATGCCGACCTGGCAGATGGTGAAGCCGACGAAGACGCCGATCGCGAAGAGCGGGACAAGGGTGTTGGTGTCGCCGCCGGAGAACACCAGTAGGACACCCGATACGAGCGCCAGCCACACGACCCCGTGGCGGTGCACCTGGCGGTCCGCCTTGAGGGCGAAGACGTGCGGCAGGTAGTTGTCGCGGGCGAGCAGGCTCATGAGCACCGGAAGCCCGCCGAAGGAGGTGTTCGCGGCCAGCGCCAGCAGCACCATGGTCGCGAACTGGACGACGTAGAAGGCCGCGTTGTGGCCGAAGGAGGCGTCCGCGAGCTGGGCAAGGACGGTCACGCCCCCGACCGGCTGGAGGTGGAAACGGCCGATCAGCACCGACAGCCCGATCAGCATGACGCCGAGCAGGGCACCGAGGGCGACCTCGGTGCGCTGGGCGCGCCGGGCGGCCGGGGCCCGGAAGGACGGCACGGCGTTGGCGACCGCCTCGACGCCCGTCAGGGCGGAGCAGCCGGCCGCGAAGGCCTTCAGCAGCAGGAGCGCGCCGATCGCGGTGGCTCCCTCCCCCAGGGCGGATGGGTGTCCGGCGGCCGAGGCGGTGCTCACCGGACCGTCGCGGAAGAGCCCGACCGCGACCATGGTCAGGATCGACCCGACGAAGACGGCCGTCGGGACGAGGAAGGCCTTGGCGGAATCGACGACACCCCGCAGGTTCACCGCCGTGACCAGGACCAGGATCCCGAGGCAGATCCAGACCCGCTCGCCGTACAGCTCGGGAAAGGCCGAGGTCAGCGCGGCGACGCCGGCGGTGACGGAGACGGCCACGTTCAGGACGTAGTCAAGGATCAGCGAGGCCGCGGCCACCAGGCTCGTACGTCGGCCCAGGTGCTTCTTGGCAACGGCGTACGAACCGCCGCCGTCCGGGAACGCCGCGATCACCTGCCGGTACGAGGCCACCAGTACGGCGAGCAGCGCCGCGATCGCCAGGGTTACGGGGAGGGTGAACCCCAGGCCGTAGGCACCGGCCGCCGCCAGGACCAGCACGATCGACTCGGGCCCGTAGGCGACGGAGGCCATCGCGTCCAGCGACAGCGCGGCCAGGCCCTGGAGGGCGGTCAGCCGGTGCCGGTCCCCCGCGGCGGGCGCCGCGACGCCGGTATCAGGAGGTTCCTCCGTGCTCGGCGCCTGTCCTGCCGCGGCCGGCTTTCGCATGTGCATAGCCATCTTCGCTGTTTCCTCCGTTGGGCAAAGTGAGGACAGCGTCCGGACGTCGTGGCCGGATGACCATGGTGTTTGGCGTGATCCATACGCCCACCGGCCCACTCTTCACGCGTTCCTGACGCCGGGGCCCGAATGCCGTATGAGGTGCGTCAAGAGCCCGCCAGGGTGCGTGGCTGCGCCGGCGTCCGGGGGCACGCTGGAAGTGGGCGACGCAGCCCGAGCTCACACACCGAAGGAGAAGCAGCGGATGGACGCGGAAAACGTGGTCGGGCTCATCGTGGCCCTCGCCCTGCTCGGCTATCTCGTGGCGGCTCTGATCAGGCCCGAGAAGTTCTGATCCGATGCTCTGCCCTCCGGACAGGAGGCTTCACATGTCCGGGTACCGACTCCACGACTCCGCCGCCCTGCCGGCGGGGCTCGTGGCCCCCTTCCTCGTGGCGCTCGCGCTCGTGCCGTTCCGCACGGAGCTCTCCGCGACGAACGAGGCTCTGATCATGGTCGTCGTGGTGGTCGCGGTCGCCGCGCTCGGTACCCGGGTGGGGCTCCCCGGACGCCCCCTGCCGCCCGAAGGGGCCCGCCTGGTGTCCGTCGCCCCGGCCACGCGGGCAGGCGCCGCCCTGGACACGGCCGGCCTGTCCCACCAGGGCTGATCTGCGATTCACGGCCTCGCGCGTCAGGACGGCGTCAAGAGTTCCCCGGCGTCCGTATGGAGGCCGTCAAGGCGTCTTAACGCCGGGCTGAAGACACGGTTATCTCGTTATCGGCCGTCTGGCCGATTCATTACTTCCCTCTTCATCCAGGAGCTCACGATGGCCGATCTGGCCTTCGTCGTCACCACGCTCGCGGTGTTCGCGCTGGTGGCCTTCATCGCCCGGGGGGTGACCAAGCTGTGACGGTCGAGAACATCGTCGGCCTGCTGGTCGCCGTCTCCCTGCTCGGTTACCTCGTCCTCGCCCTCGTGTACCCGGAGAGGTTCTGAGCACTGACATGAGCCCCGTAACCGCTGGAGTGCTCCAGCTCCTCGCGCTGATCGCCGCGCTCGCGCTGGCCTACCGCCCGCTGGGCGACCACATGGCCAAGGTCTACTCCTCGGAGAAGCACTACCGCGCGGAGAAGTGGATCTACAAAGCCATCGGCGCCAACCCGTCGGCCGAGATGCGCTGGCCCGCCTACCTGCGCGCCGTCCTCGCCTTCTCGGCCGCGAGCGTCCTGTTCCTGTACCTGATGCAGCGCGTGCAGGGCAGCCTGCCGGGCTCGCTCGGCTTCTCCTCGATCGACCCGGACCAGGCGTTCAACACCGCCGCGTCGTTCGTCGCCAACACCAACTGGCAGTCGTACTACGGCGAGCAGGCCATGGGCCACGTCGTTCAGACCGGCGGCCTCGCGGTGCAGAACTTCGTCTCCGCCGCAGTCGGCATGGCCGTCGCGGTGGCACTCGTAAGGGGGTTCGCGCGTTCCCGCACCGGTGAGCTGGGCAACTTCTGGTCCGACCTGGTCCGCGGCACCGTCCGCATCCTGCTCCCGATCTCGGTGATCGGCGCGATCGTGCTGGTCGCCTGCGGCGCCATCCAGAACTTCTCCGGCATCCACGAGGTCGGCCAGTTCCTGGGCGGCACACAGCAGTGGAACGGCGGGGCCGTGGCCTCGCAGGAAGTCATCAAGGAACTGGGTACGAACGGCGGCGGCTACTTCAACGCCAACTCCGCCCACCCCTTCGAGAACCCCACCCCCTTCTCGAACCTCTTCGAGATCTTCCTGATCCTGCTCATCCCGTTCGCGTTGACCCGCACCTTCGGGCGCATGGTCGGCAACCTGCGCCAGGGGTACGCGATCCTCGCGACGATGGGCATCATCTGGATCGCCTTCACCGCGCTGATGATGTGGACCGAGTTCGCCCACCACGGCCCGGCGTTCGACGTCGCCGGTGGGGCGATGGAGGGCAAGGAGACGCGCTTCGGGGTCGGCGGTTCGTCGATCTTCGCCGTCGCGACCACCCTCACCTCCACGGGCGCGGTCAACTCCTTCCACTCCTCCTACACCGGGCTCGGCGGCGGCATCGCGATGCTGGGCATGCAGCTCGGCGAGATCGCGCCCGGCGGTGTCGGCTCCGGCCTCTACGGCATGCTGATCATGGCGATCATCGCGGTGTTCATCGCCGGCCTGATGGTCGGCCGGACCCCCGAGTACCTGGGCAAGAAGATCGGCACCCAGCAGATCAAGCTCGCGGCCTGCTACATCCTCATCACCCCGGCCCTGGTCCTCGGCTTCACCGCGGCGGCCATGGCGCTGGACACCCCGGCGAACTCGATGACGAACTCGGGCGCGCACGGATTCTCCGAGATCCTCTACGCCTACACCTCGGGCGCCAACAACAACGGCTCCGCCTTCGCCGGCCTCAACGCCGACACGCAGTGGTTCAACAGCACCATCGGCATCGCGATGCTGCTGGGCCGCTTCCTTCCCATGGTGTTCGTGCTGGCCCTCGCCGGTTCGCTGGCCGAGCAGAAGCCCGTACCGGAGACGGCCGGCACCCTGCGCACGGACAAGCCGCTCTACGCGGGCCTGCTCGTCGGCACGATCCTGATCATCACCGGTCTGACCTACTTCCCGGCCCTCGCGCTGGGACCGCTCGCCGAAGGGCTCGCCTCATGAGCACCGCCACCCGGACCCGTGCTCCGCACGACGACCTGCCCACCGGCCACAAGCCGCCTGCCGGCCGCGTCGGCGGGGGGCTGTTCGACCCCAAGGCGCTACTGAGGTCCTTCCCGGACGCCGTGCGCAAGCTCGACCCCCGCGTCATGATCAAGTCCCCGGTCATGTTCGTGGTCCTGATCGGCTCGGTCGTGACGACCGTCCTGGCGGTCAAGGATCCGACGGACTGGTTCGGCTGGGCCATCACCGGCTGGCTGTGGCTGACCACGATCTTCGCCAACCTTGCGGAGGCCGTCGCCGAAGGCCGCGGCAAGGCGCAGGCCGACACCCTGCGCAAGGCCAAGACCGACTCCGTCGCGCGCCGCCTGAGCAAGGACGGCCGGAGCGAGGAACAGGTCCCGGGAGCCGAGCTGCGCATCGGTGACCTGGTGGTCTGCGAGGCCGGGGACGTCATCCCCGGCGACGGTGACGTGGTCCAAGGCGTCGCGTCCGTCGACGAGTCCGCCATCACCGGCGAGTCCGCGCCGGTCATCCGCGAGTCCGGCGGCGACCGCTCGGCCGTCACCGGCGGTACGAAGGTCCTCTCCGACCGGATCGTCATCAAGATCACGACGAAGCCCGGCGAGACCTTCATCGACCGCATGATCGCCCTGGTGGAGGGCGCGGCCCGGCAGAAGACGCCCAACGAGATCGCGCTGAACATCCTGCTCGCCTCGCTGACCATCGTCTTCCTGCTGGCCGTGGTGACCCTGCAGCCGTTCGCGATCTACGCGGGCGCCGAGCAGTCGATGATCGTGCTGACGGCCCTGCTGGTCTGCCTGATCCCGACCACGATCGGCGCGCTGCTCTCCGCCATCGGTATCGCGGGCATGGACCGGCTCGTGCAGCGCAACGTCCTCGCGATGAGCGGTCGTGCGGTGGAAGCCGCCGGCGACGTCTCCACCCTGCTGCTCGACAAGACCGGCACCATCACCCTCGGCAACCGCCAGGCCTCCGAGTTCGTCCCGGTCAAGGGCACCACGGACGCCGAACTGGCCGACGCCGCCCAGTTGTCCTCCCTCGCCGACGAGACCCCCGAGGGCCGCTCCATCGTGGTCCTGGCGAAGGAGAAGTACGGGCTGCGCGAGCGCCACCAGGGCGAGCCGGCGCACGCCGAGTGGATCGCGTTCACCGCCCAGACCCGCATGTCGGGTGTCGACGTGGACGGCAAGCAGACCCGCAAGGGCGCGGCCGGATCGGTCATCACCTGGGTGCGGGAACAGGGCGGCCAGGTCTCCGACGACGCCGACCTCCTCGCCAACCGGATCTCGGAAGCCGGCGGCACCCCGCTGCTGGTCGCCGTCAAGGACGACGAGGGTGCCCGGGTCCTGGGCGTCATCCACCTCAAGGACGTCGTGAAGGAGGGCATGCGCGAACGCTTCGACGAGCTGCGGCGCATGGGCATCAAGACCATCATGATCACCGGTGACAACCCGCTCACCGCCAAGGCCATCGCCGAAGAGGCCGGTGTCGACGACTTCCTCGCCGAGGCCACCCCCGAGGACAAGATGGCCCTCATCAAGCGGGAGCAGGCCGGCGGCAAGCTCGTCGCGATGACCGGCGACGGCACGAACGACGCCCCGGCCCTCGCACAGGCCGATGTCGGCGTAGCCATGAACACCGGCACCTCGGCCGCCAAGGAGGCCGGGAACATGGTGGACCTCGACTCCAACCCCACCAAGCTCATCGAGATCGTGGAGATCGGCAAGCAATTGCTGATCACCCGCGGCGCGCTGACCACGTTCTCCATCGCCAACGACGTCGCCAAGTACTTCGCGATCATCCCGGCCATGTTCGCCGTGGTCCACCCGGGCCTCGACAAGCTCAACATCATGGGCCTGCACTCGCCGGAGTCGGCGATCCTCTCCGCCGTCATCTTCAACGCGCTGATCATCATCGCGCTCGTCCCGCTCGCCCTCAAGGGCGTCCAGTACCGGCCCACCAGCGCCGACAGGATGCTCCGCCGCAACATCGGGATCTACGGACTCGGCGGCCTCGTCGCCCCGTTCATCGGCATCAAGCTCATCGACCTGCTCATCTCCCTCATCCCCGGAATCGGCTGATCTGCGATGAACAACTCTGTAGGAAACGCGGCACGGTTGCTCGGGGCGGGCCTGCGCGCCCTGCTCGTCCTGACCGTGCTCTGCGGGGTCATCTACCCGCTCGCCGTCACCGGGATCGCCCAGGCCCTGTTCAGCGACAAGGCCAACGGCTCCGAGATCAAGGACAAGAGCGGCCAGGTCGTCGGCTCCTCCCTCATCGGGCAGACGTACAACCTCCCGAAGACCGATCCGAACGACGCCGAGGAGGCGGCCCGGCCGGACCTGAAGTGGTTCCAGCCGCGCCCCTCCAACGGCCTCGGGAGCAACAGCGTCAACACGCGGTACTCGCTGATCCTGTCCGGAGCCACCAACCGGTCCGCCGACAACGGCGCGGTCAACGGCCAGTGCACCAAGGACGCCGAGGAAGGCACCCTCTGCGCCCAGGTCGTCGCCGCCAAGGAAGCCGTCATCGCGGACAACTCCACAGCCGGGTACCAGGTCAAGCCGCAGGACGTCCCCGCCGACGCCGTCACCTCCTCCGGCTCCGGCCTCGACCCGAACATCTCCCCCGAGTACGCCAAGCTCCAGGTCCACCGGGTCGCCGAGCAGAACAAGCTCGACGTCAAGCAGGTCGAGAAGCTCGTGGCCGACCACACCACCGGCCGCGCCCTCGGCTTCATGGGCGAACCGCGCGTCAACGCCCTCGAACTCAACATCGCCCTGAAGGCGCTCTCCAAGAGCTGATGTTCCACAACGCACGTCTCCGGGAGCCGGCGGGGCGCGCCGCTCCCCCGGCCCCCGGCCGGGGGCCGGCAACGCACCGTCGGCTCCCGCCGTGTCCGTACCGAAGGAAGGGCTGCACACCGATGACCCGGGTGCTGGTGGTGGAGGACGATCCTCAGCTCGTCCGCGCGCTGAGGATCAATTTCCAGGCGCGCAAGTTCGAGGTCGAGGAGGCCGGCGACGGCGGATCGGCCCTCCGGCTCGCGGCGGCGCGTAAGCCGGACGTCATATTGCTGGACCTCGGCCTGCCCGACATGGACGGCATCGACGTCATCAAGGGCGTCCGCGGCTGGAGCAAGGTCCCCATCCTGGTCCTCTCCGCACGCCACACCTCCGAGGACAAGATCCGGGCCCTGGACGCCGGCGCCGACGACTACGTGACGAAACCGTTCAGCATGGACGAGCTCTTGGCACGCCTCCGAGCGGCCACCCGTAGACAGGAGGCCCCGGCGGCCTCGCAGGCCACCGAGGTCTCCGTCGTCACGACCGCCGGGTTCACCATCGACCTGGCCGCGAAGAAGGTGCGGCGGGGCGAGCGCGGCGTGCGGCTCACGCCGACCGAATGGCACCTGCTGGAGATCCTCATCACCCACCCCGGTCGTCTGATCACCCAGAGCAGACTGCTGCTGGAGGTGTGGGGGCCGATGTACGGGGAGAACACCAACTACCTGCGCGTCTACATGGCCCAGCTCCGGCGCAAACTGGAAGCGGACCCCTCCCACCCCCGTTATCTGATCACCGAACCCGGTATGGGATACCGCTTCGAACCCTGATCGCCACCCCCCTTCCCACCAAGAAGAAGAGACGGAACATGGGACGCGGCAAGCTCCGCATCTACCTCGGCGCGGCGCCGGGCGTCGGCAAGACGTACGCCATGCTGTCCGAGGCGCACCGCCGGATCGAGCGGGGCACGGACTGCGTCGTCGGCTTCGTCGAGCACCATTCCAGGCCCCGCACCGAGGTGATGCTGCACGGCCTGGAACTGGTCGAACGGCGCGAGATCGAGTACCGGGGCTCCACCTTCACCGAGATGGACGTGGACGCGATCCTGTCGCGGCGCCCGGCAGTGGCGCTGGTGGACGAGTTGGCGCACACCAACGTCCCTGGATCCCGCAACGCCAAGCGGTGGCAGGACGTTGAGGAGCTCCTCCAGGCCGGCATCGACGTCGTGTCCACCGTCAACATCCAGCACCTGGAGTCGCTGGGCGACGTGGTCGAGACGATCACCGGTGTGCGGCAGCGCGAGACCGTCCCGGACGAGGTGGCGCGGCGCGCCGACCAGATCGAGCTGGTCGACATGTCGCCGCAGGCGCTGCGCCGCCGGATGGCCCACGGCAACGTCTACAAGCCCGACAAGGTCGACGCGGCCCTCTCCAACTACTTCCGCCCCGGCAACCTGACCGCCCTGCGCGAGCTCGCGCTGCTCTGGGTCGCCGACCGCGTGGACGAGTACCTGCAGGAGTACCGGGGCGAGCACAACATTCGCTCCACCTGGCAGGCCCGCGAACGCATCGTCGTCGGCCTGACCGGTGGCCCGGAGGGCCGTACGCTCATCCGCCGCGCGGCCCGCCTCGCCGAGAAGGGGGCGGGCGGCGAGGTCCTGGCCGTCTACATCGCCGCCAGCGACGGCCTCACCTCCGCCTCCCCCAAGGAACTCGCCGTCCAGCGGACGCTGGTCGAGGACCTCGGCGGCACTTTCCACCACGTCATAGGCGACAACGTCCCTGACGCGGTGCTGGAGTTCGCCCGCGGGTGCAACGCCACCCAGATCGTGCTGGGCGTCAGCCGCAGACGGTCGTGGCAGTCCGTCTTCAGCCCCGGTGTCAGCGCCACGGTCGCCCGCGAATCCGGCCCGGACCTCGACGTCCACATCGTCACCCACGACGAGGCCGCCAAGGGCCGACGCACCCTGCCCGTCGCACGGGGCGCACGCCTCGGCCGCTCCCGCATCATCTGGGGCTGGCTCACCGGCATCGCCGGGCCCGCGCTGCTCGCCGTCCTGCTCAACCTGGTCGTGCCGGACCTGGGCCTGGCCAACGACATGCTGCTCTTCCTGACCTTCACGGTGGCGGCGGCACTGCTCGGCGGGCTGCTCCCCGCACTGGCCTCGGCAGCGTTCGGCTCCCTGTTGCTGAACTACTTCTTCACCCCGCCGCTGCACGAGTTCACCGTCTCCGACCCGAAGAACATCGTCGCCATCGCCATCTTCGTCGGTGTGGCGGTGTCCGTCGCCTCGGTGGTCGACCTGGCCGCCCGGCGCACCCACCAGGCCGCCCGGCTGCGCGCCGAGTCGGAAGTCCTCTCCTTCCTCGCCGGCAGCGTCCTGCGCGGCGAGAACTCCCTCGACGCCCTCCTTGAACGCCTGCGCGAGACCTTCGCCATGCAGTCGGTCGCCCTCCTGGAGCGCACCAGCGAAGTCGACCCCTGGACCACGGCTGCTTCCGTGGGCACCAGCCCGGTCGGACGTCCGGAGGAGGCGGACGTGGATCTGCCCATGGGCGACGACATGGCCCTCGCTCTCACCGGCCGGGTGCTGCCCGCCGAGGACCGCCGTGTCCTCGGTGCCTTCGCCGCACAGGCGGCCGTGGTCCTCGACCGCCGGCGCCTCGTCGACGAGGCCGAGAAGTCACGGGCGCTCGCCGAGGGCAACCGCATCCGCACCGCCCTCCTGGCCGCCGTCAGCCACGACCTGCGGACCCCGCTCGCCGGCATCAAGGCCTCCGTCACCTCCCTCCGCTCGGCCGACGTCGAGTGGTCCGAGGAAGACCGGGCCGAGCTCCTCGAAGGCATCGAGGACGGTGCCGACCGCCTCGCCGCCCTCATCGGGAACCTGCTCGACATGTCCCGTCTCAACACCGGCACCGTCGTCCCGCTGATCCGCGAGACGGACCTCGACGAGGTGGTCCCGATGGCCCTGGGCGGCGTTCCGGAGGACAGCGTCGACCTGGACATCCCCGAGACGCTCCCGATGATCGCCGTCGACCGCGGTCTGCTGGAACGGGCCGTCGCCAACATCGTCGAGAACGCCGTGAAGTACAGCCCCGACGGCCGGCCCGTCCACGTGTCCGCCAGCGCCCTCGGCAAGCGGGTCGAACTGCGGGTCGTCGACCGCGGGCCCGGGGTCCCGGACGAGGCCAAGGACCGGATCTTCGAGCCCTTCCAGCGCCACGGCGACGCTCCACGGGGCGCCGGGGTCGGGCTCGGCCTCGCCGTCGCCCGCGGCTTCACGGAGGCCATCGGCGGCACCCTCACGGCAGAGGACACTCCCGGCGGCGGCCTCACCATGGTCATCACCCTCCCCACGGCGGGCAGCGCTCCCCCGGTCAGCGCGGAACTTCCGACCTCGGCGGTCACCTGACTCCGTGCCGCCGGCGGAGGGGCGGCGTTCGTGGCCGGCGGGCCCCGACCATGTCGGGGAATTCGTGGCTTGCTCGGTGGGCGGGGGCAGCGCGCCGCCGGTACCGTTCAGCCTGCCCCGCCCCCGCCTCGTCACCTCGCTCCTATACGGTGCGCCGGTAGATCTGCCGGAGTGTGGTCGGGGAGCGAACGATGGGTGCGGTATCGGAGCCTGCGGGCACGGGCGAGTTGAAGCGGCACCTGGGTGTGTTCGACGCCGTGGTGATCGGTCTGGGGGCGATGATCGGGGCGGGCGTCTTCGCTGCCCTGGCCCCTGCGGCCGGCGCGGCCGGGTCGGGGCTGCTGCTCGCCCTGGCGCCGGCCGCGGTGGTGGCGTACTGCAACGCGACGTCCTCGGCCCGCCTGGCCGCCCGCCACCCCGCCTCGGGAGGAACGTACGTCTACGGTCGGGAGCGGCTGGGCGAGTTCTGGGGCTACCTCGCCGGATGGGCGTTCGTGGTCGGCAAGACCGCCTCTTGCGCCGCCGTGGCACTTACCGTCGGGTCCTACGTATGGCCCGATCAGGCACACGCGGTGGCGGTCGCAGCCGTGGTCGCGTTGACCGCCGTCAACTACGCGGGGGTGCAGAAGTCCGCCTGGCTCACCCGGGCCATCGTCGCCATCGTCCTGGCCGTCCTGGCCGCGGTGGTCGTCGTCTCCGTCACCGGCGGCGACGTGGACACCACCCGGCTCGCCATCGGTGACGACGCGACGTTCGGCGGGGTGCTCCAAGCAGCGGGCCTGCTGTTCTTCGCCTTCGCCGGATACGCCCGCATCGCCACGCTCGGGGAAGAGGTCCACGACCCCGCCCGCACGATTCCGCGGGCCATCCCGATCGCTCTCGGCATCGCCCTCGCCGTCTACGCTGCCGTGACCGTCGCCGTCCTGGTCGCGCTGGGCCCACGGGAACTGGCCGACGCCACGGCTCCGTTGTCGGATGCCGTACGGGCCGCGGGCGCGGACTGGCTGGCGCCGGTCGTGCGGGTGGGCGCGGCCGTGGCCGCACTCGGCTCGCTCCTCGCCCTGATCCTCGGGGTCTCGCGCACGACCCTGGCCATGGCCCGCGACCGGCATCTGCCACACGCCCTGTCCGCCGTGCACCCGAAGTTCCAGGTGCCGCACCGTGCCGAACTGGTGGTCGGCGCCGTCGTGGCCGTGCTCGCCGCGAGTGTCGACGTACGCGGGGCGATCGGGTTCTCCTCCTTCGGCGTGCTCGCCTACTACGCCATTGCCAACGCTTCCGCTTGGACCCTCACCCCGGAGGAGGGCCGACCGGCGCGGATCATTCCGGTCGTCGGACTGGCCGGCTGCCTCGTCCTCGCCTTCGCCCTCCCGGCCTCCTCGGTGATCTCAGGGGCCACCGTTCTCGCAGCGGGCGCCGCTGCCTACGGAATACGCCGCGCGGTGACCGCCCGCAGAGCATGACCCACGGAGCTGGACCGCATGTCTATCCGCTCCGGTCAGCCGGCTCGGCGGGAACGCCCCGGAGCCCGACCGCCGAGGCCGGTGTGGCCCCGAGCCGTCCGAGGCTGAAGTCGTGGACGGTGGCGGCGAGAGACCGGACCGAGGTGTGTGCTGCCGCTGGTCGGGCAAGGACAGGACCTCCGATCACACGCGTCACCGTTCTCGGAGGCCGGTTGCGGACGGACCCCGCGCAGCAAGGGCGGCTTCACCATCCAGGCCGAACTTCCCCTGGAGCGAGCATCGCGATCCGTGTCCCGCTGGTCCAGGCGGCGTCGCGAACGGGGCTTGACGGTTGCCTTCACAGGGTTCCTTCCAGCGTGAAGCCCCCTCTTGCGGACGGCCCACGGGGCACGGCAAAGGGAGGCGGGGAAGGTGGAATGACGGTCGGCAGCGTGGCGAGCGGACTCGCACTGTCCAGGACTGGCGGGGAAGGCGACGGGGCCGCCACTCCGGAACACACCACCACGCATGACTGCGCAGACGGCAGGAAGGCACGCCGGAAGCCGACTCGACGACCACTCCGGCCGCCCGGCGACGGTTCCTCGGCGTCCCCCGCATCGAATGTCCTGGTAAAAGCCGCAGAACGGGCCGGAAACACGTGCTGAAATCAAATGCGACACATCAGCACCCTCTTGGCCCGAATGGGGACCAGCCCGACTGTTGCATATGGCGTGCAATAACCAAATCCGGGTGCTGGATGCCCGCGTCGCCGGCTCGGCCCGACATATGGGTGCCATTGCGGCCGGTTCCCCGTATCACGCACTCCACCCCGCCGGCGAACGGCAGTTCCGGCATGTTGACGTCCGACGATTCGGAATTCCGGTGGAGCTCCGAGGGGACGAACGCGGCCGTCGCAGGCCCGTCAGTGCGCGGACGCTCCGAATTCCGCGTGCTGCGGGTGGAAGCCGTACTCCGCATCCTCGTCGGAGGCCGCCGGCGGAAAGCTGATCCGGCGCGCCTCCGCCCGCGCTTGCGCCAGGAGCTGTTCGAACTCCTCGTCGGTCATGGGGCCCACCTCACAGAAACTCTCCTCATGACTGATTCGCGGCACGACGGCCGCAGGATTGGCCTTGGGCCGCCGGCGCCGCGAACCGGGTGTGAGCTTCTTTGGTGGTGCGGCATCACCGTGTCCTGGCCTCGCCGACGGCTCGGGACCCTGAGGAGGCCGGCTCCGCCGGATCGCTGCCGCCTGGGCGAGGCGAGGCCGCAGGCGCGTCGGGAAAGACGCCGCGCACATTCTTCGGGCAAGGGCACTTCCCCTCGTCCGAGACGGACGGTGCCGCGGGTGGCGGTGCCGACCGCCACCCGCAGCGGATCCCCCTCCATCGCGCTCACCCCTCAGGGCACAGGAGTCCACCGGACACTCCCGAAGCACGTCGAGCGGGGATCGTCCGGCCCGTGACTCCCGTTGTAGGCAGCGGGCCGGAGCGGGTGGGGGTCAGGCGTTGACGCAGGTGTTCCCGAAGGCGGGGTTCAGCAGCCCGATGACGCTGATCGAGTTGCCGCAGGCGTTGACCGGGATGTGGATCGGGATCTGGATCAGGTTGCCGGAGCCGACGCCCGGCGAATGGGCGGCCACGCCCCCGGCACCGGCATCGGCCAAGGCCGCCGACCCGGCGCCGAGCACGGCGGCCGCGACGGTGAGGGCCAGTGCAGCACTCTTCAGAACACGGGACACGGTTGCCTCCAGAGAACAAGATTCCGGGTCCGGAGCCCCTATCGGACCCTGGGGAGGCACTGCCGGCCGGCCTCAGCACGGGTTTCGGTGCCGAGGGCACGGCGGCCGGGCGGTGGGGGCCGGGTTCGCTCGATCGAATGACCTCATGGGTGCGGTGTTGCCTGCCGGCCTCATGCCCAGGACCCCTGGACGTGTAGGCAGCGCCTCCGCTCGAATGTGCCCCGCCGGGGCGGCCGGGGCAGCGACGTCGTGACTGCTCCGGCGTGCCTTCGACGGGGCGGTGGAGCCGTAAGGATGGTGCCTGCGTGTCACGGGTCCGACGAAGGACGCGAGCGCGGGATGTTCTCCCGGACGCTCATGCCCGATGAGCCGAAGACGCGTGGAGTTGTGCCGGATGGATCCAAGCGGTGAGAGTGACCAGCCGGATGGCGTGCCCGTGCGGCAGTCCGGCTCCGCGCTGCCCGGGAAGCCGACGCGTACGTCGGTCGCCGAACGGGTGCGGGAGCTGGTCGGCCGGGTGCGGGAGGCGGGTCCGCCGCCGGGCCCGGCCCGCCCGGGGTTCTGGCGCAGTCCGCTGCGAGGGCCGTGGCTGACGGGCCTGTTCGGGCTCCTGCTGCTGTTCGGGGTCGTGGTGCTGTTCGTGACGGGCCTGCTGTCGTACGCGGCCTACAACCCCGGCCTCGCCGCGCGCAACGATCAGACGCCGGACAAGGGCCTGCTCGGCTTCTACCTGTTCACCTGGCCCACCTCGCCGTACTGGCTGTACCGGCTGACGCAGGGCGTGCATACCGTCCTCGGTGTGGTCCTCGTCCCGGTCCTCCTGGCGAAGCTGTGGTCGGTGATCCCGAAGCTGTTCGAGTGGCCTCCGGTGCGCTCGGCAGCCCACGCTCTCGAACGACTGTCGCTGCTCCTGCTGGTGGGAGGGGCGGGGTTCACGTTCGTCACCGGGATCCTGAACATCCAACTGGACTACATTTTTCCGGGCTCCTTCTACACCCTGCACTTCTACAGCGCCTGGGTGTTCATGGCCGCGTTCGTCGTCCACGTCGCCTTCCGGCTGCCGCGCGCCGTTCGTGCCGTCCGAGCCGGCCGGGGCTACCGGCCGGCACCCGAATCGCGGGAGGCGGCCGGGCTGGTCTCCCCCGATCCCGCGCCGGCGACGATCTCGCGGCGTGGAGCCGTCGCCATGGTGGGAGCGGGGTCGCTGGCCCTGCTGGCGGTGACGGCCGGCCAGAGCATCGGCGGCTGGTGGCGCGAGACCGCCCTGCTGGCCCCCCACGGTCGCGACCCGGGTACCGGCCCGAACGGTTTTCAGATCAACAAGACCGCCGCGTCCAGCGGGATCCGGCCCAGCGATATCGGTCCCGCCTGGCGGCTGACGGTGCGCGGTGGCGGCCGCCAGGCGGTGCTGACCCGGGACATGCTGCTGGCGATGCCCCAGCGGGAAGCCGCGCTGCCGATCGCGTGCGTGGAGGGCTGGTCCACCCCCGACCAGCAGTGGTCCGGTGTGCGCCTCACCGACCTCGCCGCTCTCGTCGGACTCGGCATCGACACCCCTCGGGTCCTGGTGGAGTCCGTCCAGCGCGGCGGCTCGTTCTCCTCGGTGGTCCTGGCGGCCAACCAGGCCCGTGATGAGCGCTCGCTCCTCGCGGTGCGCGTGAACGGGGCGGACCTGTCGCCGGACCACGGCTACCCGGCACGCGTGATCATCCCGGCCGCCCCGGGCGTCCACAACACCAAGTGGGTCGCCCGCCTCACCTTCGGAGAACCCGCATGAGCCACCCTACGAAGGGCGCGGCCCGGGATTCCGGTTTCCGTAGGCGTTACGGCGCTTCCCCGTTGCACCTCCTGCTCACCCTGGCCTGCTTCGCCCTCGCGCTCTACGCCGGCATCCGTCTCCTGAGGGGCGACACCATCGGGGTGGCGATCTGGTTCGTCGGCGCGGCCCTGCTCCACGACCTGGTCCTGCTCCCCCTCTACTCGGTCACCGACCGCGCCGCCCAGCTCATCATCCGGGGCCGGACCGCGACAGCCGGGAGCATGCCGCGGGCGAGCGTGAATTACCTCCGTGTCCCGGCGTTCGTCTCGGGCGTGCTGTTCCTCGTCTGGTGGCCGCTGATCCTGCGGCAGGGTGGCAACTACACCGCCTACACCGCCCTGTCCGCCGACGGCTTCCTCGCCCGCTGGCTCCTCATCACCGCCGGCCTGTTCGTCACCTCGGGGATCGTCCTGCTCGTACGGACCTGGCTTCGCCTGCGGCCCGAACGCGACGAGGCCCGAGCTCAGGCGAGGGCCCGCAAGGCCACGAAATGACGCTCCCCCGACGGGACGACCCACTCTTCGACAGTCTTCCAGCCCGCCATCCGGCCGTACCGGACCAGGGTTCGGGTGCCGACGGTGGCCCAGGCGAAGACGGGGCTCGCCACCGTCTGCCCGGCATGGATCCTCACCCGGCGCCGCTCGTCAACGTCGGTCGGGGACGTCTCCACGATCAGGAGCCCCCGATCACGGACCACATCACGGACGCGGTGCAGCAGGCGGCGGGGGTCACCGCCGATACCGATGTTCCCGTCGACGAGCAACGCCGTGTCCCAGAACCCTTCCCCCGGGAGCGGCTCGAACACGGACCGGCTGGCTGCCCTGCCGCCCCGGCAAACGGTGGAGATGACGGCGGTCGGGCACACGTCGATCCCCAGGACCTGGTGTCCCCGCCGGGCGAGTTCCTCTACGAGGCGCCCTGCCCCGCACCCGATGTCCAGAACCCGACCCACGCTTCGGTCCACGACGCCACGGTCCGCGGCGTCGGCCTGCGCGCACCATCGGCGAATGTCCAATGCCAGGCACCAGCCCTCGGCATCCCGCAGCGTGAGCCCGCCCCGCGCGGCGCTGATCGCCTTTGCGTACGGGCCCCGCCGCCAGGGCTCAGGACCGCTGATCCACTTCGAGGCGGCGGCGCTCACACCCACTCCTGTCAGCCAAGGACTGCCTCGCCCGCAGGTGATTGGGCAGACGGACGGTGTCGTACCTGCGGGATGAGGCAGCCGGCAACGCGGTCCGGGGAGCCGTCGTCGGTGTGCCCGCACTTCTGGCCGACGTTAGGCCGCCCTTGCGCAGGTCGCCTGCCGGGTACATCGGATGGGCGACAACCAGGGCTTCGCAGGCCTGGGCCACCGGCGCCTTCGCCACCGCGGCGCAGATCGTCGACGTGTCCCTGCCCCTGGACCTGGGGTGTCGACTTACCGCCGTCATACGGAAGGCGTGGGGCTTCGCGATGCCCAAGTGGCGCGGACTCCCGCTCATCGTCACCGGCCGTCGTAGGGCTGGAGGGATGAGCCCCTCTGTGCGTGATCGTCTCCCCGGGCACACCGGCCTCAGCGGGGACGGGAAATCGTAGGGATCGACTTCCGGGTCCAAGACCGGCGGCTGCAGCTGCGTGCTGCGGCTGCACGCTGTGGGCTTCGTCCCTGGCCGGGCACGCTTCCAGGAATTGCGCGTCAGACGTCAATTGTTCGATGACGGCGACTTCAACGAGCAGATCATTCGGGGGATTCTTCGTAGCTTTCTCCAGCAACCGATAGCCGGCACCGCGCCGAATGAGGGGTAGAGGGTGAAAAGCCCCGCCCGTGCATAGCAGGCGAGTCGTTGCCTCCCCCTCCCCCGCCGCCATCCGGTTGCTGCGGCGGGGCAGCCCGGAAAGCCCGCCTCCATGAGGAGGACGCATGAACACTCAACACATCCGCCGTCGCGCCGCAGTCGCGGCAGCGGCGTTCGCTCTTCCCATCGCCCTGGGTGCGACGGCCCCGGCATTCGCCGGCTCCCAGCAGGCCGAACCGTACGGCCCGGCCTGCGCGTCGGTGCCCAAGGAAGGGTCCGGCAGCCTCGAAGGCATGGCGAAGGCCCCGGTCGCCACCGCGGCGTCCAACAACCCGGCCCTCTCCACCCTCGTCACGGCCGTCAAGAAGGCCGGTCTGGTCGACACCCTGAACAACGCCAAGGGCATCACCGTGTTCGCACCGACCAATGAGGCATTCGCGAAGATCCCCAAGGCAGAACTCGACAAGATCCTGGCCGACAAGGCCGAACTGACCAAGATCCTCACCTATCACGTCGTCGGTGAGGAAATCACGCCCAACCAGCTCGGTGACGGCTCGTTCAAGACCCTCGAAGGCGGCACCCTGACCACGGCAGGATCCGGAGAATCGTTCACCGTCAACGGAAAGGCGAAGATCGTCTGCGGCGACGTCCAAACCGCCAACGCCAAGGTCAACCTCATCGACACGGTCCTCACACCCATGTGAGTCGAGGCCGCGGACCGGGCCGAGTGCAGCCCCTCACGCGCCGGCCGTGTCGCCCGCAGAGGCGGATCACCTGTAACCGCGAAGGTTCACCGGGTGATCGCACGAGGTGGCGCGGCAGGCTTCGAACAGGCAGCCGACCCGTCGGCAGACTCTGATCCGCACGTCCTCGCCCGGCTCTTACCGTTGGACATGCCGTTCAATCAGCCCAGCCCTCGGTGTTCGAGCACGACTCGTAGGAGTAGCGCGTGGCGCGGTCCCACTCCTCCCCCGTGATGCGCTCGTACGCCCGGTCCGGTGTGTAGAGCAGGCGTTCGGCCCAGATGAGGTCGGTGGTGTAAGGAGTGAAGACCGCAGGGGCTTGGAGGACGCTGTCGAATACGGTGCGGCCGGCGGCGACGATCGCGGCACGGGTGTAGAGGAAGGCGTCATCGGACAGGTCGTGTCCGTATTCCTTGCGGTCCAATCGATAGAGCGCCCATGACAGTTGTTCGGCAAAGCCGATGACCAGCGACACCGGGGACTGGGAAAGGCGTTCGGTCACTGTGGCGGCGAGGAGTTCGGCGTCAGGGTCGGGTTCCGTGGGCCTGCAGTCCTCGATGAGCTGCCAGAAGGCGTCTTCGTTCATGCCGGCGAGCATGCCGCAGCGGTCTGACAGTGCTGTCCGCCGGGTCACCTGGTTTGCGCCGAAGCCCTTCTCCTCGTTGAACCACTTCACCGTGCCGGCCTGACGATTACTCACAACCACCAATCTCACCAGGTGGAGGCGGGTTCGGGTTCGGGCCGCCAGGAGCAGGCCGAGGAGGACGGCGTCGGTGTGTTCGAGGGAGCCCACGCACACGATGAGCGGGAGGGCGCAAGCCTCAGGGTCGGTGGAGATCGGGGACGCGCAGGGCGAGGAGGGCGGTGTCGTCGCTGGCCCATCCCCCGTGTCGGGCGGCCAAGGCCTCGTTGATGTGGTCGACGGTGCCGGTCGCGTCCATGCCCGCCGTGGCGGCGAGGGTGCGGGCCAGGTCCGAGTCGTCGAACACGTCCCGCTTTCCTTGTCCTGCCCCCGGACGGGCCCGAGCCTCGGTCGCCCCGTCGGTGTAAAGCAGGAGAAGGTCTCCGGGCGTCAGGCGGAAGCGGACGTCCCTCAGGCGGCTGGGTTCGAACACTCCCAGCAGCATGCCGGAAGTGCCGGCGGGGTGGACGGTGCCATCGGCCCGGCGGATCAGGGCGGGCGGGTGCCCGGCCAGAGCGAGGGTGCCGGCGATGCCGCCGGGGGTGGGGCGGAAGCGGGCGTAGATGGCGGTCAGGAAGCGGGGCGAGTCCTGGGTGAGCATCGCGGTGTTGAGGTGGTCCAGGACGTCGGCGGGGGCACGGTTGTCGGTGGCCAGCGCGCGGATCGTGTAGCGGGCCATCGAGGAGACCTGGGCGGCTTGGACGCCCTTGCCGCAGACGTCCCCCAGGACCACGCCCCAGGAGGTGCCTCGGGTGCGGAACAAGTCGTAGAAGTCGCCGCCGACCTCGATGTCGGAGCGCCCCGCGCGGGAGGCCGGGGTGTAGGAGGCGGCGACCTCGATGCCCGGGATCCGGGGCGGGGACGGGGGCAGCAGGCCCTGCTGGAGCGAATGGGCCAGGTCCGCGGACAGCGCCAGGGCCTTCTGCGCGTCGGCGAGGGATTGGCGTAGCTCGATCTCGGCGCTCACCGCGCGGGCGAGGGTTTCCAGGGTGATCAGATCGGTCGGGGACCAGGGGCGGGGCCTGTCGTCGATGACGCAGAAGCTACCCAGGACCTCGCCGCCCGGGCCGAGGAGGGGGAATCCGGCCCAGGCGCCGATGTTCATGGGGGCGAGGGCGGGGTGTTCGCGGGTGCGCGGGTCTCTCCGGGCGTCCTCCACGATGAGCGGGGCACCGCCGAGGCCGATGAGGAGGTAGCAGAAGCTGTCCGCGACCGGCTGCTGTCGATCGGCGATGTCGAGGGCGTCGACGCCGACGCACGCCTTCCAGAACGAACGCCGCTCATCGACCAGGGTCACGAACGCCCGCCCCGAGACCGTCACCCGGGCGGCGAGATCGGCCAGGTCCTCGAAGACCCGTTCCGGGCCGGTGTCCAGGAGTCCGGTCGCCTCCACCGCGCCCAGCCGGGCCCGATCCCACAGCTGCTCCGGTAGGACGGCCTCTCGGTCCCGCTCGCGTTCGCGCACCGTCACACCAGCCACTTCGGCCCCCACGTCTTCCCCTTGGGGGCCGCATCACACGCCCCGATCACCCCTCTCGTCTTTCCAGCCGCGGGCCGATCACGCACTCCACCGGACACCCAGGACCGGCCGGCTGCACGTAACCTTCAGATTGATCGTCGCGACGATCCGACCACCAAGCCGGACCCGCGGAACCAGTGCCTCCCCGAAGACGGACGACAAGGGGGCTCTCCATGGAACAGCGCTGACCGTGCTCCCGGACATCGACCATGCCCGCGTGATCACCTGCGCCTGGGAATACGACCGAGACCCGTCGCCAACGCATCCCGGAGTCCCCATGCCCCAGTCCTCCACCGGTCCCGCCGAAGAGGCCGCCTTCCTGGCCGTATGCGGTCACACGCACTTGTTTCCAGGTGCCCGCTGCCGCATCCAGGGGCTCGTCGACCCCCATGCTTTCGCGGCGGGCCCGTGGCCGATCGAAGTGGAGCTGTGCTTCTCCGACGACGTGGTCACCGAGGCGGAACTGCGCACAGGAGACCCGGCCGGACCCGTACTCACCGTCCCCGCCTACACCACGGACGCCGGCACCGCAGTCGCCGGCCGCACCTGGCCGATCCGTGAGTGTGTCCGCACGGGCGACGCCGTGGAGCTGACGGTCGGCAGCCCGTCCTCGGCTTGAGCGGGGCACCCACCGGCGGCAGCCGTCCGGGGGACGCCCACCCCTGACCTGAGCAGGTCTCGGTCTGCGCTGTCCGAGGCCGTCGCCATCTCCGAGCCGCGCGGTTTCGGGTTCGCGACGCGAACGGCGGTATCTGGTTCTACCAGGGCGACGGCGGCCGCTCCTACAGCCCGCACACCCGGATCGGCAACGGCTACCCGGACGGGGAACTCTTCTTCTGACGCACCGGCCGGCCGTTCCGCAGCCCCGCCTCCACCCACCTTGCCGGCCGCATCGGCACACGGGCCTGATCGCCCCGACCTGCGCCAGGTTCTCCTCTTCGCGCCTGACGTCGGCCGGACGGTGATCCCCGTGACGGTCCTGGCCCTCGGGCTCGCCCTGCTCCGGGCCGCGATCACCGTCCGGCTGCTTCAGATTCGCCGTACTTCCGCAGTCATGCGGAAGTACGGGCCCTGATCATTTTCGCCCGTCCGGGCAGCAGCCGGCACGGGCAACGTGCCGGCCACCTTCCCGCAGGTCACGCGGTACGCCGAACGCGTAGGGGGGGGCCGTGCCGTCGAGGCGGGCCGCGGCGTGGCCCGGTGGGCGCGGGGCCGCCTACGCGGCCGGCGCGCCGCTCTGTACCGCCTTGCGGTGGCGGGCGGTCATCCGCGAGCCGGATTCGCGGCGGGCGGCGCGGCGCAAGAGCGGTACCGCAAGGAGGAACCCGAGGACCGCCCAGGCCGTGAGGACCAGGGCGACCATGGGCAGTTCCCAGGAGCCGGCCACCTCGGCGGTCCGTGCCGAGTCCGGGAGCAGCGCCGAACGCAGGCCCTGCGCGATCCACTTGAGCGGAAAGACCGAGGCCACCTGCTGGACCGGCACGGGCAGTGCGGTGATCGGGAACACCGCCCCCGAGGTGAGCAACAGCCCCATCGTCGGCAGCATGATCAACGCGAGGGCCTCGCGGGGGTTGGGCAGTACGGCGCCTATGGCCGCGCCGAGCGGTACGACGGCGAGGAGCCCGAGTGTGGTGACCCACAGCAGCGTCAGCCAGTCGCCCGGCCCGTGCGGCAGTGGTCCGTCCACCAGCAGCGCTCCGGCGGCCAGGAGCAGCGCCAGGCTGCCGACCGCCAGGGCGACCACCAGTAGGCACTTGGCGATGAGGTAGGCCGGTATCCCGCCGGGCGTCGCGCGCAGCCGCAGCAGGGTGCCCTCCTCCCGCTCGGTCACGAGGATCTGCGGGAGGTTGATCAGCCCGGCCTGGAACAGCAGGTAGGCGGCGAAGCCCGCCAGCACCAGATGAGTCATGGGGGTTCGGGTCCCGGGCACGTCGTCGCCGATGTAGGCGGCGACGAGCAACGCGACGACCACGTTGGTCAGATGGCCGGACATCTCCTTGCCGTTGCTCAGGAGGTGTCGCAGCTCGATTCCGCCGCGCTGTAGCCCGGCACGCCGGCTGTTCGTACGGTTGGTGCTGTCAGCGCTGTTCGTCATGTGTGCCACCCCTCATGCGACCCGTGCCTGCTCGTCCGCGTCCCTGTCCGTGCCGTCGGCTTCGACCGCCCTGTCGGCTTCGTCCGTGCCGTCGACCTCCCGGTGAACCATGTGCAGGTAGGTGTCCTCCAGCGTCGGGCGGCGGACCTCCAGGTCGGCGATGGGGCCGTCCGCGTGCCGATGGAGTTCCCAGACCAGCCGTGAGGGGTCCTCGGTGCGTTCGCTGCGGGGCGTCCCGTCGTCGGCCGTCCAGCGGACCTCGGCCTGGGCGGCGGCTCGCCGGGCCAGTTCCGCGGGTGTGCCACAGGCCCGGATCCGGCCGCGGACCAGCATGGCGATCCGGTCGGCGAGCCGCTCGGCCTCCGCCAGGTCGTGGGTGGTGAGCAGGACGGTGACGCCCTCGTCGCGGGCCAGCTGTTCGACCAGGACGTGGAACTCGTGCCGCGCCTGAGGGTCGAAGCCGGTGGTCGGCTCGTCCAGGAAGAGGAGTTCGGGGCGGCCGACGATGCCGAGCGCGACATCGAGGCGCCGGCGTTGTCCGCCGGACAGGCGGTCCACCCGACGGCGGGCCTGGTCGGTGAGGCCGACCAGGGCCAGCAGTTCGGCCGGGTCGCGTGGGTCGGGGTAGTAGGTCGCGAAGTGGGTCAGCAGCTCGGCGACCCGCCAGCGGCGGTGGTCGCGCCAGGACTGCAGGACCAGGCCGATCCGGGCTCGCCACGCGTCACCGCCCCGCTCGGGATCCGTACCGAGGACGCTCGCCTCCCCGCCGGAGCGCTGCCGGAAGCCTTCCAGGATCTCGACGGTGGTGGTCTTCCCGGCGCCGTTGGGCCCGAGCAGCGCGAAGACCTCGCCGCGGTGGATGTCCAGATCGACGCCGCGCAGGACGTCCACATCGCCGTACGCCATGGTCAGATCGCGTGCCTGGATCACGGGCCGGACGTCGGCGCCCGCGAGCGGCGTCATCGGCCCGCCTCCGCGTGGGGCTGCTGTCGTGCCGCCCCGGCCGCGGGTCCGGCGCTGTCGACGATGGCCCGGAGTGCCGCCACATGCCCTTCGAAGGCGGTGCGGCCGCGGTCGGTCAGCCGTACCTTCGTACGGCGGTTGCGGCCGCCGCCCTCCTTCTGGATCGCCAGGTATCCGGCCCCCTCCAAGGTGTGCAGCTGCTTGGAGAGAGCGGAGTCGCTGAGCGAGAGGCTGTCGCGGACGAACGCGAAGTCCGCCCACTCGGTGGCGGCGAGCAGCGCGACCACCGACAGTCGGGTGGCGGGGTGGATCAGTTCGTCGAAGCCCGCGGGGGTGCTCATCGGCCCGCCTCCTCGTCCGCGACCGCCGGTTCGCCGCCGCTCCGCACCGATTCAGCCGCCCAGCGGTTGGCGGGACCGAGGAACAGCAGGTAAACGGCCACCGCGACCGTGGCCTGGATGAGGCCGGCGTAGAGCGGCCCGAGCGGCTTGGTCAGGTGGTCCGCCAGCACGATCGTCCCGCCGACCAGCACCCCCGCCGCACCGAACGTGACCCACATACGCCCGGTACAGCGCGTGTGGTGCAGTTGCATCCGGCTCCTGCGACTGTTCATCACGATCAGCACGCTCAACAGGCCGACGTAGGCGCCCAGGAACAGTCCGACGCCCCACCCGGGCAGGTCCATGCCGACGCCGGCAAGGAACACCCACATGAGCGCGGCCGTGCCGTAGGTCATTCCGCGCCCGCCGGACGCGGAGCGCTCGTACTCGTCGTACACCCGCTCCTGCGGCACTCGGATGCGCTGGAGATCCTTCCATGCCTGTTCGGCATCCACCGGCATGCTCACGGTCATCGCCCTCCCGTCCCCGATTACTTTCCCACAAGGAAAGTTACCTTTGGCTTTCCTGATAGGCAAGTCGGAGGTTCGCCGATTCCGGGAGACGGGATCCGTGACGCTCGGCCCGGGGCCGAGGCCCGGGGCCGAGGCCCGGGGCCGAGGCCCGGGGCCGAGGCCCGGGGCGCAGGGCAATGGCCGCGAGCGGAACTGGAACGATTGGGACAGTTCACGCACGCGCAGGTACGTGAGCTGGTGTCACGGTTGACGCCGGAGGCGAAGGTTCTCCCCGAGGAACCCGGTGTACTTGCCGTCTCCGACTGGCATGAACCGCTGAAGTTCCGTCATGCGATGACTTTTCGTGGCGCCCGGCCCGATACCTTGCCCCCGGCGGAGATGGGGCGGCGAGCGGCCGAGGTGACGGCTGCCGCGGGCTGGGCGGTGAAGGAAGAACTCGCCGACGCCCGCTTCGCCACCGGACGGCGAGACAGCGTCGTCATACGAGTACGCGTGTCCTTGATCTCCGATGTGGCGCTCTACCAGCGGAGACACTACCCCGAGCCTTTCGGGGACTGACCTCTCCCCCAGCTGCCAACTGCCCGTCCGTGGCGCTCTGATCGACGACGGCCGGGTCCGTGGCCTCCGTGTCGGGTGTCAGGGCGATCGGGACGCCGCGACCGAGAAGCCGGCCCCTTGATCGCGCCATCACACGGGTCCTAGCGGTACTCGACCGTCAGCGTCGCCTGCGTGTCCTTGTTCACGAACAGGTGGGCCGTCGTGGCCTGGTTCTGTTCGAAGCGCAGACGCGCCTGGGTCCGGCCGGAACGGTTGATCGCGTCCAGTCCGGCCGACGTGAGGTTGCTGGAGGCCTTGCTGCCCGAGGAGAACGGGCCGATCTCGGCGGCGCCCTGGGCCGTCGTGGTGGCGGCCCAGTCGGGAGCCTCGACGGAGCAGCCGCCCAGGCAGCCGTTCTGGATGTCCACGAGGAGCCGGTTGCCGGCCGGGCTCGCCCACGGGTCGCCCGAGCCACTGCTCCTGGACAGCGTCACATAGGCCCGGGTGACGGTCTTCCCGGCCGGGATGCCCGTGGTGTCGAAGGACAGGAGTGTCCGGTTGAACTTGCTGTCGCTGCCGCGACCCAGCGCCAGACCGTACGTGCCCTCAAGGGTGCCCACGGCCGCGCCGGAGCCGTCGCCTGCCGCCTTGGCATAGCCATCCTCCGCGTCGACGCTGGGCAAGGTGACGCTGCCGGCGGGCGGCGGCGTCGTATCTCCGCCGTCAGCTCCCAGCGCACGGACCATGGCCATGATCGCCTCCAGCTGCTTTCCGCCGTGCTTGGCGTAGGCGGAGTCGCCCAGGTACCCCCACCAGTTCCAGCAGCCGTTGGGATTGTCCAGCGTGGTCGTGGCGATGGCCTGAGGGTAGAGAACGATGAGGTTGTTGGTGTCCGCGTACTCGTTCATGTACGCCTTGTCGATGAACGTGGTGCCGAAGCCCTGGTACGAGTAGCCCTGTTTGCAGCCGTGCAAGGTGACGACAACCTTGCAGGCGGCACCGTCGGCGCAGCTGCGGGGTACATAGACGAAGCCCTTCTCGTCCATGGAGACCGGCTTGGCCTGTCCGCCGGGCACGTATTCGTTCTGGTCGAACTGGATCAGCGAGCCGCCGAGCGCGGCGGCAGGGGCGCTGACCGTACCGAGCAGATGCCTGAGGAGGTCGCGCTCGGCGTCCATGCCGCAGTTGTTGATGAACGGGGTCGCGGTCACACCGCAGGAGTTCGGGCCGAGCGGGCTGATCCAGGCGTGGCCTGCGGCGGTGCTCTGGTCGTAGAGGACGTCCGCGCCGAAGTGGCGGTAGTAGTCGGCGAGGGCGGTGACCACGGGCCGCTTGACCGTCGAGTCGCCCGAACCGCTGAAGACGTAGACCGGATCGCCGGACAGGCCCGCCGCGTCATCGATCAGGCCCTGGGCCGACCAGTCGGTCGTCGTCTGCTTGAGCTTGGCCAGTTGGAGGTCCTGCGTGGTGTTCATGCACGCGTTCAGGGCAGTGCCGAGGTTGCCCTGCGCGCAATGGGTGGGACCTGACGCGAAGACCGCCGAACCATCGAACGTGCCCGAGTAGGCCACGTGGAGCTGAGTGGCCATGTACCCACCCGAGGAGACTCCGGCGCTGTAGACCCCGTCGACCGCGTAGGGTTTCAGCTCGCCCGGTGAAGGTGGGACCGCCGGCGCCGCCACTGCTGGGGCCGCAGTGGCCGCAAGAGTGACCAGAGCCAAGACGGCGGCGACCCTGCCGCGCGCAGCCAACCTGCTGAGCATCGTGTACACGAACCCCTCCTGGATGGGAGTCAGATCACCCCGAGGGGTGGCTGAAAGGGAACGTAACCGCGGCCGGGTCCGCGTGCTCATGGCGAGGATCGCCACAATCGGCCTCCCGTCGATGGGGGTTGGTCACCTGGACGCGACGTGTCAAGGCTCCATCCGTCTCCTGCACTCTCGCCCGAATGGCCTCAGCCGGCCCCCCGTCACCCCGACGGTTGGCCGGGCTGACGGGAGGGAGTGTCGACTTCCGGCCAGGTTACCGACCTGTCTCTACAGGGGGTTCGCTGGTCGGGCAGGGCGCTTCCGGTGGCGCCTGCGTGGTGTCAGCGTGGTGTCAGCGGAACGCGGCGACGTTGCGGGCGGCCCAGTCGGTGAAGGGGCGCGGGGCGCGGCCGAGTACCCGCTGGATGTCCGGGCTGACACGTAGTTCGGCGAGGTTCGGGGAACCGAGAATGTCCAGGGTGTCATCGGCGAGCTCCGGCGGCATGTTCCGGGTCATGGTGGCCTTGGCATCGTCGCGGGTGAGCTCGTGGAATGTCACCGGCGAGCCGATTGCGGCGGCGATGGCCTGCGACTGCTGGCGCGGAGTAATCACCTCCGGGCCGGTCAGCTCATGGACGCCTTCGGCGTGTCGGCCGTCCAGCAGGCATGCGGCCGCGACCTCGGCGATGTCCGCGGGGTCGATGATCGGCACCCCGACGTCGCCGAAGGGCGCGGCGACGACCCGTCGCGTGCGGACGGACTCGGCCCACCACAGCGCGTTGGAGGCGAAGCCGCCCGGCCGAAGGATGGTCCACTCCAGGCCGGACTCGCGCAGCGTTTCCTCCAGTGCGCGCATCGCGATCCGTGTCGGGCCGTAGGGCCGGGTCACCACGCCGAGCGTGGAGAGCAGGACAACGCGTCGGACCCCGCAGGCCGCGGCTTCGCCGATGATGTCGGCGGGGCCGGCGCCGGTGGCGTGCAGGTCGCCGGACAACAGTAGGAACAGGGCCTTCGCCCCCATAAGCGCGGGCCTGAGGCCGGCCGGCTCGGCCAGGTCTGCCACGACGTGGCGGACCCCGTCCGGCACCGCCGCCGCGTGCCGTGACACGGCGGTCACCTGCTGGCCCGCCTGGGCCAGCGTCCGCGTCAACGGTCGGCCGATGTTGCCGGTAGCTCCGGTCACCATGATCATGATTAGCCCCTTGTCGGAGTGTGTCTGTGCCCTTGACGCTACGAACAGGGCTAACTTTTGGTAAGGACGTACCTCCAGGTAAGCTCATGACGTGGCGGAAGGCATGCAGGACGGACAGGCCGAGGCAGGACACCGGTATGACGTGTTTCACACGGACTGCCCGGCACGCGATGTGGTCGACCATGTGACCAGCCGATGGGGCATCTGGGTACTGATCTCACTTCGGAACAGCAATCTCCGGTTCTATGAGCTGCGCGAGAGCATCCAGGGCATCAGCGAGAAGATGCTCTCCCAGACCCTGCGCGCCCTGGTCCAGGACAATCTGATCTGGCGGGAGGTCGAACCGACGACGCCCCCGCAAGTCACCTACGGGCTGACCGACTTCGGACAGGACATCAGCGAACCGCTCACTGACCTGTTCAACCGGATCACACGCCAACTGCCGCCGCGGCCCTGACTACTGAGGGGCCCTGACGGCGGTAGCCCGGTGGTATGTGATCGCGAAGGATCCGCGCGGACCTGGGCCTGCGACGCGGGTCGCCGAGGGCCGCGAGGGCCGCGAGGCGCTTCAGGGTCATTCGCCGTGGTACCGCAGGAGGACCTTCACAGTTCGCCTGCGCACCCGGCGACCGAACCCCTTGGATTGGCAGTCCTCGTTCCCGCCAGGTCTCCCGTGCGCTTCACCCGCGATCGGACTGTCCTGCCGTGGGTGTGGCTCGGGCGATGAGCAGGGCTACGTCGTCGTGGTCGCCCGGATGGCGAAGGGTTTTCAGGAGCTGTTCACAGGTGTCGTCCAGTGAGCGGTGGGGATCGTCGAGGGCATCGAGGAGGACACCGAGGCGGGTGTCGATCGGATCGTCGCGGGTCTCGACCAGGCCGTCGGTGTAGAGGACGAGCTGCGCTCCTGCCCCCATGGCGAGGCTGGTGGTGTGGAAGGCAACGCCGCAGCCACCCAGTGGCGCGCCGGTGGGCAGGTCGAGGAGTCGCCGGGTGCCGTCCGGGTGGAGGAGGACGGGCGGTAGGTGTCCGGCGAGGGAGAGGTGACACTGTGCCGTCCGGGGATCGTAGACGGCGTAGACGCAGGTCGCGATGGTGTCCAGGCCCTCGGTGATGTGGTCGAGGTGGTGCAGGACCTGGGCGGGGTCGAGGTCGAGATCGGCCAGCGTTCGGGTGGCGGTGCGCAGCTGGCCCATGGTGGCCGCGGCTGCGACGCCGCTTCCCATGACGTCGCCGACGACGAGGGCGGTCTTGTCGTCGCTGAGGGGGATCACGTCGAACCAGTCGCCGCCGATTTCCATGGTGGCCTGGGCGGGCCGGTAGCGGGTGGCGACTTCCAGGCCCGGTCGCCGCGGTGGGGTGTGGGGCAGCAGGCTGTGCTGGAGGGTGAGGGCGGTGTGGCGTTGTTCTTCGACGGCTCGGTGCCGTTCGGTGACATCCACGCTGGAGGTGGCGACGCCCAGCACGTTTCCGTTGGGGGCTTCGAGTCGGTAGAACGAGATGGACCATGCGTGGTCGTTGTCCGGGTCGGCGGGAGTTCGGCCGACGGTGTACTGGTCCACGATGGGGATGCCGGTGGTCAGGACCTCGCGCATCGCCTCTTCGAAGGACGCGTCCACGGCAGGCAGCACCTCATGGACGTGGCGGCCAATGTGCCCGGCGGCCGGCACACCGTTGAGTCGCTCTTCCGCGGGATTGACCGAGACGTACCGAAGGTCGGTGTCGAGCACGCCCAGTCCGATCGGCGACTGGGCCACCAGCCGAGCGGAGAGCGCCAGGTCACGCTCGACCTGCCGTACCGTGGCCTGGTCCGCGGCCAGCCCCAGGGCGTAGTAGTCCTCCTGGGAGTCCAGCAGACGCATGTTGCGGAACTCGACCATGCGCGTACTGCCGTCCTTGTGCCGGATGGGAAAAGTGCCGGCCCAGTTGCCTTTACCTGCCATGACCTGCGCGAACATGTCCAACACGACCGCCAGGTGCTCTTCATGGATCAGCAGGCGGCCCGCGAACTCGCCGAGCGCCTCCTCGGCGGTGTAACCGAACAGGTTCTCGGCCTGCGGGCTCCACAGGTCGATCCTGCCCTCGGCATCGAGGAGAACGGCCGCGACACCCAGCACATCGAGCAGGCCGCTCGGCCCGGACCCAGCGGCCCGCACCCCGTCGGCCTCGCCCCGCAAAGGCTCGCTTGCACCCATCCTCGGGACTCCTTCCAGCCGCCTCCGGCCGCAATGTCCTGCCAGGCCGGGGCCGGGTATCGGTTTCTCCGCCCCCGACCCTCCCATCGTCCCCCTCCACCGGCCTCACGTGCGCGCCACGCTGCCCCGGACTCGCCCAGCACGTTCGGGCCGGGCGGATCGAACGAGTCTTGGCAGGGAAAACGGAACCAGTCGCGCAGGAGCCGGTAGTGCACATTCCGCAGGTTCGGGCGGGGAGACCCGCCGCTGTCCCGGAGCAGCCCGAGCTCCGCACATCACTGTCGTCCTCTGTTGTGTCACGTTTCGACATGGGCGGGTAGTCGGGGGACGATGGACGGGACGGACTCCCACTTGGGGTTGACCGGTATGTGCGCGAGGAGTGCACTCGCCCCGTGCCATGCAGCAGCACGGTCGCCAAGCCCGTGCCCCGAACCAGGGCACGTCATCCGCACCCATGTCCGGGCGCGAGGCTGCCACGAACCGCACACCGGCCCACGTCGACTACGCACAGTGACGCCGCGTCCGGGGTGGGCCCGTCGGGTTGCCCAGCAGCCTGCACCGAGCACCGAGCACCCATCCGGGCACTCATCGAACTCGGCGTCGACCGGGCACGCTGAACAGCAACAACACCGACAGACCACGATGACAGCCAGCCGGGCGACCCGTGGCGATCGCCCTCGGTGTCCCTGCTACCAGCTCTGCCATGCCGGGGCGGGGTAGCGAGGTGCGCGCCGCTTGCGGGCTTCGAGCCCTAGGAACGTGGCTCCCGAGGCGAGGGTCGTCAGGAACGACACCAGCATGGCCAGCGGCAGCAGGACGTTGGCGGGTTCACCCAGGCCCAACCACAGCGCCGCCGTACCCATCGCCAGAACCACCAGCAACGAAACCCTCGCGGTGAGCGACAGTTTGCCGCTCACCGCGACGAAGGCGTACCCGATGAGCAAACCCGGCGCGACGGCCACCATCAAACCCAGGAACGCAATGACGAGCAAGGCGATGATCATGTCGTACCGACCCCCGGATCTCACGACCAACTCGTGCCGAAGGCAGACGGATCCACGTCCCTCTGGCCTGGCAGCCCTTCCGCCCGCCATGCTGCCAGGTTTTCTGAACACGTTCAACACGGCTCGTGGAGGGCCCACGAGCAGAAGGACCAGCAGCTCGACCGGGCCGACCAGGACAACCCAGCCACCACCGGCCGTCGGCCGGCCGCTCCCGGACATCACCCATCACCGCAAAGGGTGCGAACCCCCGCACCCATATCCGAGCGCCCCGCACCGGCACAGGTCGGCCGATGTCCCCGCCCGTCACCCACGAGTTCGGTGGGAGCGTCAGCCGTCTCTGGGTGGGCGGCGCGCCGGCTGTCTCAGATCTCGTCGAGGACCTGCTCCATCTCCTTGAGTTCGGGCTCACTCAGTACGGTCCGGAGATCGAGGAGTTCCGCGGTCCATGCGGGGGTGCGCATCATGAGGATGGAATGGAGGGTGGGGTGGACGGTGACCTCCGCCTGGTAGTCGCGGCGCTCGGTGTGCCGGAGCACGGCCCGCAGCGACCCGTCGGCGGTCTCGGTGACCGGAACCGAGAAGTCCAGGGTCCAATCGTGACCTTGTCCACCCTCGATCCCGCGATGACGGGGCACGAGCAGTGCCACCGCGGAAGTGAACGAGGGGGTGGTGGGAAGGTCCGTGCGGACGTTCCCGTCGGGACCTGTGCAGCGGGAGCCGTGCGGAGTGCTGACGGTGCGCCCGCCCTGGTCGACGTCCAGGATCCACCGGTCGGTCGCCAGGTAGCGCAATGTACCCGTCTCGCCGGTCTCCCCCTCAGCGAAGACCGTACGGAACGAGCAGGCCGCCTGCGACGGATCGGCGGCGAGCAGCAGTCCAAGCAGAGTGGTGTGGTCCATGGTTCCGCGATTTCCGTTCCGGGCTCAGGTCTCGCCCCTCTTGAACCCCCGACTCGTCGTTTGTAGCAGGTGGCACGGTCCCTTTGAACGGATCCCGCCGTGGACACGGCGGTGGCGGCCGACTCCGGGGAGCCGGCCCCGGAACGGAGACGGAGACGGAGACGGAGACGGAGACGGCCAGGATCGTACCGGGCACGTGGTGCTCCTCCCGCAACGTGTCGAGGCTCCCGCGGGCTCGCGCGGGCCCGTCCGGCAGGCCCACCTGCGGACGCTCGTTGACCGGTCGAATTCCGGACGTCGGCTGATAAACTCATCGGCCCTATGCAGCAACCCCCAGTCGGCGCCGGTACCGTCTCGACGCACCTCGCGCGCTTCCTCATCGACGCCGTCCCCGGACCGGACTCGGGCAGGCTCTCCCGCCTGTCCGACCTCGGTCCCGACGTCCTGCGCGACGACCTCGCCAGGACATCGACCCAGTCGCTCCTCACCGTGTGGGAACAACTCGTCCTGACTGAGCCACGCACGCTCATCGGTCCACGGATCCTGGGGAACGCACCGATCGGTACCTTCGGAGTCTGGGACTACCTGATCACCAGCGGCCCCACCCTGGGCCAGTCCCTGAGGCGAGCCGTGGAACACCTCGCCTCGCTCGGCGACCCGGCCGCGGAGCAACTCCTCGTCGAAGAGAACGGACGCAGCGTCGTCCTACGGCACGCCACCGGCAGTTGGGGGCCGGACGTGGTCGAGGCAATCGACCTGTTCGCCCTCGCCCTCTTCCTGGACCGCGCCCGGGCTGCCGTCGGGCGTCACCTCATCCCGTCCTACGTGACCATCACCCATCGGCCGCCGGCCCGGTCGCGGGAACTGACCGAACTGTTCGGTACCGACCGGATCATGTTCGGCGCGCCGTACAACTCGATCGCCTTCACCGAGGACGACGCGCACGCCCCGCTGCCCAAGGCCCAGCCTGGCTTGGAACGGCTGCTCGTCCAGCACGCGGAACTGCTCCTGGCGGCCTCCCGGCCCGTACTGCGGTGGCACGATCGCTTCCGGATGACCCTGGCCACCGCCTTCCGCGAGGACACTGTGAGTCTGGAGAAGGTGGCGCGGCGCCTGTCCTTGAGCCCCCGCACGCTCCAGCGGCGACTGTGCGAGAACGGGACGACCTGGCGCGAGCAAGTCGAGTCCGTACGACAGCAGCACACACTCGACCTTCTACGCACCACCGACCTACCGCTCCAGTCGGTCGCGGGCCGCGTCGGGTACAGCGATGCACGTGCACTGCGGCGAGCCGTACGCCGCTGGGAGGGACAAACCCCCGGCGATATACGCAGCACGGCCCGCTCGACAGTCCCCGGTTGAATTGCCCTTCTCCGAGCCGCTCGTTGTGCGCGGCCCGCGCCGCTTCAGGACGGCCTTCGAGATCACCGCCTCGGGTCGCACCGCGAACATGGAGTACATGCGACAGTCGCGCGTCGAGCGCAAAGAGTTGCCCTCGAACGCAAACCTCGTCCGGCAGGCGACCGCGAGGTCAGGTCTGCGAGACGTCTCCACCCGAGTTGCGAATCATGCGCTGCGGAACCTGGATGGTGGTCAGGTATTCCTCGTCCGAGATACCGGTGTGCACCTGCCTCCGGCCGGCCTGCTGCGTCTGGGCAGCACTCCGATGCAGCACCCGGCCTTCTTCGGTGATCCGGAGCCCGCCACCTGTGTGCAGGACGAGCAGTCGCCGCTCCAACAGGAGGTCGATGTGGGGGGCCAGACCCGCGCCGACGTCCAAGTCGGCGTATTGAGCGCGGATCACCTCGTCCCGGGTGACACCGTTCTCACTGTGGAGCACTTGGTGCGGCACCCACCACTGGGGTTGCGTGATCCCGACCACCGCGAGCCGCGCCCTGACGTACTACCGGGCGTCGCGCCGCCGGCGCGCGCGCTCGAACTCGGCGACGTCCGACATCCAGGGACCGTGCTGTTCGAGTGCGGCGCAGCCGCCGCGGACGAAGGCGCCCACCAGGTTCCGGTACCCGCCGATCCCGTCGACCAGGCGGTACTCGACCCGGTACTCCGGATCCGACCTGCCGTCACCCTCGCGCAACGTCGTGATCCGGGCGATGGAGTCCGCGTAGAAGTGGAGCTGGATCCCTTCGCCCATCTCCTCGTCCTCGATGGTGAACACTTCATTGTCCCCGGCAGAGCGATCGCCGACGAACTCCCAGAACTCCGCGGCGGCAGTGCGGGGACCGTCCCGTAGCCACTTCTTCTCGACGCCCTTGTCGTCGGTGAACGACAGGGCAGTCTTCCTCCCACTCCCGCGGAAGTCCGCGCGGTGGCCGGCAGCCTCCTCGTCATCCTCCATGGGTGTGTTCCTGGAGCGGTCCGCGGCCTCCGAGCACATCAGGAAGCTCACGGTACGCACCGCGTCATCGACGAGCTCAGGGTGTGCACGGCGCACGGCCGCTTGGACCGTCGTCTCCATCCGCTCCCAGTCGCGCTTGTCCGTGGCGCGGTTTCCCCGTCGCGGGTCGCGGCCGATCCGCATGCCGGCGCACGCCTGCTCCGCAGTGGCGATCACCCGCATGACCTCGGGCCGCAGCGCGGAATCGACGGCATCGGGCATCCGCCGCGGAACCGTCGCTCCGTGCAGGTACTGGCCCGTGTACCTCAGCATCGCGGCGTCGAGTGGACCGAGCACGGCTCCGCGCTCGGCGCGACGGCGGTCAGCGTGGTACTCCTGAGCTCGTTTCCCGTTCGGTGTCTCCGTCGCCGCGCGCATCGCCGCGCATACCTGACCGCGTTCGAGTAGACCGATGTCGGCCCCGTGGGCGATGAGCCGGCTCCTGTCCCACCGGATCCGCCGGAAGAGCGCGTCGACGTCCGCGGGCGCGGCAAGGAGGATCGGGTCCAGGAGCGCGACGGCAGCTTCCTCGTCGAGCCGGCCCCGGGTTCCGGCGGCGTCGCACAGCGGAAGGACCGCACTCCACAGCATCAGGTGTCTGGCCAGGTCATTCCGGATCACCGCGAGATGGGCTTCGCTGATCGGGAACGTGAACGTGCGAGGCTCGTGGTTGGCGTCGGCTCCGGCACCGAGCATCAGCTTCAGCTCGCCGTCCTCGCGGATCACGTTCGGGATCCAGCCGCTCTGGCGCGTGAAAACGATGTCTCTCATGAACTCACTCTTCCCCGGAACGGCACCGGTCGGCGTCACGGCGATGGCGCGGCCCCACCCCGCACCGTCCGTTCACGACCACCGTGCGCATTCGGCGTCGAGGCGTGTGTCGGTGCGCACCCAGACTTCGCCCCCGGCGGCCTCGGACGGGGCGTCGACTCGTTCGATACCGAGGAACTCGATCAACTTGAGCAGTACGGCTCGTTCGGCTCGGTCATCCTCGACACCATGCGAGTCGAAGAAGACGTAGTACTGGTCGCTCGGGTCCACGAAGCCCGAATCTGCCCAGATCCGAGCGACTTCTTCGAGCGCCGCTGCTTCCGTCGTGATCGTGGCGGCGCGGGCGGCACCGCGAGTCTCCGGTGACGCGTCGAGGTCGGCGAGGTCGGAGAACCACTGGCCGAAGCGGTCGAGGCCGGCGTATCCGTTCTCGAAGAACAGCATCGCGCTCGGAAGGTAGCGATTGGCCCTGTCGACCAGGAGGTATTCCGACCGGGGTTGGTCCGCGTCCTGGATCCGGGAGATAACACCTTGGCCGGGCATGAGTACCAAACTCTGTCCCGACGGTTCGTCATTGATGGTGTAGGTATCAGAATGTCGATCACGGAAGAACTCGGAGAACGCCACATAGGCTTCCTGAGGGTCACCCACGGAGACCTGTTGGTCGTTGCCATCACCGACAGCGAAGACGAATTGTTTCGGTCCGGGGTTGTAGGGGCGAGCCATATGCGTCCTTCGTTCACGTGTGAGAGATCCACCAGCGTAGTCGAGTCAGAGCGGACGGACCTGCCGTCCATCGCCGACGAACAGCCGGGAGAACTGGCAGATCGGCCTGCCTCCGCGCCCCGGCAGCCGTAGCGCCCCGTCGGCCCCGCCTCGTAGGCCCCGCCTCGTAGGCGGCGATGGCAGGCTCCAGCCGGTTGCGTACGCCGAGTTTGCCGAGGGAGGCCTTGGCGCGGGCCTTCACCGTGCCCTCGACCGACCAAGTGCAGGCGCAGCCCGACGTCGGAGTTGGAGGGCCGTTCCGGGGCAAGGGTCTGCGCGGGCGGCATCGGCATCGGCATCGGCGTGACACCCGCGATCACACCGATATCCGCAGCCTCGGTGCACGCGCCATGGCCACCCTCAAGTCCTGGCGCCGCCTGCGGAAGCTCCGCTGCGGCGCCACCAGTAGCACCGCCGTCGTCCGAGCCACCGTCGCCTTCGAACCCTCGCCACCTGATCAAGATGGAACGGGCTCATTACGCCTCGTCCGGATAGTTCCATTCCAGCGCCACCGTCGCCGACGGCGCCACCTCCTTCACGTACCAGGCGACGGACGCCTCGAACTTCGGGCACCACAGGTAGGAGCGGCTCACGATGAGCGGGAAATCGGTCTCCCCCACGACGAGCCAGACACCGCCCTCCCCCTCCATCGCCACCCGAACCTGGTCCGCGATGCCCTCGTCGCGCAGCAACTCCCGGAGCTCCTCGACAACCGCCTGAGCCTGCGCCTCGTCGACGACGTTCGACACGCGGAAACTGAATTCAATGTTCACTGACATGCCGGGCAGGCTAACCGACCGCCTCTGCTCTACGCGTTCGCTCCACCACGACCACGTAAGTGACGAGTCGGCGCTCGGCACGGCTACCCCGCCCCAAGCCTCGCCGAACCGACCCGAACCCGGACCCGAACCGAACCCGAACCCGGACCCGGAGTTGGAGCCGGACCCGTACGGAACGTACCGGCCACCACCGAAACAGCGGCCAGGGGGGCATCGCCACACGATCGGTCCACGACACCGCCCACCACCCCCTGCGGCGCCGCCCACGGACACATATCTCCAGCCGGCAGACCGTTGGTGTTCCTTCGCGCTGGAAAGTCTCGCGGACCTGCGGCAGACTGTTCCACCCCCACCGAGAGGCGCCCAGGTGTGTCAACGGAGCGAATCCCAATGGACCTTGAGGCCTACGTGGAGCGGACGCGGACCGGCCCGTGCTTCGTCTGTGCGTTCCTGGCCGGGAACCCGAACTACCCGCACGAGACGGTTTTTGAGGATGCCGATCACGTAGCGTTCCTGGACAGGTGGCCCACAGTGCCGGGCAAGGTCCTGGTCGCACCCAAGGCACACATCGAGCACGCCGTGCGCGACCTGAACGAAACGGCCTACAGCCGGCTCATGCTGTTCGTCCGGGAGATCGCCCTCGCCGTCGAGGCCGTGTGCGAGCCGGAGCGCACGTACCTCTACTCGCTCGGCAGCCGGCAGGGCAACGCGCACCTGCACTGGCACATCGCCGCTCTGCCACCCGGCGTCCCCTACGCCGAGCAGCAGTTCCACGCGCTGATGACAGAAAATGGGGTCCTGGCACTGCCGCCGGACCAAGCGGCAGCGATGGCTGCAAACCTGCGTAAGGCGGTCACCGCCCGGGGAGTACTCAAGCCGGGATGACCGGCGGCCTCCGGCCGTCGCCAGATCGGCCGCACACCTGACGGCTCCGATGGCCGAAACCGTGTTCATCCGCTTCCTGACGCGCCACGCGCAGCACGCGTCGCGGCCCGAGGAAGTACTGAGTCGCGGCGCGTGAGAGATCTGCGATAGCGCCCCACCGAGCATCACGGAGGCAGGACCGTCGGTGCACCGGCGACGGGGGGCAGCATGAAGTATCGCCCTTCCGCGGAACCGTGGATGCTGATGGGGACAGCCGGACGCACCCCGTCCCGAGTGGCGACTCGGGTACGGATCCCGATGGGCGTGGCCGCCGGGCCTGAACCCTGCCCGGCCATGTCAGCGGCAGCGGCAGCGGCAGCGGCCAGAATGGCGGTCATGACGGACGGAACGACCTGGCTTGCTGCACCTCACTCCATTGCCTTCGGGGGCTACCACGTGGTGATCGCCCGCGGGCTGTCACCGCAAGAGCTCGCCGACCGCCTCGCCGCGACTCTGCTGTACGAGGCCGAGCACGTCATCGAGGCGGTCGGGGAACATACCGGAGACTCTCTTCTGGAGCTCATGGACAACACCTACGGTGACCCCCTCGACGGCATCGGCCTGCGTCTCGGACACGCCGGTGACTGGACGTACGCGGTCGCGTACGGCGGCTGGCCGGGCGAGTTCGGCCCGCCGGCACCGATCTCGCGAGACGGTGCGCACGTCTGCCTCCTGGAGTACGAGGAGGAGAACGGCAAGCCGGTCCCGCCTCGGTTCGAGTACTTCCACGACGGACGCCTGTTGAGCGCCTTCAACCTGCATCTGGACGCCTCCTGGGGCTATCAGGGTGTCGACGGCGACCCCGCGACGGCCGCCCGCCTGCAGGAGCTCCTCACCGCCGCCGGGCTCCCGGACCCGGAGCGCGACCAAAGGGAGGTGCACCGCACCGCGCTGAACGTCGTCGAGACGTTCTTCGGACTCTCGCTGCCGAAAGACCCGATCGTGCACGGCGCCCTGCCCGCGGTCCTGCTGGAACCGGCGTAGTCCAGAGCCGGGCGGCGCGAGGGACCCCGGAGCGTTCTCACTCCCGATGAAGGCAGTTGTCCACCGTCTCGGGAGGCATCCGGTTCGGTCCGGAATCCACGTCGCAGCGCGGTGGGGAGACGACTACGCGCGTTCAGCGCGAACTCTGTCCGTAGGCCGCGGACACAGCATCGGACGACCAACTGGCTTACCTCACAGTGCGGCGGCGGGCTGTTCCCGGTGCGCCCGGCCCGTCTCGGCATGAACCCCCACCCCATCGCGCGGACAACTGGCCCTCTTCGCTCGCATCGTGCCTCGGCCGGCTTTGATCTGCGTCGGGCTCCAAGGTTCTCCGGCCTCTCCCTGTGGTCCAGGGGCCGTGACGTCGGGCGCAGCGACTGAGGGATGAAGATCGGCCGGGCCTCCCACCGGACGCCGCGGTGATCCGTCTGGAGATGCGTCAGCGGCCGGGACGACGCGTGCGCCGCCGCGACCGCTCACGACGGCTGATGCCGTCTGCCACGAGAACGTCACGCGTTTTCCGGCGACAGCCGGCCTGCCCGGGGGGCGTGGCGGTGAGCGGGATCGCGACCCAAAGGGGGCCGGCCCCCTGTCGCTTGGGACAGCCGTACGGATGACGGGTGGAGGCCGCTGCCATGGCAGTGACGCCCCCGTGAACGGCCTGGCCGGCGTTCCCGTTCAGGGTCGCCGATCCGGCCGTACAGGTGTCAGTTTCCAATGCGAAGGAGCGGGCGGCCTCACAAGCGGCATCGCGCGAACCGAGTACTGCGGCATGGCCGATACGGACCTCCCCACCCCGGAGCCCCTCTACGGATGTAGAGTGCAACTCAACCGGAACCTCTACACATGTAGAGGGTGGCCTCACCCATCCTCAAGGAGTCACGATGAGCGCGACGACCTCCGCGGTCCTCGGGCAAAAGCCCGAGCCGCTACGACCCTTCAAGGTGGGGGTCGGCGGATTCCTGCTCCTGGGCACGGGACACCTCGCCCTTGCCGCCGCAACGGCCTGGGGGAATCCGACCCCGCAGGAAGAAGCCTCGTCGGCGGCCATGCGGGCGACGACCATGACGCTGCTGGGTCTGGAACGAACCACCCTCGATGTCGTCCACGGCATGAGTTCCGTCATGGCCCTGTTCGTCATCTCCTGCGCGCTCCTCTCCCTCTTCGCCGCCCGACACTCCCCCGCCTTGATCGAACGGCGTACCGCCTTCGGGTGGACACTCCTCGCCGCCTCACTCGTCGGCCTGGCGATATCCGCCCTCTTCCTGCCCCCGCCACCGATCATCGTCCTCACCGTCACCAGCTGCGCCTTCGCCCTGTCCCTGCGCCGGGCAGCACCCTGACCTGCGTCTCAGCCGGTCCTGACGGGCCAGGAGAGGGCCCCATGGCGGTGCAGTTCAAGCAGGTGAGCCGATGACGTGCCGGCGCACGTCCGGGTCGGTGAACTCGTGGACATCGCAGCCGGAGGCAGTACGAGCGCGAACACGAGACCGAGAGATCGCAGCAGCGCCGCCGTCTCGACGTCATGGGCAGGCTGAGCGGCACCACCTCCTCCCGGTCAGCTCCAGGGGTGGACGACCGCCCGCTCGGCCCGCCTGCGGACGACGCGCGAGGCGCACGCCAGGGCCCCGCTCACGACGATCAGGACCGGGCCGCCGAAGAGGGCCACCTCGCCGGCCACCCTTGCCGTCGTGGGATCCCCCTCCGTGCCAACGACGCGGTACTGCACCGCCGAGAGGGGGAACGTACCGGTCTCGGTGGCCGCCGCCCCTTCCTCGGGCTCGAACTGGTCGCTGACCGGACTGGTACGTGTGTCCGCCAGGACGATCAGTCTCCCCCCGGGCACCTTCACCTCGAAGTCGGCCGAACCACCGCTCACGACCGCGTGATCCACGTACGGTTCGGCGAGGACCTTCCCGTTCAGCGTCAGATGGGCTTCGCCGCTCCGGTAGGCAAGCGTCTCTCCACCCAGGGCGACCACCCTGCCGACGGTCGATCCTCCGTCGGGATGCTCAACGGTCACATCGAAACCGATGACGTCCCCGTGGCGCACCTCGTCACCCGTGATGGTTTCCGCGTAGAAGACCTCGCCACGCGGATGGGCCGGAGCCATGGAATCGTCACTCATCCGGCTCGTGAAGGTGTAGGAGTGCGCGAAGAAGGAATGCACGAACCCGAGGCAGAACCCGGCCGTGCCGACGGCCAGCGTCGAGACGGCCGCCCTCCGCAGCCACCGCCCCGGTGTACGTACTTCGGCCTTCTCGGACTGCCCCATGTTGTGCTTCCTTCTCCCGGTAATACGGGAACCCTACGATCCGGCTCCGACGGGGTTGCTGGCGGGAGAGGGAAGGCGGGGCCCAGCCCGCGCGGCACCGGCAGCCGGGGCAGACCCGCCTCTGGTCGTCCACGCTCGACTCGTCGGGATGGACCGGGCTTGCCCTGGTTGTCGAGACCCGCCCAGAGTCGTCAGACGCTGCCCGAGCGAGAGTTCTACAGGCGGGCGGAACTCCACGTGGGGGCGGCATCAAGACCCCAGGATGCGCGATGCCCGATCGTGTTCGTGACGCGCTGCCCGAGCCTGATCTGCAGGTGCCATGTGGTTTCGAGTTCCCGGCACCTTCTCGTGCCCAGGGTCCGCCGTGCCGGTGGCGTCCTTCACGGCGGCGGCATCCACTACTGCTCGAACCGCCGTAAGCCGGGCCTCGTCGTCCCGAACGGCACCCCAATGGTCATGACGTACGGGACGTTCGTCCGGGTCGAGGAGGGCATGCAGAGCCGGCATCGCCGGGGTGGCGGACGCCGGGTCGGTGGCGGCGACTTCGGCGAGGAGTTGCAGGGGGGGGCGAGGATCGTGGGCCCGGGCCTGGGGCTGCCGGGTGGCGGGGAGATCCGGACGAGGTCGATCAGGGCGGGGACTACTTGCCGGGGGTCCGAGGTGAGCTGCCAGAGGTACTGGACACACTTCATCGCGTCGACGTGGTTGAGGTGCCTGATTCGTTCCCCGGCGGTGGCAGCGAGCTGCTGCGCGGCGCGTTCCGCGGTGGGCGGATGGGTGGCGGCTATCTCGGCGAGCAGCACCACGACCTCGACGCTTCCCGGGGTCCGGAAGGCTTCGATTGCGCTGCGTGCCGTCAACTCCCATAGTCCGGGCAGGACTTCATTTGGGTCACCCGTGACCCGCCATAGCGCCCGAGCCCGTTCCACGGCTCCCCTCGGCGCATCCGACCAGCGTGCCGGCTTCCTGCTCAGCGCCTCGCGGAACATCCCGCGCAGCCGGTCCGCCGCCGGCGCCCCGAGCGAGTCGCCGAGCGTGACGCAGGCCCGGAGCAGAGTGGGCTCGTGGAGCTGAGGGCTGGGCGTCGGGAAGCAGTTGCGCTGTCGCGTCCTGTACGGACATACCGTCGCTCGCCGCCCTTCGTCAGCCTTGCGCAGTGAGGCCCAGGAGGGGCGAGGTCTGGGGACGATCGCCCTTGCGCCCTCACCTGCTTGGTGGACCAGCGCCTGCGGATGGCCGGACGCGCGGGACTCGCCGGCGATCCGTAGGCCGTCACGCAGTCCTGCCACCATCATCCCCGCCGGTTCGCGGTAGGCGACCGATGACGACGGCCAGTGCAGCTCGGTCCACCAGTTGTGGCCGTGGACGGTGTCCTCGGGCGGGCCGCCAGCCCGCCTCGGCGGTCAGCCGCCAGCCCGCTTCGCCGGCGCGCGGCACAGGGTCGAGGTGGTGATCGCCGACCTGTGCGGCCTCCACCCTTTCGCCACTCTGCGGGAACTGCGCGTACCGGCCCGTCTGCCCGCCCTCTCCGAGGATCAGCACCGAGCCGGCGGCCGGCGAGGTCAGCTGCTCATCGAGGGGTGGTCGCCATGAGACCGCCCCCGCACGCCCCAGGTGCCGCTACACCCCCGCCACCCGGCGAAAGACCAGGTCGGAAAGCGAAATCCTGGCGGGAGTACTAGTCGGCGAGCATGCCTTCCCTGAGCCGGGTCAGGGTGCGGGTGAGGATGCGGGAGATCTGCATCTGGGAGATGCCG
>NZ_JANFAK020000057.1 GCF_024721315.2 Streptomyces sp. Isolate_45
GGTCCGAGCCGACCGAGGTGGCGGTGGCTGCCGCCCGGGCGGCCGCCCCGCGCGGAGCGGAGGTGGAGGTGGAGCGCGTGGGTGACCTCTGGCGGGTCGGCGTCGCGGCGCCCGCGCCGGGTCCCGACCGGCTGCCGGTACGGATCGGGGCGCTGGCGGTGGCCCTGGCGGAGGACAGCGTGGGGCCGCCGCCGTGAGCCGGGACCGGGGTTCCGCGACGGTGTGGGCCACGGTGGCCGTCACGATCCTGGGCGCCGTGTTCGGGGGTGTGCTGCTCCTCGGCCAGGCGGTCGCGGCCCGCCACCGCGCGGGTGCGGCGGCCGACCTCGCCGCCCTCGCGGCGGCCGCGAGCTGGTCCCACGGCCCCGTCGCTGCCTGCGCCGCGGCGGTCAGGGTGGCCGGGGCCCAGGGCGCGAGGGTGACGGCGTGCCGGGTCGAGGGGGAGGTCGCCGAGATCACGGCTCGCGTCGAAGCGGGCCCCTTCGCCCCGACCCTGCACTCCAGGGCCGGCCCGCCGTTGCCTTCGGTGGGAGGGGGTGAAGGTCGTGGGGACGTCGTTGCCTTCGGTGGGAGGGGGTGAAGGTCGTGGGGACGTCGTTGCCTTCGGCGGGAGGGGGTGAAGGCCGTGGAGACGCCGTGGCCTTAGGCGGGAGGGGAGCGGGTGAGGGGTGGGGCGGGCTTTTCGGGGGGAGCGAGGGGCGATTTTCGGCCATCTCGGTGGTGGGGGCGAAGGCGTCTCGTGTTCGGGCTGTGGGGTGTTGTTCGTCATGGTTCAGGAGGGTTTGTGTCGCGGCTCATGGGGAGCGGCGCCGTGGGCCCTGGGGGCGGTTTGCGGGGCTTCGGCCGGTGCTCCGGTCCTGCGGGGCCGTCGGCGCCCGCGGGGGCCGTGGTGGGGCCCCTGAGTCCCGGCCTGCCGGAACCAGGGTGTGGGGGCGGCCGGGGCATCGGTGGGTCCGGCCGCCCCCACGTCCTGACCCGGGCGGGCCGACACCCTCACGCCGGTGGAGTGGGGGCGAGGAGGTGGGTGAGGAGGCGGATGGCGCCGCGTTTGTGGAGGGGGTCGTTGCCGTTGCCGCACTTGGGGGACTGGATGCAGGAGGGGCAGCCCGCCTCGCACTCGCAGGCGGCGATGGCGTCCCGGGTGGCCGTCAGCCAGGCCCGCGCCGTGTGGAAGGCCCGCTCGGCGAATCCGGCGCCGCCCGGGTGGCCGTCGTACACGAACACCGTGGGCAGCAGGGTGTCGGGATGCAGCGGTACGGAGACGCCGCCGATGTCCCAGCGGTCGCAGGTCGCGAACAGCGGGAGCAGGCCGATGGAGGCGTGTTCGGCGGCGTGCAGGGCGCCGCCGAGGATCTCCGGGTTGATCCGGGCCTCGTCGAGCTGGTCCTCGGTGACCGTCCACCACACGGCCCGTGTGCGCAGGGTGCGCGGCGGCAGGTCCAGCTTGGCCTCGCCGAGCACCTCGCCGGTGATCAGCTTGCGGCGCAGGTAGGAGACCACCTGGTTGGTGACCTCCACGGATCCGAAGCACAGCCGGGCCGCGCCCCACGGGATCTCGGTCTCGGTCTCCAGGATCGAGATGGAGGTGGTGTCGCGGGCCGTGGTCGAGAACGGCGGGGTCGCTTCCTCGACGAGGGCCACCGAATCCTCCAGGTCGAGGCGTTTGACCAGGTAGGTGCGGCCCTGGTGGAGGTGGACGGCCCCGTCGTGGACGGCGGTGTGCGAGGCGGACTCGTCGACCGTGCCCAGCAGCCGTCCGGTGGCGGCCTCCACGATCTGCACGGGCCGGCCGCCGCCGCCCCGGATGTCGGTCAGGTCCGAGGCGCGCTCGCGGCGGGTCCAGTGCCAGGCCGTAGCCCGGCGCCGCAGCAGCTTCGCCGCCTCCAGCTGGGGCAGGAGGCCGTGCGCGGCCGGGCCGAAGAGGTCCAGGTCCGCTTCGGTCAGCGGCAGCTCGGCGGCCGCCGCGCACAGGTGCGGGGCCAGGACGTACGGGTTGTCGGGGTCGAGGACGGTGGCTTCCACGGGCTGCCGGAAGAGCGCCTCGGGGTGGTGGACCAGGTAGGTGTCCAGCGGGTCGTCGCGGGCGATCAGGATGGCCAGGGCGCCCTGCCCGGACCGTCCGGCGCGGCCCGCCTGCTGCCACAGGGAGGCCCGGGTGCCGGGGTAGCCGGTGATCAGGACGGCGTCGAGGCCCGACACGTCCACGCCCAGCTCCAGCGCGGTGGTCGCGGCCAGGCCCAGCAGTTCGCCGGAGTGCAGGGCCCGCTCCAGGGCGCGGCGTTCCTCGGGCAGGTAGCCGCCCCGGTAGGCGGCGACACGCCGGGGCAGGGAGCGGTCCACCTCGGCGAGTCTCTCCTGGGCGATCACGGCGATCAGCTCGGCCCCGCGCCGGGAGCGGACGAAGGCCACCGTGCGGACCCCCTGGACGACCAGGTCGGTCAGCAGGTCGGCGGTCTCGGCGGTGGCGGTGCGGCGTACGGGGGCGCCCTTCTCGCCCTTGAGGTCGGTCAGCGGCGGCTCCCACAGGGCGAAGACGACCTCGCCGCGCGGGGAGGCGTCGTCCGAGACCTCGGTGACGGGTACGCCGGTCAGCCTGGACGCGGCCGCCGCCGGGTCGCTCGCGGTGGCGGAGGCCAGCAGGAAGACCGGCTCGGAGCCGTAGCGGGCGCACAGCCGCCGCAGCCGGCGCAGGACCTGGGCGACGTGGGACCCGAAGACCCCCCGATAGGTGTGGCACTCGTCGATGACGACGTAGCGCAGGGCCTTCAGGAACGACGACCAGCGCGGGTGGGCGGGCAGGATCCCCCGGTGCAACATGTCCGGGTTGGTCAGTACGTAATTGGCGTACTGGCGCACCCACTCCCGTTCCTCGAACGGGGTGTCGCCGTCGTACACGGCGGGTCGGACGGCGTTTCCCAGCGGCGCGGCCAGTTCCCGCACGGCGCGCCGCTGGTCGGCGGCCAGAGCCTTGGTGGGGGCCAGGTAGAGGGCCGTCGCACCCCGGCCGTTCGGCGCCTCGGAGCCGTCCGCGAGGGCGGAGAGCACGGGGGCGAGGTAGGCCAGCGACTTGCCCGAGGCGGTCCCGGTGGCGACGACCACCGACTCGCCGTCGAGGGCGAGCTCGACGGCGGCCGCCTGGTGTTCCCACGGATGGTCGATGCCGGCGGCCGAAATCGCGGCTACGACATCCGTTCGGATGCGATCGGGCCAGACCGCATGACGACCCGCCCGAGGGGGCAAGTGCTCCGTATGAGTGATGCGCGCAGCTCGGGAAGACCCCCGTGACAACCGGTCCAGGACCGTGTCGGGAGTGGGTCGTGCGTCCGTGGGCGCCGTGGGCCGACCGGGGCGGTGAGTGTTGGCCATTGGAACCGAGTGTGTCACTGGCGTGCGGGACAATGGTCCCAAGGCGTCGTGCGCGCCTGCCGGTAAGTGATTGAATGCCATCGCGGCAGCCGATCCCTCCCCTACCTTCGGATGGGGAGGCCCCTGGGGGGCGCCGCTCGATAGCAAGGTGCTGGAGGATCCGTGGACCTGTCCCTGTCGACTCGCACTGTCGGCGACCGCACGGTCGTAGAGGTCGGTGGCGAGATTGATGTGTATACCGCGCCCAAGCTGCGCGAGCAGTTGGTGGAGTTGGTGAACGACGGCAGCTACCACTTGGTTGTCGACATGGAGCGAGTGGACTTCCTCGACTCCACCGGCCTCGGTGTGCTCGTGGGAGGCCTCAAGCGCGTCCGCGCGCACGAGGGCTCGCTGCGTCTGGTCTGCAACCAGGAGCGCATCCTGAAGATCTTCCGCATCACCGGTCTGACCAAGGTGTTCCCGATCCACACCACGGTGGAAGACGCCGTCGCAGCCACCGACTGACGTGCTCCTGGCGGCTGCCGCCGGAAACGGCGCAGGCGCCGACTAGGAGCGGGGGTACCGGGCCATGGGCGGTCCGGGCCCCTGTCAAGTCACGCCCGTAGTCCGAGGGGGACGCACATGGCCACCGTTGAACTGCGCTTCAGCGCCCAGCCCGAACACGTCCGGACGGCCCGCCTCGTCGCGGCCGCGGTGGCGCGCCGGGCAGGGGTGGAGGAAGCCGTCCTCGACGAGGTCCGCCTCGCCGTGGGCGAAGCGTGTTCGCGTGCCGTCGGACTGCACCGGAGCAACGGGCTGACCGCGCCCGTCCGGGTGGTGCTGACCGAGGAGGAGAAGTCGTTCTCCATCGAGGTTGGCGACGAGGTGCCCGGGCCGGCCGGTGGTTCCATCGAGTCCGTTCCCGGCATCGCGGCCGTCCTGGACCCGGACATCGACGGGGAGGACGAGATGGGCCTCGCCGTGATCAGCGGGCTCGTCGACGACGTCTCCGTGTCCGCGGACGAGTCCGGCGGAACGATTCGGATGAGCTGGCCCGTCTCCGGCTCCGCCCAGGTTTCGTAGCGTCAGGCCGCCGCCGCCGCCGCAGCAGCATTCCGCGGCCGCCGCCGCGGTCTCTCACCGTGGCCGCTGCTCCCGCCGTTGCCCTCGTTCGGCGCGGCCGGTGGAGCCGGACGGTGTGAGAGGCGTGCCCCCGTCGCGCCCGTCGCGCCCCGAGGGGCCGGTGGATCGAGCCGGACGCGGATCCGTTCGACAGGAGCCGTGGGGAGTCCCGCGCGCGCCGCGCCCGCTTCCGCGTACGCCCCGGCGTCGGCCCGGAGCACCGCCGCGCCGGCGCGGATCGTATCGTCCGATCTTTATCGAGGCCCTGTTGAGCAGGGCCTTTTGCATTTCTCCGAAAAACCCTCTAGATCGTTGATCAGTCGTCAATGCCTTTGCCCCATTACTTCTTTCGAGGGTAATGGAGTGACGCGATCCATTGATGAGGAGCAACTGCGGGCCAATTCCGTTTCACGCGCACTGTTTTGATCAGGTCGCGCTCCCTACAATCCGTCCACATCTTGAGCTCATCACGTCAAGGAGGACGAATGACGGGGCTCTTCACCCCTATCGCGCCGGATCGCGCACATGATCTGGCAGCCGCAGTACTCACCGATGACAATCGGCTCATCGTCATCGTCATCGCCGTCGTCGCGTTGGCCGCGCTCGTCGTCGCGCAGATCCTGACCCGCCAGGTCCTCGCCGCGGACGAGGGCACCGACAGCATGAAGAAGATCGCCGCAGCCGTTCAGGAAGGCGCCAACGCCTACCTCGGACGCCAGTTGCGCACCCTCGGCGTCTTCGCCGTGGTCGTCTTCTTCCTGCTCTTCCTGCTTCCGGCCGACGACTGGTCGCAGCGTGGAGGCCGCTCCGGTTTCTTCCTCGTCGGCGCGCTCTTCTCGGCCGCCACCGGCTACATCGGCATGCGCCTCGCGGTGCGCGCCAACGTCCGCGTCGCGGCCGCCGCCCGGGAGGCCACCCCCGCCGAGGGCGAACCCGCCAAGGACCTCACCGAGGTGGCCCACAAGGCCATGAAGATCGCCTTCCGCACCGGTGGCGTGGTGGGCATGTTCACCGTCGGCCTCGGCCTGCTCGGCGCCTCCTGCGTCGTCCTGGTCTACGCGGCCGACGCGCCCAAGGTCCTGGAGGGGTTCGGCCTGGGCGCCGCGCTGATCGCCATGTTCATGCGCGTCGGCGGCGGCATCTTCACCAAGGCCGCCGACGTCGGCGCCGACCTGGTCGGCAAGGTCGAGCAGGGCATTCCGGAGGACGATCCGCGCAATGCCGCGACCATCGCCGACAACGTGGGCGACAACGTCGGTGACTGCGCGGGGATGGCCGCCGACCTGTTCGAGTCGTACGCCGTCACCCTGGTGGCCGCGCTCATCCTGGGCAAGGCGGCCTTCGGCGACCTCGGGCTCGCCTTCCCGCTGATCGTGCCCGCCATCGGTGTCGTCACCGCCATGATCGGCATCTTCGCGGTGGCGCCGCGCCGGTCCGACCGCAGTGGCATGACCGCCATCAACCGCGGCTTCTTCATCTCCGCGGTGATCTCCCTGGTGCTCGTCGGGATCGCCGTCTACGCGTACCTGCCGGCCACGTACAAGGAGCTCGTCGGGGTCGAGGACGCCGCCATCGCGAACCACCCCGGTGACCCGCGGGTCCTGGCGATCGTCGCCGTCGCGATCGGCATCGTGCTCGCCGCCCTGATCCAGCAGCTGACCGGCTACTTCACCGAGACCAACCGGCGCCCCGTCCGGGACATCGGCAAGTCCTCCCTGACCGGCGCGGCCACCGTCATCCTCGCCGGCATCTCCGTCGGCCTGGAATCCGCCGTGTACACGGCGCTGCTGATCGGCCTCGGCGTGTACGGGGCCTTCCTGCTCGGCGGTACGTCGATCATGCTGGCGCTCTTCGCCGTGGCGCTGGCCGGCACGGGGCTGCTGACCACCGTCGGCGTCATCGTCGCGATGGACACCTTCGGTCCGGTCTCGGACAACGCGCAGGGCATCGCGGAGATGTCCGGCGACGTCGAGGGAGCGGGCGCGCAGGTCCTCACCGACCTGGACGCCGTCGGCAACACCACCAAGGCCATCACCAAGGGCATCGCCATCGCCACCGCCGTCCTCGCGGCGGCCGCGCTGTTCGGCTCGTACAACGACGCGATCGCCGGCGCCGTCAAGGAGGTCGGGGCGAAGGCCGGGGAGATGAACCTCAGCCTCGACATCGCCCAACCGAACAACCTCGTCGGTCTGATCCTGGGCGCGGCCGTGGTGTTCCTCTTCTCCGGCCTGGCCATCAACGCGGTGTCCCGCTCGGCCGGCGCCGTCGTCTACGAGGTGCGCCGTCAGTTCCGCGAGCACCCGGGGATCATGGACTACACGGAGAAGCCCGAGTACGGCCGCGTCGTGGACATCTGCACCAAGGACGCCCTGCGCGAGCTCGCCACGCCCGGGCTGCTCGCCGTCCTCACCCCGATCGCGGTGGGCTTCTCCCTGGGCGTCGGCGCGCTCGGTTCCTTCCTCGCGGGCGCCATCGGCACCGGCACGCTGATGGCCGTCTTCCTCGCCAACTCCGGTGGTGCGTGGGACAACGCGAAGAAGCTCGTCGAGGACGGCCACCACGGGGGCAAGGGCAGCGAGTCCCACGCCGCCGTCGTCATCGGCGACACGGTCGGCGACCCGTTCAAGGACACCGCCGGACCGGCCATCAACCCGCTGCTCAAGGTGATGAACCTGGTGGCGCTGCTGATCGCCCCCGCCGTCGTCCAGTTCAGCTACGGCGACGACACCAGCCCGACCGTACGGGCCGTCGTGGCGACCCTCGCCATCGGTGTGATCATCGGCGCGGTGTACGTCTCCAAGCGCCGGGGCATCGCCGTCGGCGACGAGGGCGAGGACGAGGACCCACAGGCCGAGCGGGTGGCCCAGTCCCCCGGTCCGGCGGTGGTTTCCTGACGTTCGGACCACCGGCTCCCGCTCCGGAGTCCTGGCCTCCGGAATTTTGACCTCCGCGGGCGACCGGCTCAAGGATGCGCCCGAACGGCGGACGGGCGACGCGTAGCGACGCGTCGTCTGTCCGCCTTTGTGCGTCCCCGGAGGGTGGGCGTGTATCTTCCGGGCCGAGAGCCTTCGAAGGGACCAATCCGGTGAACAAGAAGTTTGCGGCCGCGGTGTCCGGCGGTGCGGTACTGATGCTCGTCCTGTCCGGCTGCGGCGGCGACGGGAAAGACGACAGCAAGCAGAAGGCCGACGCCTGGGCGAAGAAGGTCTGTGACAAGTGGGAGCCCGAGCTCACCAAGATCAAGACCACCAATGACGAGTTGAAGCGGGTGGCCACGCAGAGCAACAAGCCCGAGGAGGTCCAGCAGACCGACTCGGCGGCCTTCCAGTCGCTGTCCGACGCCTACAAGTCCATGGGCGGTGCGCTGACCGCGGCCGGCGAAGCGCCGGTCAAGGACGGCAAGGCGGCCCAGGACTCCGTGGTGAAGAGCTACGACCAGATCTCCAAGAGCTACATCGAACTGAAGACGAAGATCGACGCGCTCGACGCGAAGGACCAGAGCAAGTTCGCGGAAGGTCTCCAGCAGGTGGCCGGCGGTCTGACCGAGGTCGCGGCCAACGAGACGGCGAGCAAGCAGAAGCTGGAGTCCACCGGGCTCAAGGTGATCTACGGTCAGAAGGGCTGCCAGGTCACCACGCCCGCGACGGGCTGATCGCGGCGCGTCCGTCCCCCCGCCGCCCCCCGCGCGCGCCGATCGGCGCCCGGGGCGGCCGGAGTTCCCGCGTGGACCCGGCCGCCCTGCCGTGCGTCGGGGGTCGTTCGGTTTGCCGGCCCCAGCGGCCACAATGGACGCGTGAGTACCACCAGCCTTCCCTCGCCCGACAGCGCCGCCGAACTCCGCGCCGCCCTGCTCGCCGCCGGTTTCACCGCCGACGGGCTGCTCGACCTGCTCGGGGCCCCCGCCTACGCGGCGTTGGCCCGCAGTGAGACGGTGCCCGCCCTGCGGGCCACGCGCGGCGCCGGCGACACCCCACTCGCGAGCCTGGTCCGGCTCTTCCTCCTCCAGGGGGCCGTGCCGTACGTGCACGCCGCGGCCGCGCTGCCCGTCGAGGCCGCCCTCGCCGACGGCTGGTTGCGGCGCGAGGGGGACGAGGTGCACGCCACCGTCGACGTACGCCCGTACGGAGGCCCGGAGGGCGAGGACTGGTTCATCGTCTCGGACCTCGGCTGCGCCGTCGGCGGGGCCGGTGGGATCGGCAGTCGGGAGGAGGGCGTGGTCCTCGGCGTGGGCGGGGCGTCCACCACGCTGGCCGGAATCACCGTGCGGTTCCCCGTCGGCTCCGCCCTCGACCTCGGCACCGGATCCGGTATCCAGGCGCTGCACGCCGCCCAGCACGCGACCCGGGTCACCGCCACCGACGTCAACCCGCGCGCGCTGGAGTTCACCCGTTTGACGCTGGCTCTCTCCGGGGCGCCGGAGGCGGAACTGCTCGCGGGGTCGCTCTTCGAGCCCGTCGGGGACGCCACGTACGACCTCATCGTGTCGAACCCGCCGTTCGTGATCTCCCCCGGCGCCCGGCTGACCTACCGCGACGGCGGCATGAGCGGCGACGACCTGTGCCGGACGCTGGTCCAGGAGGCGGGCGCGCACCTGAACCCGGGCGGGTACGCCCAGTTCCTCGGCAATTGGCAGCACGTGGACGGTGAGGACTGGCACGACCGGCTCCGCTCGTGGGTGCCGCGCGGCTGCGACGCCTGGATCGTGCAGCGTGACGTGCAGGACGTGACGCAGTACGCGGAGCTGTGGCTCCGCGACGCGGGCGACCACCGCACCGACCCGGCCGAGTACACCCGCCGGTACGAGGACTGGCTGGACGAGTTCGAGGCGAGCGGGACCAAGGCCGTCGGATTCGGCTGGATCACCCTGCGCCGCACCGACGCGACGGAGCCCTCGATCGTGGTCGAGGAGTGGCCGCACTCGGTCGAGCAGCCGCTCGGCGAGGCCGTACTGGCCCACTTCGCCCGGCAGGACTACCTGCGCGAACACGACGACGCGGCGCTGCTGGCCGGGTATTTCCGGTTGACCGCCGAGGTGGTCCAGGAGCAGGTCGGCGCGCCCGGGGCGGAGGACCCGGAGCACGTGGTGCTGCGGCAGAACCGCGGGATGCGGCGGGCCACCAAGGTCGACACGGTCGGGGCGGGCTTCGCCGGAGTGTGTGACGGCTCACTCAGCGCGGGGCGGATCCTCGACGCGATCGCCCAGCTGATGGAAGAGGATCCGGTCGTCCTGCGGGACCGGACCCCGGAGGCCATTCGGCTGCTGGTGGAGCAGGGCTTCCTGGAGCCCCTGCCGGGCGGCAACCCCTCCTAGGGCCCGTCGTCAAGGCCTGTCGTCGGCCTCCCGAGGTCCTCGGAAGTCCTTCCCGTACCCGTGATGTAACCCGGGGTTCGCCCGCCGTATCCCCACGGCCGGCAGGCTCCGGGGCAGCGGGATCCGGGGGGATCCCCGAGCGGCCCAGGGGTAAAGGGGAACGGCATGGAACGCGGTCCGGCGATCTTCGCGGCAGCCGTGTTCCTGCTGTTCGGAGCCGCTCTGCTGGTCTGGACGGGGGCGCGCGCCCTGCACCGCGCGCCGGTGGCCGAAGGCGTGCGCCCCGTCCTGGCCGTACCGCTGGCCGTCCTGGCCGGCGCGGGCTCCCTGGCCCTCGGGGTTTGGTGTCTCCAGCGCTTCTGAGGCGGGCCCGGCGATGATCTCCGTACGGGGGTGAAACCCGACGTCGAGACGGGTGTGGAGGCGGGGCCAGACGGCTCTGCGGCCACTCCGGCCGGTGACCGGAAGGGGCCCGGCGCGGCATCCGGGCGGCAGAAACCGCACTTGTCGGGTTACCGTTCGAGTGGCCGTTGCGGGCTTGTGCCGTTTGACACGGGGGCGGGTTGTACCGTCACACTCCGCAGCGTCGCCGTACTGCGACCGAGTGCCGACCGGAGAGAAGAGCCAAGTTGTCCCCGACTAGCGAGACCGCAAAGGGCGGCCGCCGACTCGTCATCGTCGAGTCCCCTGCCAAGGCGAAGACGATCAAGGGCTACCTCGGCCCGGGATACGTCGTCGAGGCGAGCGTCGGGCACATTCGCGACCTCCCCAGCGGCGCGGCCGAGGTTCCCGACAAGTACACCGGTGAGGTGCGCCGCCTCGGTGTGGACGTCGAACACGACTTCCAGCCGATCTACGTCGTCAACGCGGACAAGAAGGCGCAGGTCCGCAAGCTCAAGGACCTGCTGGCCGAGTCCGACGAACTCTTCCTCGCCACCGATGAGGACCGCGAGGGCGAAGCCATCGCGTGGCACCTGCAAGAGGTGCTCAAGCCCAAGGTCCCCGTCCACCGGATGGTCTTCCACGAGATCACCAAGGACGCGATCCGCGACGCCGTCGCCAACCCGCGCGAGCTCAACCAGCGCATGGTCGACGCCCAGGAGACCCGCCGCATCCTCGACCGCCTCTACGGCTACGAGGTCTCGCCGGTCCTGTGGAAGAAGGTCATGCCGAAGCTGTCGGCGGGCCGCGTCCAGTCCGTCGCCACGCGCATGGTCGTCGAGAAGGAACGCGAGCGCATCGCCTTCCGCTCCGCGGAGTACTGGGACCTGACCGGTACCTTCGCCACCGGCCGCGCCGGTGACGCCTCCGACCCCTCCACGCTGGTCGCCCGCCTGAACACGGTCGACGGCAAGCGCGTCGCCCAGGGCCGCGACTTCGGCTCGACCGGGCAGCTCAAGAGCGAGGTCCTGCACCTCGACGAGGCGAACGCCCGGGCGCTCGCCGCCGCGCTGGAGCAGACGTCGTTCGCGGTGCGGTCGGTCGACTCCAAGCCCTACCGCCGCTCCCCGTACGCCCCCTTCCGCACGACGACGCTCCAGCAGGAGGCCTCGCGCAAGCTGGGCTTCGGTGCGAAGGCGACCATGCAGGTGGCCCAGAAGCTGTACGAGAACGGCTTCATCACCTACATGCGTACGGACTCCACGACGCTCTCGGACACGGCGGTGAACGCGGCCCGGGCGCAGGTGACCCAGTTGTACGGGGCCGACTACCTGCCGGAGAAGCCGCGCGTCTACGCCGGCAAGGTCAAGAACGCGCAGGAGGCGCACGAGGCGATCCGACCCTCGGGTGATCGTTTCCGCACCCCGGCCGAGACCGGTCTGAGCGGCGACCAGTTCCGCCTGTACGAGCTCATCTGGAAGCGGACCGTCGCCTCCCAGATGAAGGACGCGACCGGCAACTCGGTGACCGTGAAGATCGGCGGCGCCGCGTCGGACGGCCGGGACGCCGAGTTCAGCGCCTCCGGCAAGACGATCACCTTCCACGGCTTCATGAAGGCCTACGTCGAAGGCGCCGACGACCCGAACGCCGAGCTCGACGACCGTGAGAAGCGGCTGCCGCAGGTCGCCGAGGGCGACGCGCTGTCGGCCGAGGAGATCACCGTCGACGGCCACTCGACCAAGCCGCCGGCCCGCTACACCGAGGCCTCGCTGGTCAAGGAGCTCGAAGAGCGGGAGATCGGCCGACCGTCGACGTACGCGTCGATCATCGGCACGATCCTCGACCGCGGCTACGTCTTCAAGAAGGGCACGGCCCTCGTGCCGTCCTTCCTGTCGTTCGCCGTGGTGAACCTCCTGGAGACGCACTTCGGGCGGCTCGTCGACTACGACTTCACCGCGAAGATGGAGGACGACCTCGACCGCATCGCGCGCGGCGAGGCCCAGTCCGTGCCGTGGCTCAAGCGCTTCTACTTCGGTTCCGAGGACGCCTCCGAGGTCGTCCCCGCCAACGGAGACCACCTCGGTGGCCTGAAGGAGCTGGTCACGGACCTGGGCGCGATCGACGCCCGGGAGATCTCCTCCTTCCCCGTCGGCGACGACATCGTGCTGCGCGTCGGCCGCTACGGGCCGTACGTGGAGCGCGGCGAGAAGGACGCCGAGGGCCACCAGCGGGCCGACGTGCCCGACGACATGGCTCCCGACGAGCTGACGGTCGAGTACGCGGAGGAACTGTTCGCGAAGCCGAGCGGTGAATTCGAACTCGGCGCCGACCCGGTGAGCGGGAACCAGATCGTCGCGAAGGACGGTCGCTACGGGCCGTACGTCACCGAGATCCTCCCCGAGGGCACCCCGAAGACGGGCAAGAACGCGGTGAAGCCGCGGACGGCCTCCCTCTTCCAGTCGATGTCCCTGGACACCGTCACCCTCGACGACGCGCTCAAGCTGATGTCGCTGCCGCGCGTGGTCGGCGTGGACGCGGAGGGCGTCGAGATCACCGCCCAGAACGGCCGCTACGGCCCGTACCTGAAGAAGGGCACGGACTCGCGGTCCCTGGAGACCGAGGACCAGCTCTTCGCGATCACCCTCGACGAGGCCCTCGCCATCTACGCGCAGCCCAAGCAGCGCGGGCGGGCCGCGGCCAAGCCCCCGCTCAAGGAGCTCGGCACCGACCCGGTCAGCGAGAAGCCGGTCGTCGTCAAGGACGGCCGCTTCGGTCCGTACGTGACGGACGGCGAGACCAACGCGACGCTGCGCCGCGACGACGACGTCGAGACGATCACGCCCGAGCGGGGCTACGAGCTGCTCGCGGAGAAGCGGGCCAAGGGTCCGGCGAAGAAGACCGCGAAGAAGGCCCCCGCCAAGAAGGCGACGGCCAAGAAGGCCCCGGCGAAGAAGGCGACGGCCACCAAGACCGCCGCCGCCAAGAAGACGACGGCGGCCAAGAAGACGACCACCGCCACGAAGACGGCCGCGGCGAAGAAGACGACGGCCAAGAAGACGGCGGCCGTTCCGGCGTCGGAGGCGTAGCGGCCGACAGGTCGATCCGTTCGTTCCTCCCGAGGGCCCCGCGCGATCCGCGCGGGGCCCTCGGGCGTGCCGCACCCGGGCGCGGCACGAGTGGGTGCGGGGTCACACCGGGCCCTGTCCACAGCCCAACGCAACCGCCAGGGACAGCGGATAGGCTGGGCGGATGACGCGAGCCGAGCAGCCAACGGTCGTGACCGACTCCGAGAACCCCACCTACGACGAAGCCCTGGCCGCGGACTCCCGCGAGCGAGCGGTGCGCGCGCTGCTGCGCACCCCCAGACTCCGCCGACTGTGGAGCGCGCAGCTGGTGAGCGGCATCGGCGATGCCCTCGCCCTGCTCGTCCTGGTGTTGCTGACGCTCCAGGCCGCCGTCGACGCGGCCCCGGGAGGCGTGTTCGGTGACGGCTACCGGGGCGCGGCCTTCGCCGTCGCCGCCGTCTTCGGCGTGCGGATCCTCGCCACCGTGCTGTTCGGAGCGGTACTGCTCGGCCCGCTGGCCAAGCTCACCGCCCCCGGGGGCAAGCTGGACCGGCGCTGGACGATGGTCGGGGCCGACGGGCTGCGCATCGGGCTGTTCGTCGTCGCCCCGCTCTGGCTCGACTGGATCCCCGGGCAGGCCACGACCGCGCTGCTCGCCACCGTCTTCGTCTCCGGCGCCGCCGAGCGCGTGTGGACGCTGGCCAAGGAGAGCGCCGCGCCCGCGCTGCTGCCGGAGCCGCCGCCCGAGGGGGCGACCGTACGTCCGCTCCCGGACCACCTCGACGCCCTGCGGCGCCTGACGCTGCGTACGGCCTTCGCGGCGATGCCCGTCGCCGCCGGCGCGCTGCTCGCCGCCACCCTCGTCGGGCGGGCCCTGGGCCTGGGCGTGGACTGGTTCGCGGCGAACCAGGCGGCGCTCGGCTCGTACGTGGCGGCCGGCCTGTTCGCCGCGTCCGTCTCGCTGCTGCTGCCGCTGGCACTGCCCTCGACGAAGACCCCGAGGCCGCGTTCCCCGCTGGAGGGCCTGCGGGCCCCCAAGGCGGGCGACCAGCGCGAGAAGGGGCGTACGGGAAACCTCCGGCTGTTCGTCCTGACCTGCGCGGCCGTCGCCGGAGCGGTGGCCTGCGCCGCATCCGTCGCCGTACTGCAGGCCTTCGACCTGGGCGGCGGCCCCGCCGCGTACGCCCTGCTGGTCCTCGCCCTCGTCGGCGGCACCGCCCTCGGCATCCGCGCCACCCAGGCCGGCAAGGTACTGCCCACCCTGTCGCGGCGCCGCCTGCTGGCCCTGGCCACCGGGGTGACCGGCCTCGCGCTGCTGCTCACCGGGCTCGTCCCGGACACCGCCACCGTGCTGTTCCTTGCCCTTCTCGCCGGTACCGCCGCGGGCGTCGCCGCCAACACCGGGCACACCCTGCTGGACCAGGAGACCGAGGAGTTCCGCCGGGCCCGGGTCACCGAGCACCTCCAGGCCGTGGTCCGGGTCGCGGTGGCGTTGGGCGCGGTCGCGGCCCCGCTGCTCGCCGCCGCGATCGGACCGCACCGGCTGGTCGGCGGCGAGGACGTGTTCTCGCACGGCGGCGCCGCCTTCACGCTGATGCTCGTCGGCGCGCTGCTGCTGCCCGTCGCCGTGGTGGTCCTCACCAAGGCCGACGACCGCGGCGGAGTACCGCTGCGCCGCGACCTGCGCGAGGCGCTGCGCGGCGGGGACCCGGTCCAGGCTCCTTCCACGACCGGGTTCTTCATCGCCCTCGAAGGTGGTGACGGCGCCGGCAAGTCCACCCAGGCGGAGGCCCTCGCCGACTGGATACGGGGCAAGGGCCACGAGGTCGTCGTGACCCGCGAGCCGGGAGCCACGCCGGTCGGCAAGCGGCTCCGCTCGATCCTGCTCGACGTGTCCTCGGCCGGGCTGTCGAACCGCGCCGAGGCGCTGATGTACGCCGCCGACCGCGCCGAGCACGTGGACACGGTCGTCCGGCCGGCGCTGGAGCGCGGCGCCGTGGTCATCTCCGACCGCTACATCGACTCCTCCGTGGCCTACCAGGGCGCGGGCCGCGACCTCGCCCCGACCGAGATCGCCCGGATCTCCCGCTGGGCCACCGGCGGACTCGTCCCGAACCTGACCGTCCTGCTCGACGTGTCCCCGGAGACCGCCCGGGAGCGCTTCACCGAGGCGCCCGACCGGCTGGAATCGGAGCCCGCGGCGTTCCACCAGCGGGTGCGCGCCGGATTCCTGACGCTCGCCGCCGCCGACCCCGGTCGCTACCTGGTCGTCGACGCGGGTCAGGACCCGGGTTCGGTGACCACCGTCGTACGGCACCGCCTGGACCGGATGCTGCCCCTGTCCGAGGCCGAGGTGGCGGCGCAGATCGAGGCGCGCCGGCTCGCCGAGGAGGAGGCCCGGCGCAAGGCGGAGGCGGAGGCCGCCCGCAAGGCCGAGGAGGCCCGGCTGAAGGCCGAGGAAGAGGCCCGGCTGGCCCGCGAGGCCGAGGAGGCCCGGATCAGGGCCGAGGCGGAGGCCGCCCGCAAGGCGGAGGAGGAGCGGCTGCGCGCCGAGGAGGAGGCCCGGGCCCGGGCCGAGGCCGAACGGCTGCGCGCCGAGGCCGAGGCGAAGGCCCGCGCCGCCGAGCAGGAGCGGATCCGGCTCGAGGAGGCGGAGGAGGCCCGGCTGCGTGCCGAGGCCGAGGCGCGGAGGCTGGAGAAGCAGCGGCGCGCCGAGGAGGCCCTGCTGAAGGCGGAGGAGGCGCGCCGGGAGGCGGAGGCCTCGGCGGCCGCCGCCGCGGCGGCGTCCGCATCCGCATCCGCATCCGCATCGGCTTCGGCCGCTTCGGCTCCGGCGCCCGGTCCCAAGGTCGGCATGCGGAAGGACCCCCTGCCGGACGAGGCGGTCACCGTCGAGACCCCCGTGGTCAGGCGGGTCGTCCAGCCGGACGACGTGACGCAGACGGTTCCGGTGCCGAAGGTCGATCCGGCGCGGGGTGCGGCGGGCTCGGCGGGTGCGACGGACGAGACGGCGGTGCTGCCGGCCGTACGCCCCGACGGGACCGGTGGTCCGGGTGATTCGGGTGTTTCCGGTTCCTCGGGTGCTGCTGGTTCCTCGGGTGCTTCCGGTGCTTCCGGTGCTTCCGGGGCTGCGGGCCGGCGGGCGACGCCGCCCGCGCCGGCCGCCGGCTCCGGCGGCAGGAGCGGTTCCGCGTCGCGGCCCACGGCCCGCCGGTCGGAGGAGAACCCGACGGACCGGGTTCCGCCCGGCATCTTCCGGGACGCCGATAACGACGTGACCCGCGAGCTCCCCGTCGTCGGGGACGACGGGAGGCCGCGCCGCGAGCGCTCCGACTGGGCCGAGGAAACCCCGATGGACGACCTGCCGACCCTGGCGGACGAACTGCTGGGGTCGCACCGGGACGACGACGGCGACGACGAGGGCCGCCGTCCGCGCCGCAGGCGCTGACCGAGCGGCCGGAATTGTCGGTGGCGCGCGCCACAATGGGAACGGCACGCGCGCGGCCACCGGCGGCCGGACATGGCCGTCAGCGGCGACGGGCGGCTGCCCGGTCATCGGGTGGGCGGGCGGCTCATCGGGCGGGCGGCCGATGGGGCCGTACGGCCGACGGATTCGTACGGCCGACGGAACGGTGTGGCCGACGGAACGGTGCGGCCGACGGATCGGTGCGGCCGATGGAGTCGCACGGCCACGTATCGACGGAGTGGGAAGGGTGGTGGGCGCGGGATGCCCGTATGGGACGACCTCGTGGGACAGGATCGCGTGCAGGCGCAGCTGGCAGCAGCCGCCCGGGATGCCGACACCCTGGTCACGGCCACCTCGGACGGCACCCCCGTGCCCCCCGCGTCCAAGATGACCCACGCCTGGCTGTTCACCGGCCCGCCCGGGTCCGGCCGGGCCACGGCGGCCCGCGCCTTCGCGGCCGCGCTCCAGTGCGTCAGCCCCGACCGGGCCCTCGGCGGTGAGCCCGGCTGCGGGTTCTGCGACGGCTGCCACACCACCCTGATCGGTACGCACGCCGACGTGGAGATCGTCCGTACCGATCTGCTGTCCATCGGCGTCAAGGAGACCCGTAGCCTCGTCCGCCGGGCGCAGCTCTCGCCGGCCGTCGGCCGCTGGCAGGTCATCGTCCTCGAAGACGCGGACCGGCTCACCGAAGGTGCCGGGAACGTGCTCCTCAAGGCGGTGGAGGAGCCCGCTCCGCGGACGGTGTGGCTGCTGTGCGCACCCTCCCTGGAGGACGTGCTGCCCACCATCCGGTCCCGCTGCCGGCACCTGACCCTGCGCACCCCGTCCGTGGAGGCGGTGGCGGACCTCCTGGTGCGGCGCGACGGGGTCGAGCCCGCGGCCGCCTCGGCCGCCGCCCGCGCCACCCAGGGGCACATCGGGCGGGCCCGGCGGCTCGCCACCGACGAGGCGGCCCGGAGCCGGCGTGCCGCCGTCCTGCGGCTGCCGCTGCGCGTGGACGACGTGGGCGGCTGCCTCAAGGCCGCGCAGGAACTCGTCGACGCGGCGGCGGAGGACGCCAAGCAGGTCGCGGAGGAGGTCGACGGGAAGGAGACCGAGGAGCTGAGGGCGGCGCTCGGCGCCGGCGCCGGAGCGGGCAGCCGGATGCCGCGGGGCACCGCGGGCGTGATGAAGGAGCTAGAGGACCGCCAGAAGCGCCGCCGTACCCGTACCCAGCGCGACAGCCTCGACCTGGCACTGACCGACCTCACCGGCTTCTACCGGGACGTGCTCGCCCTCCAACTCGGCTCCGGCCTAGCCATCGCGAACGAGGAGATGCGGCCGGACCTCGACCGCATCGCCCGCGCCTCGGGCCCCGAACGCACCTTGCGGCGGATCGAGGCGATCATCGCCTGCCGGACCGCCCTCGACAGGAACGTGGCGCCGCTGCTCGCGGTCGAGGCCATGACAATGGCGCTGCGCGCGGGCTGACGCGGGCGGGCGGCCGCCGCGGGCGGGGCCCACGCGGGTGCCGAGGCGTGCGGGCCGAGCCGTGCGGGTCGAGGCGTGCGGGTGGGTCGGGCCGTGGCGCGGACGCCTCGGCGGTTCACCCGTACGAGCGGTCCCCGGCGCACCGCGCAGGACGGAACGCTCCGGGCGGGCGGCGGGCCGACCCCGGTCGGCCGTCCGCTGCCCGGATCGTCCCATCCGACGGCGGGCGGGTCCGAGCCGTAGGCTCCTGGCATGGACACCAGTCGCCTGCTGCGTACCACCGGGACCGTGATCGCAGCCGCCGGGCTGCTGCTCTCCGGGTGCACGTCCGGTGGTTCGGGGGTGGCTGCCTCGGCGGGGTCGTCCGCGGTCCCCGCCGGGCTGCGCCCGTACTACGAGCAGAAGCTGAGCTGGCGCGAGTGCGGTGTCCCCGGCTTCCAGTGCTCCACGATGAAGGCACCGCTGGACTACGGGAACCCCGGCGCCGGGCAGGACATCGACCTCGCGGTCGCCCGCCGCACCGCCACCGGCCCCGGCAAGAAGCTGGGCTCGCTCCTGGTCAACCCGGGCGGTCCGGGAGGTTCCGGCATCGGGTACCTCCAGGCGTACGCGGGCATCGGGTACCCGGCGGCCGTGCGCGCCCAGTACGACATGGTCTCCTTCGATCCGCGCGGGGTGGACCGCAGCAGTCCCGTCGAGTGCCTGTCCGGACCGCAGATGGACAAGTTCACCCAGGTGGACCAGACGCCGGACGACAAGGCGGAGCGGGCCCGGCTGGTGGCCGCGTTCAAGGAGTTCGCGGCGGGCTGTCAGACCCGGTCGCAGCGGATCCTGCCGCACGTCTCGACCGTTGACGCCGCCCGGGACATGGACATGCTCCGGGGAGTGCTGGGCGACGAGAAGCTCAACTACGTCGGGGCCTCGTACGGCACCTTCCTCGGCGCGACGTACGCGGACCTGTTCCCGGACCGCGTCGGCCGGCTGGTGCTGGACGGCGCGATGGACCCCTCCCGGCCCGCGATCGACCTGAACCGGGACCAGACGGCGGGCTTCGAGACCGCCTTCCGGTCCTTCGCCGAGAACTGCGCGAAGCAGCCCGGCTGCCCGCTGGGCCAGGGGGACCCGGACTCGGTGGCGCAGCGCCTGAAGGAGTTCTTCCGCAAGCTCGACGCCCAGCCCGTCCCGTCCGGCGACGGCTCCCGCCCGCTGGGCGAGTCGCTCGCCACGACGGGCGTGATCGCGGCGCTGTACGACGAGAGCGCCTGGCCGCAGCTGCGCGAAGCCCTCACCAACGCCATGGACGGCGACGGCGCCGGGCTGCTGGCCCTCGCCGACAGCTACTACGAGCGCGGGGCGGACGGCAAGTACGCGAACCTGATGTTCGCGAACGCCGCCGTGAACTGCCTCGACCAGCCGCCCGCCTTCACCGGTCCGGAGGCCGTCGACGCCGCGCTGCCGTCCTTCGAGAAGGCCTCGCCGGTGTTCGGGCCGGGGCTGGCCTGGGCCTCGCTGAACTGCGGGTACTGGCCGGTGAAGGCCACGGGCGAGGCGAAGGCGCTACCCGCCAAGGGCGCGGCGCCGATCGTGGTGGTCGGCACGACGCGGGACCCCGCGACCCCGTACAAGTGGGCCCAGGCCCTGGCCGGCCAGCTCGACTCGGGAACCCTCCTGACGTACGACGGCGACGGCCACACGGCGTACGGACGGGGCAGCGAGTGCATCGACACGGCCATCAACCGGTACCTCCTCCAGGGCGTCCCCCCGAAGGACGGCAAGCGCTGCTGACCCCGCCGGCCCCCGCCCCGCCGACCCGGTTCGGGGCACCCGGTTTAACCCTGTAGACTTGGCGCCGCTGCTGATGAGAGCCTCCCACCAGGGAAATTCTTGTCTTCCCAGCGGTGCCGCCTTAGCTCAGTTGGCCAGAGCAACGCACTCGTAATGCGTAGGTCTCGGGTTCGAATCCCGAAGGCGGCTCGGATTAGCCCCAGGACTCACTCGCCGTGACCTGGGGCTTTTTCATGCCCTCCGCCCGTGCGGGCGCGCGGCCGGGGTGAGGAATCCCGAGTGGGAACGTTGCGCGAGTGGAGTGGCCTCGGGCCGCGCTGCGCCGATGGTCGTGTCCGGCCGGGACGGCATGGTGCTCGGGCCTCGGGTTCCCGGGCCCGTTTCGCCTCGAACAGGGCTTGGGTGACTCGCTGTCCGGGCAGGGGGGGAGCGCCTACCTGAGGGGTGTGTCCGTTCTTGTGGTGCGGGCTTGCCAGGCCCAGCGGGTGAGGGCTCCCACGGCCACGGATGTGATGATCGCGCCCCAGTCGATGACGTGGATGTACGCACACGTCTTTCCGAAGCCGCAGTCCACGCCGGCGTTCTGGTAGGTGATGTTCTTGCCCTCGCCGCGGACGATATGGGTGAACATGCAGCCGGTCGGGACCTTCATGGTGACTCCTCCGACCTGGTGGTCGAAGGCCGCCACGGGGGTCGAGCCGATGGCGCCGGACGTGTGCCAACTCCGCGGGTGAGCCCAGGGGTTCTGCCTGGGAGGGCGGTCCACTACTAAGAGTGACCGGGTGGGTGTGGGCTGACGGGGCGTCGGGGTCTCGTGTCGTGCCGAATGCGGGCGTGGGTGGATGTGGGCGGGTGGGTGTTGGGGGGTGGGGGTTCGTGCCGGGCGTTCTTCGGTTGGTGGGTGGGTCGGGTTGAGGTTCGGGGTCCGGTGGGGGTCCAGTGGTTGTGTTGCGGGGGACCAGGGCGGGTGGGTGGGGGTGGGGGACGGGGTGGTGTGAGGCGGGTGGAGGTGGGGTGAGCTGCGGGGACGGGGTGGGGGAGGGGAATTGTCGAGGCCCACCGCTCACCGCCGCCCCGCAGGGTGGCGGCGGGGGCTCCAGGGGCGGGATAACCGGGGGATACGGGGCGCATATCCGGCGGCATCACAGTGGACTCGATCTCGTTCCTTCCCCTGTTGTCGCCCTTGCCGGGCTTGAGCGCGGCTCAAGTCGTCGGTGGCGGCGGCCGATCCGAGAGTTTCTCCCTAACAGAGGTGACAAGCCGTGAGCATTGACCCCAAGACGATCGTGCACGGGATCCTGGCCGAGGACCTGGAGGTGGACCCCGCGGAGATCGCCGACGACGTCCTGTTGCGCACCCTTGAGCTGGACTCGCTGGCCATCGCCGAACTCATCGTGCGCATCAAGGAGGAGACGGGCGCGGATCTCGGCGGCGACGAGACCCGCCTGGTGGACTGCACGGTCGGGGACGTCGTCGCCCTGGCCCACTCCGTACTGGAAGCGGCGTGACGGGAGGCGCCGCTGCCATCACCGGGACCGGACTGGTGACTCCCGCGGGCACGGACGTCGACGCGACCTGGGCCGCGCTTTGCGCGGCCCGGTCGCCCGAGTCCGGTGATCCGGGGCCGCTGGAGGGGACGGGGGTGTGGCACAGCCTGCGGGTGCCCCCGCTCGGGGAGCAGCTCACGGGCCGGGGGACCGCGCGTACCGATCCGTTCATACGGTTCGCGCTGGTGGCGGTGGATCAGGCGCTCAGTGAGGCGGGGCTCGATCCGGGAGTGTGGGACGGCAGCCGGGTCGGGGTCGTGGTGGGTTGCGGGTTGGGCGGGGTGACCACCCTGGAGGAGGGTCACCAGCGGCTCTCGCGGAACGGGCCCGAGATGGTCTCGCCGTACATGCACCCGCGTTCCCTGATCAACATGGCGGCCGGCACGCTCGCGATGCGGTTGGGGATCACCGGGCCCAGTCACACGGTGGTCGCGGCCTGCGCGTCGGGTGCGGCCGCGATCGGTCTGGCGAAGACGCTGCTGGACGCGGGGACCTGCGACACGGTCATCGCCTGCGGGACGGACGCGGGGGTGACCCCGCTCGTGGTCTCGGGCTTCGCCCGGATGGGAGCCCTGTCGAGCCACAAGGGGCCGGACGCCTCCCGGCCGTTCGCCGCCGACCGCGACGGGTTCGTCATCTCCGAGGGGGCGGGGGCCGTCGTCCTGGAACGTCCGGCGACCGCCCTGGCCCGGCACGCCCGGGTCCTCGGCCGGTTGCTCGGTTACGGCAGCACCTCCGACGCCTACCACCCGGTCTCCCCGCATCCCGAGGGGGTGGGTGCCGAGGCTGCCGTGCGGCAGGCGTTGGACCAGGCCGGCCTGGTGCCGAAGGACGTCGGGACGTTCAACGCGCACGGCACGTCCACCCCGCAGAACGACCGGTCGGAGGCCCAGCTCATCGCCAGGGTGTTCCCGCACGGGCCGTCGGTGACGGCGAACAAGGGGCTGCTCGGGCACACGCTCGGCGCCTCCGGCGCCATCGAGGCGGTCCTGACGTTGCGCAGCCTGCGCGCGGGGACGGTGCCGCCGATCGCGCACACGGTCCGGGCCGATCCGGACCTGCCCGACATCGACCTCGTCCTGGGGGGCGTGCGCCGGCACGGCGCGTCCGTCGCCGTGAGCACGTCCTTCGGCTTCGGCGGCAGCAACTCGGCGCTGGTGCTGGATGTCTGACCCGTCCGCACGTCCGCGCGCCACGTCCCAGGGGAAGGAATCATGACGCAACGCGAAAAGGAACTGGCCCACATCCTCTCCGGGCCCGAGTTCGCCACCACCCGGCCCGTCGACCAGAGCGTCCTCGAATACAGTCTGCTGACGCTGCGCCGGGCGAGGATCCTCAACCGGGCCGGTTTCAGCTCGAACGCGCAGTGGCTGGGCCGCGGCGACAGCGACCGCTTCCCCGACTTCCTGCGCACCATGGGGTGGATCGGCGCGTACGACCTGTCCCTGCTCAACGTGCTCGTCTCCCACCAGATCGCGGGGGACGCGCTGCTCAGTCACGCGGGGCCGATCCAGGTGCGCAGTTACGGCCCGGAGATCGACGGCATGGGCAAGGTGTACTGCTTCGCCGCGTCCGAACTGCACGCCGGGTCCGACCTGAAGCGGGTGTTGACCACCGCGACGTACAGCCATCAGGACCGGCAGTTGGTCCTCGATACCCCGGAGCCGGCCGCCAGCAAGGTCTGGATCGGCAACAGCCTGCACTCGGGTGACGTCGCCATGGTGTTGGCCCGGCTCGTCGTCGCCGGCCGGGACGAGGGTCACCACTGGCTACGGGTGCCCCTGCGGGCCGGCGGGAAGGTGTTGGCGGGCATCAGCATCGGGCGGGCCGAACCGAAGGGCGGGGTGACGGCCAACCAGACCGGCGTCCTGACCTTCACGGACCACCGGCTGCCGCTGTCGGCCCTGATGAACCGGTGGGCGTCGATCGACGGCGACGGCACCTACCGGTCGCCGTTGCCCCGGCACCGGCGCTTCGAGGAGTGCCTGGCGACCTTCACCCACGAGCGGTTGTTCCCGTCGGTGGGCGCCGCGCACGCGCAGCGTCTCGCCTGCGCGGTCACCACCCGCTTCGCGTCGGTGAAACGCGCCTTCGGGTCGCCGTTGCTCGGTCACGCCCACTACCGGACGCGGTTGACGACCGCGGTGGGCCGGGCGTTGGCCTCCCGGTACGCGCTGGAGGCGCTGGCGGACATCGCGGTCGACCGGGCCGCGGACGGGCCGCCGGCGGGTGATCAGGTGCTGCACGCGCTGATCTCCTGCGGCAAGTCCGGTTCGACCGGCGACGCCCGGCACACGCTCGCCGAGACGCGCGAGTTGTGCGGGGGGCTCGGCTACCACGACGCGAACCAGATCGCCCCGCTGCTGCACGACTACGAGGTGGCCGTCACCTTCGGCGGGGACAACACCGTCCTCGGCTACCAGGCCACCCGCTACGCCCTGCGGCAGCGAACGGAGTTCGACGCGGCGCTCGACGCGGCCGCGCGACCGGCCGACGGCCTGGACGCCGTACGCCGGCTGCGCGCGATCTGCGACGCCCTGCTGGACCGGGTCGACGCGCAGGGTCCGGGCGAGGCCACCACGCGCTGGACGCGGGCCGTCCACCAGTTGCTGGCGCTGGGGCGGTGGGCCGCGACGGCCGCCACCGCGCTGGAGCGACGGCTGTTGGGGCAGTACGCGGCGAGCTGCGTGCTGGAGCACGCCGTGACCGGTCTGGCCGCCGGGATCCTGGACCGGGACGACGTCCTGCGCCTGGAGGCCGAGCGGCAGGAGGCGGCCGGTGCGCCCTTCGAGGCGGGCGAGCTGCTGGAGGTGCTCGCGGTCCCCGACGAGCTGATCACCGCTCCCATCGCCCGTCCCGACTTCGCGGAACGGCACGTGGTCGCGGCGCACGGGGGGCGGATCCCTGCCGCCGTGGGCGCGCCGGAGTACCGAGAGGAGTTCGTCCATGACCGGTCCGCGTGACGGTGGCGGCGCGGTCATCACGGGCATCGGCAGTTGTCTGCCGGCGGCCGTGGTCACCAACGAGGAGGTGTCGCGGAACCTGGACACCGACCACGCGTGGATCCACAGCCGTACCGGCATCGCCTCGCGGCGCCGGGTGGCGTCCGGGATCGAGACGGGCGACCTCGCCGTCACCGCGGGCGCGGCGGCGTTGAAGTCGGCCGGGCGGGACGGCTGCGACCTGGTGCTGTTGGCGACCACGACGCCGGACCGCCGCTGCCCCGCCACCGCGCCCCGGGTGGCGGCCGAACTGGGGCTGCGGGTGGCCGCGTTCGACCTCGCCGCCGTCTGCTCGGGCTTCGTCTACGGGCTCTCCGTGGCCACCTCGATGATCAGCGCGGGGAGCTGCGACAGCGTCCTGCTGATCGGCGCGGACGTCTACTCCTCGATCGTCGACCCCGACGACCGGGTGACGGCCCCCCTCTTCGGGGACGGGGCCGGCGCGGTCCTGTTGGAGCGGGGTCGGCCGGACGGGCCGGGCGCGGTGCTCCGTACGGAACTGGGCAGCGACGGCACCGGGGACGGGCTGATCACGATCCCCAAGGACGGGGCCTATCTGACCATGGACGGCCCGGAGGTCTACAAACGGGCGGTGACGACCATGGCGGAATCCGCCCGGTCCGTCGCCGGCCGGGTCGGATGGGACCTCGCGGATATCGATGCGTTTATCGGGCATCAGGCGAACATTCGTATCCTGAAGGCCGTGGCGAAACGCCTGGGACTGCCGCCGGAACGCGTGATATCGAATATCGAGAACGTCGGGAACACGGCTGCGGCCTCCATTCCGCTGGCGTTGGCGGACGCCGCCGCGGCCGGCCGGATCAAGGAGGGCGACAAGCTGCTGCTGACCGCCTTCGGAGGTGGCCTGACCTGGGGTTCCTCGGCCGTCGTCTGGACGGGTGCCGAACCCGTCCACGACGTGCGGGGCTGACGGCCGAAAACCCGTCCGGGACGGGTGTCGGCAGTGCGGGCGATCGGGCGGCGGTCATGCCGCCTCGATACGTACCCGATAACGAATTTCCATAGCGTTTCCGGAGAACGGTACACCACTGTGGATGGAGGATTTGAATATGGCGGTGGCAGCCGGGTATTTGGCAAATCCCTACGATGTGACGCTCGACCTGAAGGACTCGGAAATGGTCGAGGAGGTCGCCTGGAAACTCGTCACCCACGCGTCGGGCCGGCCCGACGACCCCGACTGGGTGGCGGCCGCCAGGAACTCCTGGCACGAACTGCCGGTCGCGCTGCGCCGGACGCTGGCCGACTTCCGGCGCGACTCGGGCCCCGACGGCGGACTGGTGCTGCGCGGGCTCCCGGTCGGCGCCCTGGACCTGCCGGTGACCCCGGACGTCAAGGGGTCCGTCCAGCGGGAGCCTTCGATCGGGGCCGCGGTCCTGCTGATGGTGGCCTGCGGACTGGGTGACCCGGGGGCGTTCCGGCCGGAGAAGGGCGGGGCCCTCGTCCAGGACGTAGTACCCGTCCCCGGCATGGAGGAGTTCCAGGGCAACGCGGGCTCGACGCTGCTGACGTTCCACAACGAGAACGTCTTCCACGAGCACCGGCCCGACTTCGTGATGCTGCTGTGCCTGCGCGCCGACCCCGAGGGCCGGGCGGGCCTGCGTACGGCGAGCATCCGCCAGGTGCTGCCGCTGCTGTCCGCCCCGACCGTCGAGGCCCTGTGGGCGGCGGAGTTCATCACCGAGCCGCCCCCGTCCTTCGGGATGAACGACTTCCGGGCCGAGCCGGCGCCGGTGCTCAGCGGCGACCCGCTGGACCCCGACATCCGCGTCGACCTGTCCGCGACGACCGCGGTGACCGCACGGGCCGCCGAGGCCCTGCGCGTCCTCCAGGAACAGTTCGACCGCCACGCGGCGACCCACCGGCTGCGTCCCGGCGAGCTGGCCATCGTCGACAACCGGGTCACCGTGCACGGCCGTACCGAATTCACACCGAGATACGACGGCACCGACCGCTGGCTGCAGCGCACCTTCGTGATGACCGACCTGCGTCGGTCACGAGGGCTGCGACCGGCCGACGGATACGTGCTGGGAGACCTTCCGTAGCCGTACCCCCCGCCGGGGCGGGCCCACCGACCGCCGGCAGCGAGCGATGAGTTGGAGTGCGATGACGAGCATGCAGACCCGGGTGAGGCCGTCCGCTCCGGACACCTCGACGCAGCCGCCCCGGAAGGTTCCGCCCCAGGCGCCACCACCCGTCAAAGAGGTCGGGCTACGGTCCCTGTTGCCCTATCTCCAGGGGCACTGGCGCACCCTGGGGGCCGTCGCCGTGCTGTCCCTGGCGACGACCCTGCTCACCCTCAGCCAGCCGGTCATGACCCGCGAGGTGCTGGCCAACATAGAGGCGGAGCGGCCGGTCGGGTCGCTGGTCGCACTGCTGGTCGCGGCGCTGCTGGTGGTGGCCGTGCTCAGCGGCTTCCGCGACTACCTGCTCCAGCGCGCCGCCGAGGGCCTGGTGCTCACCGCCCGGCGCCGGCTGGTGGCCCGACTGCTCCGGATGCCGATCATCGAGTACGACCGGCGTCGTACGGGCGACCTCCTGTCCCGGGTCGGCTCCGACACCACCCTGCTGCGGGCGGTCGTCACCTCGGGCCTGTTCGACACCGTCACCAACGTCCTGATGGTCGTGGGCTCCGCGGGCATGATGTTCGTCATCGACCCGACCCTGTTCGCGGCCACGGCCCTCGGCATCGGCTTGGGCGTCGCCGGGGTCCTCGGACTCGCCCGGCGGGTCCGCGGGGCCTCCCGCGACGCACAGGACCGCATCGGCGAGATGACCGCCGCGGTCGAGCGGGCGATCTCGGCGGTGCGCACCATCCGCGCCAGCGGCGCCGAGGAGCGCGAGGAGCGGGCCGTCGACGGCTACGCCAAGGACGCCTTCGACGCGGGCATGCGCATCGCCAAGCTCCAGGCGATGATCAACCCGATCACCTCCACGACGATCCAACTGGCCTTCCTGGTCGTCCTGGGCCTGGGCGGCGCCCGGGTGGCCAGTGGCGCGATCCAGGTCGGCGACCTGGTCGCCTTCGTCCTCTTCCTCTTCATGCTCTGGTTCCCGCTCGGCCGGGCCCTGAACGGCTACGCCCGGCTCCAGACCGGACTCGGCGCGCTCCAGCGCATCGAGGAGGTGCTGGTGCTCCCCCAGGAGAGCGACGTCGCCGGCCCCGAGGACCTCGCCGCGGTCCGCCTCGCCGGCCGGCCGGCTCCGGGCGGGTCCCTGTCCGTCCGGGAGCGCGCCGCCCCGGACGCGCCGCCCGTCCTCGCGCCCGCGATCGAGTTCGACCGGGTCTCCTTCGGCTACGGCAACGGCGAGACCGTGCTCCGCGACGTGTCGCTGACCGTCGCCCACGGCACCCGCACCGCTCTGGTCGGCCCCTCGGGGGCGGGCAAGTCCACCCTGCTCTCCCTGGTGGAACGGTTCTACGACGTCACCTCGGGCGCGGTGCGCGTCGGCGGCACCGACGTACGCGAACTGCCGCGCACGCGGCTGCGCCACTCGCTCGGCTACGTCGAGCAGTCGGCGCCCGTCCTCGCGGGAACCGTGCGGGACAACCTGTCCCTGGCGGCCCCCGGGGCGACGGACGAGGACATGCGCCGGGTGCTGCGCTCGGTCAACCTGGAACAGGTGATCATGCGGGCCCCCCTCGGTCTGGACACCGAGGTCGGCGAGGGCGGCGTACTGCTCTCCGGCGGTGAACGCCAGCGGCTGGCCCTGGCGCGGACCTTCCTGGCCGCCCCGCCGATCATGCTGCTCGACGAGGCGACCAGCAACCTCGACGCCCGCAACGAGGCGCTCATGAGGAACGCGATCAACGAGGTCATCGCCGATCGCAGCCTGCTCGTGGTGGCGCACCGGCTGTCCACCGTCGTGGACAGCGACCAGATCGTGGTGCTCGAACACGGCGAGGTCGTCGCCACCGGAAGCCACGACGAACTCACCGACAGCAGCCCCCTCTACCGGGAGCTGGCGAGCCATCAACTGCTGATCAAGTAGCCGGTGGCGGCGGCGCCCGGGTCGAAGGGCGGTCCCCGCGCACCTGATGGAAGTCAGGGGCGGGCGACTGTCCTTCGGCAGTGGTGCGTGGCCCGTTTCGTACCGTACGTTCAGCCGGGGCCGGCCGGGTTCCGGCCATCGGGAACGTGGAGCAAGGGACTCATGAGCGGACGACGCGGGAGCGCTGCCGAGCAACCGCCCCGCCCGGCCGGGCCGGTACCCGTCCTCGCCTTCCCGGCGGTCCGGGGCGCCGGCCTCACCGCGGCACAGGTGGCCCTCAGGGTCGCCGAGGAGCCCGGCACCCCAACTCGCCGACCGGCCTTCCGCGTTCTCCGCGCGGTGTTACGGGCCCACCTGCGCACCCGCGCAGGTGCGCTCTCCGGCCTGCTGTGCCTGGCCGTCATGGTCACCGGACCCGTCCAGGACGCGGTGTTCGTCGCCGTCACGCTCGCCGCCACCGCCCTCGGCGTGCTCCAGGGGGTGCGGGCCCGGCGGACCACGGAGCGGCTGGCGGCCATGGTGGAGAACCGCCCGTCGGTGTGGCGCGACGGGGAGTTGGTCCCGCTCGGGGTCCGGGACCTCGTCGTCGACGACGTCATCGAACTGGGACCGGGGGACCGGATCCTGGTGGACGGGTCGATCGTCGGTGCAGAGGATCTGGAGGTCGACGAGCACGCGGTGCCGGGCGAGGCGGATCCGGTCGTCAAACAGCGGGGCGACCCGGTCCGGGCGGGCGCCCTCGTCCTGGCCGGCACCGGGGCGTACGCCGTCACCGCCGCGGGCGCCCGCGCCGCCCGGTCGGGGTCCGCGGCCCGCCCGGACCAGGTCGGGGCGGGCCCGGAGGAGTCCGTACTGGGGCGGAGCCTGACCGCGCAGCTCGCGCACGTCGGCCACCTGGTCGTCCCGGCGGCGCTCGTCGCGGTCGTCGGCCAGTGGGTGGTCGGCCGGAGCGACCCGGGGGACGCCGTCCGCCACATGGTCAGCGCGCTGTTGCCGATGCTTCCGGGAGGCCTGGTGCTGTTCACCTCGATGGCACACTCCGCCGCCGTCGTCCGTCTGGGGCGCCGGCGCTGCCTGGTGCGCGAGTCGTCCGGGATCGAGGGGATCGGCCGGGTGGACACCGTCGTCATCGGCGCCGACACCCCTCCCGTGCGGGCCGAGCAGGAGGTCGCGGCGGTGCACGTCCTGGACGAGGAGGCGCCCGTCGCCGCCGTGCTGGGCCTCCTGAGCCGTACGGAGGACCGCCCCGATCCGACGCTGCGGGCCGTCGCCGACCGCTTCCCCGCACCCGGCCCCGAGGCCGGGCTCGGCCTCCGGGGCCGGACCTGCGGACCGTCCCCCCACCCCGGGTGGAGCGGCGTGAGCGTCATCGGCGACGACGGCCCCCGGACGTGGCTGCTCGGCGCCCCCGACCGGCTGCTGCCCGGCTGGCACTCGCTGCGCGTCGTCGCCGACTCCTACGGGGCCAAGGGCCTGCACGTCCTGGTCCTGGCCCGCTCCGGGGCGGGCCTCGCCGCCCTCCTCACCGACCCGGACGCGGTGCCCGACCACGCGGAACCCGTAGCGCTGGTGGCGCTCGGGCCGCGGGTCGCCCCGGAGACCGCCGAGGCCGCGTGCCGCCTGGACGGGCAGGGCGTCGCCGTACGGACCCTGCCCGAGCGGACCGGCCCGGGGCGCGGCCCGGACCTCGTCGCCGACCTCCGGGCGCGCGGTCGGCGCGTCGCCGTGGTCGGCCACGGCGCCCTGGACCTCCCGGCGCTGCGGCAGGGCGACACCGCCGTCTCCTCGGGCTCGGGGACGGCCGCCGCCCGGGACGCGGCGCAGCTCGTGCTGCTCGGACCGGCCCTGCCGGGGTTGCCCTCCGTCGTCGCCGAGGGCCGGCGGCTCATCGGCGGCGTCGAACGGATCGCCGTCCTCTTCCTGACCAAGGCGGTGTACGGGGCGCTGCTGACCCTGGCCGTCGTCGCGGGCGGGGTCCCGTACCCGTTCCTGCCGCGGCAGCACGCCCTCGTCGCCTCCCTCGCCGTGGTCCTCCCGGCGCTGTTCCTGGTGTTCGTCCGGGGCCGGGGGACGGACCGGCTGGCCACGCCCTTCGCGGGCCGGGGGCTTCGCTTCGCCGTTCCCGCGGGCGCCCTGACCGCCGCCGCCACCTGTGGCGCGTACGTGGCGGCGGGTCCGGTCCACGGCGGTGACGCGCGCGCCGCGTCCGCCGCCGGCCTGCTCGGCCTCTTCCTCGTCAGCCTGTGGGTCCTGGCCCTGCTCGTGCGGCCCTTCGGGGCGCGGGGGTTGCTGCTGGCCGGTGGCGCCGCAGGGGTGTTCCTGGCCGTGCTGCTGGTGCCGCCGCTGCGGGAGTTCTTCCTGATCGCGCCCGCCGGCGCCGCGGCGACCTGGACCGCCGTGGGCTTCGCGGTGGTCGCCGGCCTGGGCCTGGAGGCCGTGTGGGCCGTTCTGCGGCGCCGCACCCCGGCCCCGCCGGCGGCCGCCGACGCGCAGGGGCCTCCCGGTCCGTGGGCCGGGAGGCCCCCGCGCGTGCGTTCTGTCCGCCCCCGTCAGGGAGCCCAGGCCCCGACCCGCTCGCGGACCAGGTCCCAGGCGGTGTCCAGTCGGGCGGCGCGGGCCCGCGACGCCTCGTCGGTGAAACGGGAGTGGGCCCGCCGCTCGCGGTAGAGCAGCAGGGTCAGGTTCACCAGGAACCCGGCGACCTCCGCAGGGGGGACGCCGGGTCCGGCGGCCACCGCGTCGATCCGCTCGCGGGCCCCCGGCACCTCGCCCAGCAGCAACCACAGCTGCGCCAGGTCCGCGCCGGGCAGGAACACGGCGGCGCTCGCCCAGTCGATCAGGGCGTGCCCGCCGCCGGCGCGCACGACGTTCGCGAGGACGAGGTCCCCGTGCCCGATCTCCCGCGGCGGCCCGGCCGACTCCAGCAGCCGGACCACGGCCGCCCCGTGCGCGCCGTCGAGGTCGCCCCGGGCGATGACGCCGTCGAGCATCGGCCGGTAGTCGACGTGCCAGGAGGCGGGTACGTCGGGGCGCCAGCCGCGCAGCCGCCGTACGGCGTCGAGGACTCCCGTCAGGTCCGCGTCCGGCACCGGGGCGGCCGGGAACCGCTCCGGTGCCACCACCCCGCCCGGCAGCCGTTCCAGTACCAGTACCGCGTGCTCCCGGTCGGAGGCGAAGCGCCGGGGTACCGCCACGGGCGGCGGCGACTCGTCGAACAGGTCGTACGCCTCGATCTCGCGCAGGCTCTGCCGGCGCCATTCGGGCGTGCGCACCTTCGCGACCACCGCCGTGCCCTCCAGTTCGCCGGAGACCACGAGTGAGGTGCGGCTGCGGTAGACGACCGAGGCCGGCCGCAGCGCCGGGCACACTTCCAGGATCCGGTCCAGGAGTTCCCGCTCGCCCTCGGCGAGGCCCTGCGGGACGGTCGGGGGGTTTGCCTTCAGCACGGTGTGCTCCTCACGTCCGTAGGAAGCCGATGAGGCTCTTGTTGACGGCTTCCGGCTGCTCCAGGTAGCCGTAGTGCCCGCAGTCGGGCAGGACCTCGAACTCCGCGCCGGGGATCGCCTCGGCGACCTCCCGGCCGAGCCGGGGCGGTGAGATGAGGTCGTCCTCGAAGGCGATGACCCGGGTCGGGACCCGGATGTCCCGGTAGGCCGTGCGCCGGTCCGACCCGACGGTGATGCCCAGGTGGGCCCGGCTGCCGGGCCCGGAGGCCCGGGTCAGCTCCAGCAGGTCGAGCCAGTCGCGGGCCCGCTGGTCGTCGTCGAGGGTGGTGGGCGACAGCATCTGCATCGCCTCGATGACCGCCTCGTACGAGGCGGGCAACCGGACGTCCGTGTCGTACAGCTCGATCTCGGCGCGGGACAGCGCGCTGCGGACCGCGTCCGCGCGGCCCCGGGTGGCCATCAGGACGAGACGGTCGACGAGTTCGGGCCGGGCCAGGGCGAGTTCCTGGGCGACGTAGGCGCCCATCGAGGTGCCGACGACCTGGCATGGGCCCAGCCGCAGTTCCTCGATCAGCGCGGCCGTGTCGGCGACCAGGTCGGCCAGGCCGAAGCCGCCGGCGCACTCGTCGCTCGGGGCGATGCCCCGGTTGTCGAAGGTGATGACGCGCAGCCCCGCGGCGACCAGGGCCGGTACCTGGTGCAGGTGCCAGGCCCGGCCCTTGCTGCCCGAGCCCATGATGAGCAGGACGGCGGGCGCGGTGCCGCCGGAGCCGGTCGGTACGGCGGGCTTGTCGGCCGGGTCGTCGTAGTAATGGAGTCGGATGCCGTTGACGTCGATGAGGGGCATGGCGTCAGGCGCTCTCGTTCGGACGGGACATGGCGGTGTCTCCTTCGGTCGGCAGCAGCCGTTCGGTCAGGGCCCGGGCGATCCGGGCGAGCGCGTCGTCGGACTGGACGAGCCCGAGGTGGTCGGAGTCGACGCCGATGCGGTCGATCCGGCCCGTCGCGTGGGGGCGCCACGACTGGGCGTCGCGGCGGGCGAGCTTCTCCGCGGACACCCGCTCCGCGGACACCACCAGCACGTCGCCGTCGAACCGGCCGGGGACGTGGCCGCGCATCAGACCCGCGTTGTTCATGAACACGTCCAGCACCGACCGCAGTTCGTCGGCTTCGAGGCGGCCCATCGGATCGCCGGTGGCGTGCAGGAACTCCCGGTAGCGGGCCGCGGGGAAGGCCCCGCCGGCCAGTTCCGCCGGCGTCACGTCGAAGCCGGCGTCACGCAGGTTGTGGGCGAACACCTCGGCCAGCGCGGGTTCCGCGCCGGCGGTGCCGCGCCGCGGGTAGGAGTCCAGCAGGGTCAGCAGCTCCACCTCCTGGCCGCGCCGGCGCAGTTCGTCGGCCATGGCGAAGGCGACGTTCCCGCCGAGCGACCAGCCGAGCAGCCGGTACGGGCCTTCGGGCTGGACCCCGCGGATCAGGTCGGCGTACTCGGCGGCCATCTCCTCCAGGGTGGCGGGCAGCGTGCCGTCACCGTCGAGCCCCGCGGCCTGGATCCCGTACAGCGGTATCTCGGCGGGCAGGTGGCGGACGAGACCCGAGTAGCACCAGCTCATCCCGGACCCGGGGTGGACGCAGAACACCGGACGTTCGGAGCCCGACGTCCGCAACGGCAGCAGGCGCTCCATCGGCTCGCGGGCACCTCCGGCGGCGAGCCGCGCCGCGAGGTCCGCGACGGACGGCGCGGCGAACAGGTCCCGCACGGTCATCACCACGTCCAGCTCGGCCCGCACCCGCTCCACCAGCCGGACCGCCAGCAGGGAGTGCCCGCCGAGGTCGAAGAACCCGTCGTCGGGGCCGACGAGTTCCAGTTCCAGTACCTCGGCGAACAGCCGGCACAGCACCTCCTCGCGCGGTGTGCGCGGGGCCCGCCCGCTCGACGCCCGGTACGCGGGCACGGGCAGCGCGCGCCGGTCGAGCTTGCCGTTCGACGTCAACGGCAGCGCGGCCAGGACGGTGATCGCCGCGGGGACCATGTACTCGGGCAGCAGCTCCCGCAGCCGCCGGCGCAGCTCCGCCGGGTCGGCGGCGAAGCCGTGTTCCGGGACCGCGTAGCCGACCAGCCGGCGCTCGCCCGGGGTGTCCTCGCGGACCAGGACCGCGGCCTGGGCGATGCCGGGCAGGCGGGTCATGGCCACTTCGATCTCGGCGGGTTCGATGCGCATGCCGCGCAGCTTGACCTGGGTGTCGGTGCGGCCCAGGTACTCCAGTTGACCGTCCCGGTTCCAGCGGACCAGGTCGCCGGTGCGGTACATGCGGCTGCCGGGCGGCCCGTACGGGTTCGCGACGAACCGCTCTCCGGTCAGGGCCGGTCGGCCCAGGTAGCCGCGGGCGAGGCCGGGGCCGCTCACGTACAGCTCGGCGGGCACGCCGGGCGCCACCGGCTGGAGGGCCTCGTCGAGGGCGTGGACCGAGGTGTCGGCCACCGGGCCGCCGATCGGCGGGGTGACCGCGGCCGTCAGGGGGCCGCTCATCGTCGCGCAGACCGTCGCTTCCGACGGGCCGTACGAGTTGAGCATGAGCCGCCCCGCGGACCAGCGCCGGACCAGCTCGGGCGGGCAGCTCTCGGCGGCCACGACCAGGGTCATCCCGGCGGGCAGCGCCCCTTCGGGGATCAGCTGGAGCACCGCCGGCGGGATCGCGGCGTGCGTGACGGACGCGCGGACCGCCAGCTCCGCGAGCTCCCGCCCGGGAACGGTCTCCGGGGGTGCGACGACCAGCGTCGATCCGGTCAGCAGGCCCATGGACAGTTCCCAGACCGCGCCGTCGAAGGCGGGGGAGAGGTGGTGCAGGACCCGGCTGCCGGGGACGACGCCGGCGTACGAGGTGAAGATGTCGACGAGGCCGGGCAGGCCCGCGTGGGTGACGGTGACGCCCTTGGGGCGGCCGGTCGTGCCCGAGGTGTAGATGACGTAGGCCGGGTTGAACGGGGAGAGCGGGGCCGTCCGGTCGGCGTCGGCCGGGTCGCCGGCGTCCTGGCCCGCGAGGAGGACGGCCGTCGCGGGATCGTCCAGCACCAGCCGGGGCACGTCGGTGGCGGGCAGCGTGCCGCCCGTCCCGTCGGTCGTCACGAGGACGACGGGCGCCGCGTCGTGGAGCGTGCCGGTGATCCGGTCCGCGGGGTGCCCCGGGTCCAGGGGCAGGAAGGCGGCGCCGGCCTTGGCGGTGGCCAGGACGGCCACGGCCAGTTCGGTGGAGCGCGGCAGCGCCAGGGCGACGAGGCGTTCGGGACCGGCTCCGTACGAGATCAGCAGCCGGGCGAGCCGGTTGGCGCACGCGTTGAGCTGCGCGTAGGTCAGCGACTCCTCGCGCAGGACGAGGGCCTCGGCGTCGGGGCGCCGGCGGACGTGCTCCTCGAAGAGCGCGGCGAAGCCGGCCGGGGCGAGGTTCTTCGCGGGGCCCTGCGCCCGGCGCAGGACCCGCCCGCGCTCCTCGGGCCCCAGGACGTCGATGCGGCTCAGCGGCAGGGCGGGGTCCGCGACCGCCTCGACGAGCACCCGGACGAACCGGTCGGCCAGCGCCTGGGCCGTCGAGCGGTCGAAGAGGTCGGTGCTGTAGTCGAGGACGCCGGTGATTCCGGCGGGGGCGTTGTCGCCGTCGCGGCGCTCCGACACCGAGAAGCCCAGGTCGACCTTGGCGGCGGTGGCCGCGCCGCCGGCGCGGGAGATGGTCAGCCCGCCCGGCAGGGCAAGGCCGCCCTGCGCCTCGGGGCCGCGCGGACCGGTGTTCTGCAGGGAGAGGACCACCTGGAAGAGGGGGTGGTGGGAGAGGGTGCGGGTGGGGTTGAGGGCTTCCACGAGGCGTTCGAAGGGGAGGTCTTGGTGGGCGTATGCGGTGAGGTCGGTTTCGCGGACGCGGGTGAGGAGTTGGGTGAAGGTGGGGTTGCCGCTGGTGTCGGTGCGCAGGACGAGGGTGTTGACGAAGAAGCCGATGAGGTGGTCGGTGGCGTCGTCGGTGCGGCCGGCGATGGGGGTGCCGATGGGGATGTCGGTGCCTGCGCCGAGTCGGGTGAGGAGGGTGGTGAGGGCGGTTTGGAGAACCATGTAGGTGGTGGTGTTGGTGGTGCGGGCGAGTTCGGTGAGTTGTTGGTGGGTGGGGGTGGGGATGGTGAAGGTGATGCGGTCGCCGTGGTGGGTGGTGGTGGGGGGTCGGGGTCGGTCGGTGGGGAGGTCGAGTTGTTCGGGGAGGTCGTGGAGGGTGTTCTTCCAGTGGGTGAGTTGTTGGCCGGCGGTGCTGGTGGGGTCGGTGTCGTTGCCGAGGAGGGCGCGTTGCCAGAGGGCGTAGTCGGCGTACTGGACCGGTAGCGGCGTCCAGTTGGGGGCTGTGCCGTTGGTGGTGCGGGTGGTGTAGGCGGTGGTGAGGTCGTGGGCGAGGGGGGTGCGGGACCAGGCGTCGCCGGCGATGTGGTGGATCAGGAGGAGCAGGACGTGCTCCTGGTCGGAGATCCGGAACAGCGAGGCGCGGACCGGTATCTCGGTCGTCAGGTCGAACGCGTGCCGGGCCGCCGCCGCGCAGTCCCGCTCGTGGTCCGCCTCGGTCGTGTCGGCCCGCACGAGGGAGATGCGGGACCGCTCCGGACCGAGCACCACCTGACGTGCGCCGTGCTCGTCCTCGGCGTACACGGTGCGCAGGATCTCGTGCCGGCCGACCAGGTCGTTGACGGCCCCTTCGAGGGCTTCGGCGTCGAGCGGACCCGTCAGCCGGAGCGTCGTCGGGATGTTGTAGGTCGGGCTGGGGCCTTCGAGCTGGTGGAGGAACCACAGGCGCTGCTGCGCGTAGGACAGCGGAACGCGCTCCGGACGCGGCCGGGCGGTGAGCGGCTCGCGGGCGTCGACCGCCCGGTCCAGGGCGCCGGCGAGACCGGCGATGGTGGGCGTCTCGAAGAGCTGCCGGATGGAGAGTTCCGCGCCGAGGGTGGTGCGGATGCGACTGACCAGCCGGGTCGCGAGCAGGGAGTGGCCGCCCAGGTCGAAGAAGCTGTCGTCGATCGTCAGGTGCGGCAGGGACAGGATCTCCGCGTACAGGGAGACGAGGATCTCCTCGCGCGGGCCGCGCGGCGCACGGCCCGCGGACCGCGCCGCCCAGGTGGGTTCGGGCAGGGCCCTGCGGTCGAGCTTGCCGTTCGGGGACAGCGGGAACGCGTCGAGGGCGACGATCGCCGACGGGAGCATGTAGTCGGGCAGCCGCTCGGCCAGCCCGGCCTGGGCGACGCCCTCGTTCCAGAGAGTGCGGTCGGGCACGACGTACGCGACCAGGCGCTGGTCACCGGGCCGGTCCTCGCGGAGCAGGACGGTCGCCTGGAGCACGCCCGGCTGGGCCGCGACGGCGGACTCGATCTCGCCCAGCTCGATGCGGAACCCGCGCAGCTTGACCTGGTCGTCCGCCCGGCCGACGAAGACGAGCTTCCCGTCGTCGTTCCAGCGGGCCACGTCACCGGTGCGGTACATGCGGCTGCCCGGTCCCCCGAAGGGGTTGGCGGTGAACCGCTCGGACGTCAGCCCGCCGCGGCCCAGGTACCCGCGCGCCAGCTGCGCCCCCGCCAGGTACACCTCGCCGTCGGCACCCGGACCCACCGGGCGCAGCCCGGCGTCCAGCACGTACAGCCGCACCCCGTGGTGCGGGGTGCCGATCGGCACCGGTCCCGACGGGACCTCGGTACCGGGCCGGATCCAGTGCTCCAGGCAGTGTCCGGTGGCCTCGGTCGGGCCGTAGACGTTCACCAGGGTCACCTCGGGCTTCGACTCGCGCCACGGTGAGAGGTGTTCGCCGAGGAGCTGCTCCCCGCCGAGGGTGAGGAGCCCGGACGGGGACACGGACTCCGGCATGGTCGCGAGGAGCGCCAGGTGCGACGGCGTGCCCTTCATGAACGTGGCGCGCAGGAAGTCCGGTTCGGCGACGGCGGTCTCGGCCAGGCTTTCCAGGTCCGACAGCCGGACGCAGCCGCCGCTGATCAGCGGGGCGTGCAGCGAGCCGACGCTCTGGTCGAAGGACGCCGAGGCCTGCATCACGGACAGCCCCGACACGTCCGGTGCCTGGGTCTCCCGGCAGTGCCTGACGAACGCCGACAGGGCCCGGTGCTCGACGAGCACGCCCTTGGGGCGGCCCGTGGAGCCCGAGGTGTAGATGACGTACGCCGGGTGGTGCGGGGCCGGCGGCGCGGCGCGCTCCGGGTCGCGGAGGTCGGCGGCGGAGTGCTCCCGCAGCGTCCCGGGCAGCATCGGATCGTCCATGACGAACGTCAGCGGGGCGCCGCTCTCCCGGCCCAGCTGTGCGTCCACCTCGGCGGTGGTGAGCACGAGCACCGGATCGGAGTCCTCGATCATGTGCCGGATCCGGTCGGCCGGGTAGGCCGGGTCGACGGGCACGTAGGCGCCGCCGGCCTTGAGGACGGCGAGCATGCCGACGACGAGGTCGGCGCAGCGCGGCGCGGCGATCGCGACGAGGCGTTCCGGGCCGACGCCGAGCTGGACCAGGCGCCGCGCCAGCCGGTTGGCGCGGGCGTTGAGGTCCGCGTACGAGAGGGTGTCGTCGGGCGCGATCAGGGCCGGGGCGTGCGGGGTGCGCGCCACCTGCTCCTCGAACAGGTCCGTGAACAGCTCCGGGGCCCGCTCGTAGTCGGAGCCGCTCCACTCCTCCAGGACCGTGCGCCGTACGGCCGGGTCGAGCAGCCGGACGGCGCCCACCGGCACCTGCGGCTGCTCGACCATGGCCCGCAGGGCGCGCCGGAACACGGCGATCACCTCGTCGACCCGCTCGGCGGTGAACAGGTCCGGCAGGTAACCCAGCGAGAAGCGGAGCATGTTGTCCCGGGGCAGGGCCAGCAGTCCCAGGGGGTAGTGCATCTGGTCACGGGAGTGGATCTTCAGGACGGTGGGGAGGTCCGTGGCGGTGTCCGTGCCCGGCGGCCGGCCCCGGCTGGAGTTCAGCGGGTAGTTCTCGAAGACCATCGCGGTGTCGAACAGCTCACCGGAGCCTGCCCAGCGCTGGATGTCCGCGAGCCCGACCCACTGGTGGTCGATCAGCCGGGCCTGTTCGCGCTGCACCCGGCGCAGCAGTTCCGCGAGCGGCTCCGCCGGCCGCAGCCGCACGCGCAGCGGCAGCGTGTTCATGAACAGACCGACCATCGTGTCGATCCCGGGCAGCTCCGGCGGCCTGCCACTGACCGTCACACCGAACACCACGTCGCCGCGGCCCGTCATGTGGGCCAGGGCCAGGCCCCAGGCGCTCTGGATCGTGGTGTTCACGGTCACCCCGGTGGACCGGGCGAACCGGGTCAGCGCGGCGGTGAACGCCTCGTCCTCCACGAAGTGGATCCGCTCCGGGGCCGCGGTGAGCGCCCCCCGGTCCGGTGCCACGATGGTCGGGGCGCCGAAGCCTTCGAAGGCCTCCGTCCAGGTGGCCTCGGCCGCGCCCCGGTCGCGGGAGTCGAGCCAGGTGAGGTACTCGCGGTACGGGCGAACCCGCGGCAGCGCGGTGACGTCACCGTGCACCGTGTACAGCGTGAGGAGTTCGCGCAGCAGCACCGGCATCGACCAGCCGTCGAGCAGGATGTGGTGGTTCGTCATCACCAGCCGGTGGCGGCCCCCGCCCAGCCCGATCAGCGTGAACCGGATCAACGGCGGCTTGCCCAGGTCGAACCGGGTCCAGCGGTCCTCGTCGGCGAGTGCCTCCGCCGCGGCCTCCCGCCGGTCCTCCGGCAGCGCGCTCAGGTCCTCCTCACGCCACGGCACGACCACCTCGCGGGGGATCAGCTGCACCGGACGCTTGAGGCCCTCGTGCCGGAAGGCGGCGCGCAGGTTCGAGTGTCGCCGCAGCATCGCCGTGGTGGCGCCGCGCAGCCGGTGCGCGTCGACCCGGCCTTCGAGCTCGATGAAGACCTGGACGTTGTAGGCGTCCAACTCATCGGCGTCGAAGAGGTTGTGGAACAGCATTCCCTCCTGGAGCGGAGAGAGCGGAAGAATGTCTTCCAGACCTGACTTGGCCATCAGAGGGAACCCCATTCGCTTTCGAGCCGTGAGATGTCGTCCGCGCTGAGCGAGGTGAGGGACACGTCCGAGGGCGTCAGGCCACTGGCCTCCGGCCGACGGGCGTGCTCCACCAGCGCCTTCAATGCCCTGAACCAGCCTTCGCCGAGCCCGCGGACCGCGTCCTCGGTCAGCACGCCCGCCGCGTACGTCCACACGCTGTGCAGCCGCGGCCCCTGCCCGGTGTCGTGGGCGCCCGCGACCAGCTCGACCGGGTGCCCGAGGACGGTGTCCGGGTGCTGCCCGGCCACGCCCCGGCCCACCACGCTCCACGCGGGCGCCGCCCCGCCCTCCCGGGCGTCACGGCCGCCGGTGAACCGCCCCAGGTAGTTGAACCCGTACTCGGGGGACGGCAGGCGCGAGAACCGTTCCCGGGTCCGGGGGTTGACGTACCGGAGCAGGCCGTGGCCCACCCCGTCGCCGGGGACCTCGCGCAGCTGCTCCTTGACCTGCTTGAGGGCGCGGCCCGCCGCCGGGCCGCCGTCCCACACCTGCGCCCAGTCCCCGCCGACCCGCGGGCTCAGCCGCACCGGGTGCATCGAGGTGAACCAGCCGGCGGTGCGGGTGAGGTCGGCGCCGGCCGCCAGGTGCTCGTGCCGGCCGTGGCTTTCGAGGTCGACGACGACCGGCGCCCCCGGGTCCTCGCCCCGGGTGCGCCGCCAGTCGGCGACCGCCAGGGCGAACGCGGTCAGCAGCACGTCGTTGATCTCGGCGTGGTAGACGCCCGGCACCCAGGTGAGGAGCGCCTCGGTGGTGTCCGCGTCGAGGTCCAGGGTGACCTGGCCCGACCCGGCGTGCGTGTCACGGACCGGGTCGATCGTGAGGGCGGCCGTGTGGTCGAGGGTACGGAGCCAGTGGTCCGCCTCCGCCTCCGTCGAGGGCCGCTCCGCGAGACCGCGCAGCGTCTCGGCCCACTGCCGCCAGCCGGTACCGCCCTCGGTGAGCGGCCGGCCGTCGTGGGCCGCGGCCAGATCGGGTACGAGGAACCTCCAGCTCACGGCGTCGACGACCAGGTGGTGCGCGACCAGGACGAGCAGTCCGTCGGTCCGCGGACCGCGGTCGAGCCAGCAGGCCTCCAGCATGCGGCCGCTCCCGGGGTCGAGCCGGTCGCGGGCGGCGGCCGCCAGATCGGTGACCGTCGTCCGCAGCGCGGCCTCGTCGAGGTCGGGGGCGCGGTGGCGGGTGAACAGGGACTCCACCGCCGGAACACCCCGCTCCGGGATGGACATCGTCCAGTCCGGGGCCACCCGCAGGCGCAGGGCGTCGTGGTGGTCGAGGAGGGTCCGCAGGGCGCCCCGCAGCCGGTCCTCGTCGAGGCCGGCGGGCACCGACACCACCACCGACTGGTTGAACGGAGCCACCGGACCGCCGAGCTCCTTCAACCAGCCCATGATCGGCGTCATCGGGACGGGCCCGGTCGGCCCGTACACCTCGGCCGCCGCCCCTTCCGTGCCCGCCCCGTCCGCCCGCTCCAGGGACTCGGCGAGCCGGCCGACGCTCTGGTGCTCGAAGACGTCCCGGACGGAGATCGTCAGACCCTGCCCGCGGGCGCGGCTGACGAGCTGGATGGACAGGATGCTGTCGCCGCCCAGGTCGAAGAAGCCGTCGTCGACGCCGACGGACTCCAACCCGAGGGCCTCGGCGAACAGCCGGCACAGCAGCTCCTCGACGGCGGTGCCCGCCGCCCGGCCCGTGGAACGCTGCCCGTAGTCGGGCGCGGGCAGCGCCTTGCGGTCGAGCTTCCCGTTGCCCGTCAGCGGCAGCACGTCCAGCGTGACGAACGCCGACGGCACCATGTAGTCCGGCAGCGCGTCCCGTACGAAGACCCGCAGCTCCTCCGGGTCCGCGAGCCCGCCGGCGCCCTCGGCGGCCACCAGGTAGGCCACCAGGCGCCGGTCACCCGGCCGGTCCTCGCGGACCACGGCCACCGCCTCCGACACCCCGGGGTGCCGCGCCAGGGTGGACTCGACCTCGCCGAGCTCCACCCGGAACCCGCGGATCTTCACCTGGTCGTCGACCCGGCTGATGAACTCCAGGTCACCCCGCCGGTTCCAGCGGACGATGTCACCCGTGCGGTACATCCGCTCACCGGGCCCCTCGAAGGGGTTCGCCACGAACCGGGAGGCACTGAGCCCCGGCCGGGCCAGATAGCCGCGCGCCAACTGCACCCCGGAGACGTACAGCTCACCGGGCACGCCCGCCGGCACGGGCTGGAGGAACTGGTCCAGGACCAGCATCCGGGTGTTGGGGAACGGCCGACCGATGGTGAGGACCCCGTCCTGAAGGTCCTCCGGGGAACCCACCCGCCAGGTCGTGCAGCCGACGATGGTCTCCGTCGGCCCGTACTCGTTGAGCACGGTCATGCCCGGGTGCGCCTCCAACGCCGTGCGCACCGCCCGCCCCGTCAGCGACTCCCCGCCCAGCACCAGATCACCCAGCGGCGCGTACACCCCGGGCAGTTCGGTGATCAGCGGCAGGTGGCTCGGCGTCGCCTTCAGGAAGGTGATCTGCGGCAGGCCCGCGGGCACCTCGCCCGCCAGGTGCCGCTCGTGCAGCTCCTCCAGGTCCGCGAGGTGGACGCAGCCGCCGCTCAGCAGCGGCGCGAACAGCCCGGTCACGGTCAGGTCGAACGACAGCGGCGAATGCAGCAGCGCGTGCCCGCTCACCCCCGGATACAACTCGGTCGACACCGCCAGGTAGTTGACCGCGGGCTGGTGCTCCACGACCACCCCCTTGGGGCGGCCCGTCGACCCGGACGTGTAGATGACGTACGCCGCGTGCCACGGCGACAACGGACCCGTCCGGTCCGCGTCACCCAGATCGTGGGCGGGCCGCCCCGCGACCTCGGCGCGCACCCGCGGACCGTCCAACGCCAGCCGGGGCAACCCGTCCGGGAACAGCCCCTCTGGGAGCCGTCCCGCCGTGAGCACGCAGACCGGCCGGGCGTCGTCCACCATCACGGCGACCCGCTCCGGAGGCGCGGAAGGATCGACGGGCAGGTACGCCGCGCCGCTCTTCAGCACCGCGAGGACCGCCACCCCCATGTCCACCGACGGCGGCAGGCAGAGCGCCACGATCCGCTCCGGCCCCGCCCCCGACTCGACGAGCAGCCGGGCCAGCCGGTTGGCGCGCGCGTTCAGCTCCTCGTACGTGAGGGTCGTCCCGTCCGCCGACAGCGCCGGCCGCAGCGGAGTCCGCGCCACCTGCTCCTCGAACAGCTCGGGAAGGGTCGCCTCCCGCTGGGGACGGGCGGTGTCGTTCCACTCCTCCAGCACCTGCCGGCGCTCCACCGGATCCAGCAGACCGATCCCGCCGATCGGCAGGTCCGGATCCGCCGTCACCGAACCGAGCACGCCCAGCAGCCGCGAAATGATCGACTCGACGGTCTCCCGGTCGAACAGCTCCGTCCGGTACTCCAGCGAACCCCGCATCCCCGCAGGCAGCCCCGACGCGTCGTGGCTCTCCCCGAGGGTCAGCGACAGGTCGAACTTCGCGACGCCCGTCCGCGCGGCCAGCCGCGTCGCGTCCCGCAGGACGTCACCACCCGACGTGGCACCGCGACCGCGGTCCTCCTCGCGGACCGGGTCCGCCGTGTTGTTGAAGGTGATCATCACCTGGTAGAGCGGGTGGTGGGAGAGGCTGCGCGTCGGGTTGATCGCCTCCACCAGCCGCTCGAACGGCACGTCCTGGTGCGCGTAGGCGGCCAGATCGGCGGTACGGACCCGGTTCAGCAGCTCACGGAAGCTGGGGTTCCCGCTCGTGTCGGTCCGCAGGACCAACGTGTTGACGAAGAACCCGATGAGGTTCTCCGTCGCCTCGTCCGTACGACCGGCCACCGCCGTCCCGATGGGGACGTCCTCACCCGCGCCCAGACGGGTCAGCAGCGTCGCGAACGCCGCCTGGGCGACCATGAACGGACTCGCGTGCGCCGCCCGCGCCAGCTCCACCAGCCGTGCGTGCAACGCCGCCGGAACGGTGAACGGGATGCGGTCGCCGGAGTAGCCGGCCGTGGCGGGACGCGGCCGGTCCGTGGGCAGCTCCAACTGTTCGGGCAGCCCGGCCAGGGCCTCCTTCCAGTAGGCCAGCTGAACGCCGGCGGTGCTGTCCGGGTCCGCCTCGTCGCCGAGCAGCTCGTGCTGCCACAGCGCGTAGTCGGCGTACTGGACGGGCAGCGGCTCCCACACGGGGGCCGCGCCCGCGCCGCGCGCCGCGTACGCCGAGGTGAGGTCACGGGCCAGCGGCGCCATCGACCAGCCGTCACCGGCGATGTGGTGGATGAGCAACAGCAGCACGTGTTCCGTGTCGGACAGCCGGAACAACCGCGCCAGGAACGGGATCTCGCCCGTCAGGTCGAAGATGTGACCCGTCGCCTCCGCCAGCCGCTCCTCCAGCTCCCCTGCCGTCACGTCCGTGACCCGCAGCGGCCGACGGACCAGGTCGGCGGGCAGCACGATCTGGTGCGAACCCCGCTCGTCGTCCGCGAAGACGGTCCGCAGGCTCTCGTGCCGCGCCACCACGTCGTCGACCGCCAGCTCCAGGGCCTCCCGGTCCAGGACACCGGTCAACCGCAGGGCGGTCGGCAGGTTGTACGTCGCCGACGGACCCTCGAACTGCCCCAGGAACCACAGCCGCTGCTGCGACGGCGACAGCGGAACGCGCTCCGGCCGCGGCCGCGCCACCAACGGCGCCCGCGCACCGGACGCCGCGTCGAGCGCACCCGACAACCCGGCCACCGTCGGCGTCTCGAAGAACTGCCGCACGGACAACTCGGCGCCCAGCGCCGTCCTGATCCGGCTGACCAGCCGGCTCGCGAGCAGCGAGTGCCCGCCCAGGTCGAAGAAACTGTCGTCGATACCGACCCGCGTCCGACCCAGGACCTCGCAGAACAGCGAGCAGAGGATCTCCTCGCGCGGATCGCGCGGCCCCCGCCCGACCGACCCGGCGGCCTGGTCCGGCGCGGGCAGCGCCGCCCGGTCCAGCTTCCCGTTCGGCGTCAGCGGCAGCCGGTCGAGGAACACCAGCGCCGTCGGCACCATGAACTCCGGCAACCGGCTCCGCAGCCGGTCCCGCAACGCCGCCGCGGCGGGCTCCGGCCCGTCCGCGACGACGTACCCGACCAGCCGCTGGTCACCCGGCCGGTCCTCACGGACCAGGACCGCCGCCTCCGCGACCCCCGGGTGCCGCACCAGCTCCGACTCGACCTCACCCAGCTCGATGCGGAACCCGCGCAGCTTCACCTGCTGGTCGACACGGCTCAGGTAGCGCAGAGCGCCGTCCCGCTCCCGCCGCACCAGGTCCCCGGTGCGGTACATCCGCGCACCGGGCGCCCCGTACGGGTCCGCGGCGAACCGCTCGGACGTCAGCCCGGGACGCAGGTGGTACCCCTCCGCCAACTGCGCGCCCGCCAGGTACAGCTCGCCCGGCACCCCCACGGGCACCAGGCGCAGCGCCGAGTCCAGCACGTACGCCGACGTGTTCGCCAACGGCCGCCCGATGACCGGCCCGGCGGGACCCGGCCGCGACACCTCGGCGGCCGTCGCCCAGATCGTCGCCTCCGTCGGCCCGTACAGGTTGGTCACCGAACGCGCCCGCCCGCCCAGCGTCCGGGCCAGCTCGGTCGGCAGCGCCTCACCGCCCACCAGCACGTGGACCCCGGCCAGCTCACCGCGGTCCGCGGCCACCAGCCCCTGCCACAGACTGGGCGTCGCCTGGAGCAACGTGATCCGGGACTCCACGACCGTCCGCAGCAGCGCCGCCGGATCCTTGGACGTCTCCTCGTCCGCGAGGACCACCGCCGCACCGTGCAGCAGGGGCAGGAAGAGCTCCAACCCGGCGATGTCGAAGCCGACCGTCGTGACCGCCAGCAGCCGGTCCCCGACGCCCGGCGCGAAGCGCCGCCCCACCGAGTCGAGGAACGCGCCCAACGCGGCCCGGGGAACCACGACGCCCTTGGGGCGGCCCGTGGACCCCGACGTGTAGATGGCGTACGCGGGGTGCGCGCCCAGGACCCGCGTCCGCAGCTCCGCGTCCGCGAGGTCGGTGCCCCCGTACGCCGCCAGCTCGTCCACGGTGACCGGCTCGGTGACGGTGAGCGCCGGAGCCGCGTCGTCGAGCATGTACGCGATGCGGTCCGCCGGATAACCGGGGTCGAGCGGCAGGTAAGCGGCACCCGACTTGAGGACCGCCAGCAGCGTCACGACCAGGTCGGCGGAACGCGGCAACGCCACCGCCACGAACCGGCCCGGGGCCGCGCCCCGCTCGACGAGGTGCCGGGCGAGCCGGTTGGCGCGCGCGTTGAGTTCCGCGTACGACAGGGCAACGCCGGCGAAGACCAGCGCCGGCGCGTCCGGGGTCAGCGCGGCCTGCCGCTCGACCAGCCGGGACACGGAACCTTCGGGCGCCGGCCCGGCCGTGCCGCTCCACTCGCGGAGCGACTGCCGCTCCGTCGGGCTGAGGATCTCCAACTGCCCGATCGGCCGGTTGGGGTGGGCCACACCGGTACTGATGACCTGCACCAGCCGGTCCGCGATCCCCTGCACGGTCTCCCGGTCGAACAGGTCCGTGCTGTACGTGACGCTGCCCGCCATGCCCTCGCAGCCACCGTCCGCACCGAACCGCTCGGCCAGCGCGAACGACAGGTCGAAGCGAGCCGAGGCCCCCTCCGAACCCTCCACCCGAGCACTGAGCCCGGCGAACCGCGGCACCTCCGAACGCGCCTGTGCCCCTTCGGTGTTGTGCAACGTCAGCATCGTCTGGAAGAGGGGGTGGTGGGAGAGGGTGCGGGTGGGGTTGAGGGCTTCCACGAGTCGTTCGAAGGGGAGGTCTTGGTGGGCGTATGCGGTGAGGTCGGTTTCGCGGACGCGGGTGAGGAGTTGGGTGAAGGTGGGGTTGCCGCTGGTGTCGGTGCGCAGGACGAGGGTGTTGACGAAGAAGCCGATGAGGTGGTCGGTGGCGTCGTCGGTGCGGCCGGCGATGGGGGTGCCGATGGGGATGTCGGTGCCTGCGCCGA
>NZ_JANFAK020000058.1 GCF_024721315.2 Streptomyces sp. Isolate_45
GTTGAAACACTTTTACCAAACACGACGCTATGCCTATCTCCGGGCGGCGCGGCGCGCGGCCCAGTCGGGCGCGGCGGCGACGACCGCGCCGGAGGTGTCGTAGAGCGCGGCCCAGCCGTGGACGTGCGCGGCGAGCTTCGACAGCAGCTCGGCGGGCCCGTCGGCGGACAGGGCGGCCCGCGTCAGTTCGCGCTGCGCCTCGAAGCCGGCGGTCACGGCCCGGTACTGGTCGGCGGCGAGGGCGGCGGAGACGGCCTTGCTGATGGCCAGGAACGGGGTCCGCCTCGGCACCTCCAGCAGCGGCAGGTCCTCCTCCCGGGCGGCCTCGACGAGCGCGTCGGGGACGGCGTCGTAGTTCACCCCGACGGCGAAGCCGATGCCGACGACGCCGGCGGCCGCGAGCCGGCGCACGTAGCGGCGCATCTCCTCGGGATCGTCCGCGTCCAACTTCATGGCGGTGACCAGCAGCAGCTCGCCACCCTCCATGTAGGGGACCGGGTCGGCCAGCTCACTGACGTGGGCCCAGCGCACGGGCGTGTCGAGGCGGGTCTCACCGGCCCGGACGCTGAGCTTGAGCGCCGAGTGCTGGACGAGCGAGGCGAGGGTGAGCGGCATCGGGTACCAGGTGCCTTACGCGGGAGGACGGGTGACGGGTATCGGGGTTTTCGCCGTGTCGTATGAACGACTCTCTCGATTCTGCCACCCCGTACGGGTTCGCTCAGCCCTTCCCGGCCAGCCGCAGAAGCAGCGGAGCGGCCCGTTCCCCCCGTACGGAGGTCAGCGACAGCACCGCGCAGCCGGGCGGTACGGCGTGCGCGAGGTCGGAGGCCGACCAGCGCTCCCGCTCCACCTGGCGCACGGTCACCGCGTCCGTGGTGACCGCCTTGCCCGTGACGAGCTTGCGGAAGGCGTGGATGGCCCGGGTCAGCGGCTGGTCGGCGAAGACCGTCCGGTGCGTGACGTCGCGGGTCTCGACCCACTCGGTGCCCCAGGCCTCGGCGAAGCGCTTGCCGTCCCAGGTGGTGACCCCGGAGAAGGCCATCCGGCAGCCGACCGCGCCGAGCAGCGGGGTGCGCAGGCCCTCCGGTACGTCATCCAGGGTGCGCAGGGTCAGCAGCACCCCGGCGTTCGCGGACCGCAGCCGCTGCACGCCGCGCACGGTCTCGGGAGCCAGGGTGTGCGAGGCGTCGTCGAGGGCGAGGAAGGCGAAGAGCGAGCGGTCGCCACGGGCCGCGGCGGCCGCGTTGAACTGGGCGAGGAGCAGCCGGGACAGCATCCGCGAGGCGTCGGCGTGGCCGCGCTCGGGAAGGTCGACGCGGACCCGGATCGGGTGTTCCAGGGCGCGCATCGAGAACGGCCGGCCCTGGCCGCCGGTATCGAAGAACCCGGCGAACGCGGGCCGGTCGAGGAGGGCGAGCCGGTCCGCGAGAGCCGGGCCGGGGTCGCCGTGGGCCCCGTGCTGGCGGGTCCGGGCGTCGAGCTCGCGGAGCATGGCGTGCCGCCCGGCGCCGTCGGCGTCCTCCAGCGCCCGCCGGAGCGCGGCGAGGGCGGGCGGCAACCCGTCGAGCAGCTCGCGCAGCTCGGGCACGGCGGGGAACCGGCCGTGGGCGGCGTGGAACGGCCCGAGCAGCTGCGCGAGCGCGGTGGCGGAACGGCGCACGTCGACGCCGGGGACGTCCCCGACGAAGGCCTCGGCGAGCAGGGTGGCGGCCTCGTCGGGGTCGACGGCGCCGCCGTAGAGGTCGAGGTCGTAGAGGGAAGCGGGATCCCCGACGCGGACGACGACGTCGTACGCCGCGTCCGGCCCGAGCCGCGCCCCGGCCGCGCCGACGGCGACGACGGCGACCTGCCCGGCCAGCGCCTGCAGGGCGAGGCTCTCGACGACCGGTCGCACGAGCCGGGAGGTCTTGCCGCTGCCGGAGGGGCCGACGGCGAGGAGGGAGGTGCCGAGCACACCGGGGTCGAGGGCGAGGGAGGTACCGCGTCGGGCGTAGGGGTTGCGCTCGCCGTCCTCGACGGTCCCGAGCAGCACCTGCCGGGCCAGCAGGTCGTGCCGAGCGGCCCGCGCCGGCAGGTCCCGGGCCCCGGACGGGTGCACGCAGGCGGCGGCCCCCTTGTCCCGCACGGCCTCCGCGAACGCCTGCCGCCGCGAGGGCTCGACCCGCACGGACTCCCAGGCCCGCCGGATCCGCACGTAGTCGACGTCGTTCATCCGCCCACCGACGACCTCCCCCCGAAGCCGATCGGCAACGTCCCCCAACCCGGCTTCCCGAACCTCGGGCCAGGCGACGGGGTCACCAGAAGGGTCCGCCGGTACCGCCACGGGGGGCGCGGTATCCGGTCCGAGCGGCATGGGCCCGCGGGCAAGCCGGAGGAAATACACGATGATCGGCGCTGAGACCACGAGGTAGGACAAGTTGCCCACCAGGGTGACCATTCCCGCGCTCATGTCCTGGTACGGCAGATGATCCGCGACGAGACCGAGCAGCGGCAGCGTCCTCGTCCAGATGAGCAACAGCACAAACAGGGCCCCCGCAGTCGCCCCCACGACCCTGGCCCGGCGTCCGCGCGCCGCGACCAACCGGACGAAGGCCAGGCGCCAGGACCCGAGACGGCTGAACCACACCACCAACAACACCGTCACCAGCGTCATGTACGCCTGCAGCGCGGCGACACCACGCCCGTCCACCGGAGCACCCCGCAGCTCCCACCAGTCCCGGGGAGTGAAGAGCTTGAGGGGCAGGTCCGTGTAGGGGATGTAGTTATTGCTCAACAGCGACCAGATGAGCACACACGCCAGAAACGAGATGACCGCTCCGCTCAGCAGCGCGCGGTCGGCGGCGGGTTCCTCCTGGACTCTTTGGCGGGGCTGGTGACCCGGCCGCCAGATCCCCGGCTCAGCCAAGGGCCTCGGCGTTCGGAGCCAGTCGGCCAAGGGCGAAGCCGCACCGGCCCCCGGCGGCCTCGTCGGCATCGGCGGTGCCCCAGCCGGCGCCCCAGCCGGCCGGGGCACCTGCCCCGCCCGGGTCGCCTGTCCGTCGTACGCACCGTCGGTGTCCATGAACCCCTGCCCCCTACCCGTGCCGTGCGCTGCGCTGCGGCGCTCAATCTAGTGCCCGGCCGGGGCCTTCGGCCCGTGGCCGGGCACGATCCACGAGACACCGGCGGGTCGCGTCCTATGGCCGTCGCGGACAAGGACACGCCGGCACCACTCCCGAACGGAGCATGCCTTACCCCCTCTCCCGGACCTAACCTGCGGACAAAGACACAAGTGCGTCCGAAAACACCCCCCAGGAGCCCCCTATGACCGCTGTCCCGCAGGAGCGCCGCATCGTCACCGCGATCCCCGGCCCCAAGTCGCAGGAGCTGCAGGCCCGCCGCCTTTCGACGGTGGCCGGCGGCGTGGGCTCCGTGCTGCCCGTGTTCACGGCCCGCGCGGGCGGCGGGATCATCGAGGACGTCGACGGCAACCGCCTGATCGACTTCGGTTCCGGCATCGCTGTGACCTCGGTCGGCGCGTCCGCCGAGGCCGTCGTGCGCCGCGCCTCCGCGCAGCTCGCGGACTTCACGCACACCTGTTTCATGGTCACGCCGTACGAGGGCTACGTCGAGGTCTGCGAGGCCCTCGCCGAGCTGACCCCGGGTGACCACGCGAAGAAGTCGGCGCTGTTCAACTCCGGCGCCGAGGCCGTCGAGAACGCCGTCAAGATCGCCCGTTCGCACACCAAGCGCCAGGCGGTCGTCGTCTTCGACCACGGCTACCACGGCCGTACGAACCTGACGATGGCGCTGACCTCGAAGAACATGCCGTACAAGCAGGGCTTCGGTCCGTTCGCCCCCGAGGTCTACCGCGTCCCGGTCGCCTACGGCTACCGCTGGCCCACCGGTGCCGAGAACTGCGGCCCCGAGGCCGCCGCCCAGGCGATCGACCAGATCAGCAAGCAGATCGGCGCCGACAACGTCGCCGCGATCATCATCGAGCCGGTCCTCGGCGAGGGCGGCTTCATCGAGCCGGCCAAGGGCTTCCTGCCGGCGATCGTGAAGTTCGCCAACGACAACGGCATCGTCTTCGTCGCCGACGAGATCCAGTCCGGCTTCTGCCGCACCGGCCAGTGGTTCGCGTGCGAGGACGAGGGCATCGTCCCCGACCTGATCACCACCGCCAAGGGCATCGCGGGCGGCCTGCCGCTCGCCGCCGTGACGGGCCGCGCCGAGATGATGGACTCCGTCCACGGCGGCGGTCTGGGCGGCACCTACGGCGGCAACCCGGTGGCGTGCGCGGGCGCGCTCGGCTCGATCGAGACCATGAAGGAGCTCGACCTCAACGCCGCGGCGAAGAAGATCGAGTCCATCATGAAGTCCCGCCTGACGGCCATGCAGGAGAAGTACGACATCATCGGCGACATCCGCGGCCGCGGCGCCATGATCGCGATCGAGCTGGTCAAGGACCCCGCGTCCAAGACCCCGAACCCGGAGGCGGCCGGCGCGCTCGCCAAGGCCTGCCACGCCGAGGGCCTGCTCATCCTCACCTGCGGCACCTACGGCAACGTGCTCCGTTTCCTCCCGCCGATCGTCATCGGCGAGGACCTGCTGAACGAGGGCCTGGACATCCTGGAGACCGCGTTCGCGGGCATCTGATCCACGGGCACCTGATCGAACGGCTAGAACGTCCGGTCGCAACATCCCGACCCTACCGGCGGTAACCGTCGGGCACTGTGAAGAAGCTGTGCGGGGCCGATGACGGGAGCGCGTTCCCGCTGTCGGCCCCCCTTCCGTTGGCGTACGGTTTCTGCAGATGAGTGAGACAGACCGTTCGCGGGAAACCGAGGACGACACCAGTACCGGGCTTCCCCAGCGCCGTACTGGGCATGCGTTCGCGCACACTCCTCACCGATCGGACGGCCGTCCGCCCCAAACCCCCCGGGGCGCGCGGCAACCCGATCCGGGCGGCCGTCCCGGAACCATCCCCCCTGTTCCGGGACGGCCGGCCATTCTCCTCCTCGTGGGCCTCTGCCCCCTCCTCTTCGCCCTGATCACCTGGCAGGTCCTGGTGACCGGGCCGCTGCTGACCCCTGATCGGGCGCTGAGCCGCGCGCTCGTCCGCGCGGTCCCCGACGCGGTCACCGAAGCCCTCGCGGACATCGGCAACATGCCCGTCGCCCTGCCCGTCCTCCTCGTCGCGATCGCGTACGCCCTGTACCGCGGGGACCGCCGCGGGCCGCTCGCGGCCGCCGTGGCGATGGCCCTGGTGCCGGCGCTCGTCATCCCCCTCAAGGAGTGGACCGCCCGGCCGGGCCCGCTGGAGCCCTGGGCGGCCGGCTACTTTCCCTCGGGCCACACGGCCACCGCCCTGACGGCCTACGCGGGCGCGGCCCTGCTCGTCTCCCCGTACGCACGCCGCCACTGGCCCCTGCCCCTCGCGGCCGTCCTGACCGCCCTGACCGCGACGGGCCTGATCCTGCGCGGTTTCCACTGGCCCCTGGACGTCCTGGCCAGCCTCCTCCTGTGCGCCCCGCTCCTCGTGTGCGTCCACCGGGCGGTGGCGTACGGCCGGCCGCCGCGAGGGGCCGGCCGACCGGGTCAGCCGCCGAAGTAGGAGTCGAAGTTGCGGCTGAACTCCCAGCCGCCGAAGCGGTCCCAGTTGATGGACCAGGTCATCAGGCCCCGCAGAGCCGGCCAGGTGCCGTGGGTCTGATAGCCGCCGCAGTTCTGCTTCTTCATGAGGCAGTCCAGCGCCTTGGTCACCTCCGCCGGGGAGGTGTGGCCGTTGCCCGCGTTCGTGGTCGCCGGGAGGCCGATGGCGACCTGGTCGGGCCGCAGGGGCGGGAAGACGCGGGCGGTGTTGCCGGCGACGGGGAAACCGGTGAGCAGCATGTCGTTCATGGCGATGTGGAAGTCGGCGCCGCCCATGGAGTGGTACTGGTTGTCGAGGCCCATGATCGGTCCGGAGTTGTAGTCCTGGACGTGGAGGAGGGTCAGGTCGTCGCGCAGGGCGTGGATGACGGGGAGGTAGGCGCCGGCGCGCGGGTCCTGGCCGCCCCAGGGGCCGGAGCCGTAGAACTGGTGGCCGAGTTGGACGAAGAACGTCTCGGGGGCCATGGTCAGGACGAAGTCGGGGCCGTACTTGGCCTTGAGGGTCTTCACCGCGGCGATCAGGTTGACGATCACCGGGGTGGTGGGGGCGCGGAAGTCGGTGTCGCCGGTGGCGAGGGAGAGGGAGTGGCCCTCGAAGTCGATGTCGAGGCCGTCGAGGCCGTACTCGTCGATGATCTTGCCGACGGACGTGACGAAGGCGTCGCGGGCGGCAGGGGTGGCGAGCTGGACCTGGCCGTTCTGGCCGCCGATCGAGATCAGGACCTTCTTGCCCGCGGCCTGCTTGGCCTTGATGGCGGCCTTGAACTCGGCCGGGGACTCGACGTTCGGGCACTCGGCGACCGGGCAGAGCCGGAAGCGGATGTCCCCCGAGGTGACGGAGGTCGGTTCACCGAAGGCGAGGTTGATGACGTCCCAGGAGGCGGGGACGTCGGCCATGCGTACGTAGCCCGATCCGTTGGCGAAGCTTGCGTGGAGGTAGCCGACGAGGGCGTGCGCGGGAAGGCCGGGGCCGCCCGGGCCGCCGCCGTCGGGGGGCGTGGTGGCGGAGGCCGGGGCGCTGCGCGGGGATTCGCCCGCCGCGTTCACGGCGCTGACCTGGAAGGTGTGCGTGGTGGCGGGGGCGAGCCCGGTGACCGTGGCCGAGGTGCCGGCGGCGGTCTGCGGGTCGGCGCCCGCGCGGTGGATCCGGTAGGAGGTCGCTCCGGTGACCGGGGCCCAGGTGAGGGCCACCGATCCGGCGGAGGCGGCGGTCGCGGTCAGGCCGGTGGGGGCGGCCGGCGGCTGGGGTTGGCCCGGGCCGCCGGGGTCCGGGCCGATCAGGGTGACGCCGTCGGTGTGGTGGGCGGGCCGGCCGTACCAGCCGTGGGTGTACACGGTGACCGAGGTGGTCGAGGGGCCGGTGCGGAAGCCGGTGGTGAGCTGCTTCCAGGCGCCCGCGCTCTGGGTCCAGACCGAGGTGTCGGTGGTGCCCGTTCCGGTCGCCCCGAGGTAGACGTAGGCGCCCTGGACCCAGGCGGCGAGCGTGTAGGTCGAGTCGGGCTTGACGGTGACGGTCTGGGAGCAGCGGGCGTTGTCCTGGCCGGCCGGGGTCGCCCTGAGCGCCGAACCGCCGCTGTGGACGGGGGTGGTGACGGTGGCTCCGCTTCCGCCGGAGCAGCTCCAACCGTCGAGGCCGGCCTCGAAGCCGCCGTTGCGTACGAGATCGGCGTCCGCCGCCGCGGCCGGCGGGCCCGCGGCGAGGAAGCCGGCCGCCGCCAGGGCGGCGGCCGTAAGGATGGACCAGGTTCTGCGCACAACTGCCTCCGGAACGTGGGGTGATGGAGGGGGTCAGCGGCGCCCAAGATGGTCCAGACCAATGCGCTTGTCAAGGCTTCCACCCCTCCGGCCCCCGCGGACCGGTCGCGCCGGCGGACGCGGCGGTCGCCGCCGCCTCGTGCATGGCGAGTTCCAGGACGGCCGGGTCGGTGAGGGTTCCGCTGCCGTCCGGGACCACCAGCCAGCGGACCCCGCCCGTCGCCCGGCCGGGGTACGGGACCACGATCCAGGTGCCGCACCCGGCTCCCCGTACGCCGGTGCCGAGCCAGCGCGAGGCCGTCCCCGGGGGTACGAGGAAGCCGACCCGGGAGTCCCCGAAGTCGGCCAGTACCGGGCCCGGTCCGCCGGGCAGCAGGCGCAGTACGTCGAGGGCGGCCAGCCCCAGTTCCCCCGGGAGGATGAGCACGTCCCAGCCCCGGCCGGCCGGGAGGAGGGTGACCCCGAGGGGGTTGCGCTCCCACTCCCGGCGGCAGGCGTCGGGATCCGGCGCCACCGATACCAGCCATTCCACTGCCGTCTTGGTGCCCGCGAGCGTCATCGCCCGGCCTCCGTTCGTCTCGTGCGGTGAGGGGTTCTCACCGGGAGAGAGCGGGGCCGGGACGGATTATGACGCGGGTTGCGTTACTCCGCGGTAGTGAGGCGGGTCACACGGCGATCGCGCGTGCGCCCGGCGCGCGGCGGTGGGCTCATCCGTTGATCGTCCGGCCGCACCGGACGAAGCCTCCGACCGGCCGCGGATCGGCGCGCCGGCGGATCAGCGGGGCCGCGGATCGGCGCGCCGGCGGATCAGCTGTCGAACCCGAGGCCCAGTCGGTCCAGCGTCCTGAGCCAGAGGTTCCGGTGCCCGCCCTTGGCGTCCGCGCGGGCCAGCGACCACTTCGTGAGGGTGATCCCGGTCCAGGCGAAGGGCTCCGGCGGGAACGGCATCGGCTTGGAGCGCACCATCTCCAGCCGGGTGCGTTCGGTGGGGACGCCGTCCAGCAGGTCGAGCATCACGTCCGCGCCGAAGCGGGTGGCGCCCACCCCCAGGCCGGTGTACCCGGCCGCGTAGGCGACCTTCCCGGAGTGCGCGGTGCCGAAGAAGGCGGAGAAGCGCGAGCAGGTGTCGATGGCGCCGCCCCAGGCGTGGCTGAATCTGACCCCTTCCAGCTGCGGGAAGGCGGTGAAGAAGTGCTCCGCGAGCTTGAGGTAGGTCTCGGGGCGGTGGTCGTACTCGGAGTCCAGCTTGCCCCGGTAGGGGTAGATCGCGTCGTAGCCGCCCCACAGGATCCGGTGGTCCCGGGTGATCCGGAAGTAGTGGAACTGGTTGGCGCTGTCACCCAGCCCCTGCCGGTTGCGCCAGCCGATGGCGGCGAGCTGCTCCTCCGTCAGGGGCTCGGTCATCAGCGCGTAGTCGTACACCGGGACCGTGAACGGCCGGATCCGCTTGACCAGCGACGGGAAGATGTTGGTGCCGAGCGCGACCCGGCGCGCGAGGATCACCCCGTACGGGGTCTCCACGGTCATCCCGGCCCCGGCCGGTGCCATCCTCAGGCCGCGGGTGTTCTCGTAGATCCGTACGCCGAGGTCCAGGCAGGCCCGCTTGAGGCCCCAGGCCAGCTTCGCCGGGTTGAGCATGGCGACGCCGTCGCGGTCCCACAGGCCGGCGAGGAAGGTGGGCGAGTCGACCTCGGCCCGCAGGGCGTCGCCTTCCAGCCATTCGGAGCCGTCGCCGAGGCCGAGGCGGCGGGCCTCCTCGTGGAGCTCGCGCAGTTCCTCGACCTGGTGCGGTTCGGTCGCCACGTCGATCTCGCCGGTGCGCTCGAAGTCGCAGTCGATGCCGTAGCGGGCGACGGCCTCCTCGATGGCGTCGAGGTTGCGGGCGCCCATCTCCTCCAACTTGGCGAGGTCCTTGGGCCAGCGGGCCAGCCCGTTGGCGAAGCCGTGCGTGAGGGAGGCGGCACAGAAGCCGCCGTTGCGCCCGGAGGCGGCCCAGCCCGCCTCCCTGCTCTCGATCAGGACGACGTCCCGGCCGGGGTCGCGCTCCTTGGCGAGCAGCGCGGTCCACAGACCGCTGTAGCCGCCGCCGATGACGAGCAGGTCGCAGCGCTCGTCGGAGGTGAGGGCGGGCTGTGGGGCGGGCTTGCCGGGGTCGTCGAGCCAGTACGAGACGGGCTTCGCTTCGGAAAGTGAGTTCGCGACACTACGCATGGCGACTGGGGCCATGTCTTCCAACTCCCTACAGGGGTCTACTTCGGTTGCGCCTTCTTGCGGCGGTTGCCGACCATCTGGCCGGCGAGGACCACCAGCACCGCGATGACGAACATCGCCGTGCCGATGACGTTGATCTGCACGGGCGTGCCGCGCTGGGCCGATCCCCACACGAACATGGGGAAGGTGACGGTGTTGCCCGAGTTGAAGTTGGTGATGATGAAGTCGTCGAACGAGAGCGCGAAGGAGAGCAGCGCTCCCGCCGCGATGCCGGGCGCCGCGATGGGCAGCGTGACCCTCAGGAACGTCTGCACCGGGCCCGCGTAGAGGTCTCGGGCGGCTTCCTCCAGGCGCGGATCCATCGACAGCACGCGCGCCTTGACGGCGGCGACGACGAAGCTCAGGCAGAACATGACGTGGGCGATCAGGATGGTCCAGAAGCCCAGGCGGATGCCCATGTTCAGGAAGAGCGCGAGCAGTGAGGCGGCCATCACGATCTCCGGCATGGCCATCGGCAGGAAGATCAGCGAGTTGACCGCGCCGCGCGCCCGGAACCGGTAGCGCACGAGCGCGAAGGCTATGGCGGTGCCGAGGACGGTCGCGCCGATGGTGGCCCACAGGGCGATCTGGAGGGACAGTGCCAGGGAGCCGCACAGGTCGGCGACCCCGCAGGGGTCCTTCCAGGCGTCGAGCGAGAACTCCTGCCAGGAGTAGTTGAACCGGCCGGTGGGGTTGTTGAAGGAGAACAGCGTGACGACGAGGTTCGGCAGGATCAGGTAGGAGAGCGTGCACAGTCCCGCGATGACGACGAGATGACGGCGCAGCCAGGCCAGGGGCTTGTTCATCAGACCAGGTCCTCCGTTCCCGCTCGGCGGATGTAGATGGTCACCATGATCAGCACGATGGCCATGAGGATGAAGGACAGCGCGGCCGCCGTGGGGTAGTCGAGGATCCGCAGGTACTGCGACTGGATGACGTTGCCGATCATCCGGGTGTCCGTGGAGCCGAGCAGTTCGGCGTTCACGTAGTCGCCGCTCGCCGGGATGAAGGTCAGCAGGGTCCCGGAGACGACGCCGGGCATCGACAGCGGGAAGGTCACCTTGCGGAACACCGTGGCCGGACGGGCGTACAGGTCGCCGGCGGCCTCGTGGAGGCGGGTGTCGATGCGCTCCAGCGAGGTGTACAGCGGCAGGATCATGAACGGCAGGAAGTTGTACGTCAGGCCGCAGACGACGGCGAGCGGGGTGGCGAGGACCCGCTCCCCCTCGGTCATGCCGAGCCAACTGGTGACGTCGAGGAAGCCGATGCCGTTGAGGACGGCGACCACGGGTCCGCCGTCGGCCAGGATCGTCTTCCAGGCCAGGGTGCGGATCAGGAAGCTGGTGAAGAACGGGGCGATGACGAGCACCAGCAGGAGCCCCCGCCAGCGGCCGGCCTTGAAGGCGATCAGGTAGGCCAGCGGGTATCCGAGCAGCAGGCACAGCGCCGTCGCGGTGCCCGCGTACAGCAGGGAGCGCAGGAACTGCGGGTAGTACTCGGTGAAGGCGTCCCAGTACGTCCGGAAGTGCCAGGTGACCTCGAAGCCCTCTTCGAGGGAGCCGGTCTGCACGGAGGTGGAGGCCTGGTAGACCATCGGCAGCACGAAGAAGACGAGCAGCCACAGGATGCCGGGGAGCAGCAGCCAGTACGGGATCAGTCGCTTGCGCAGCGACGGCTTGTGCACCGGCGGTTCCGGTGCGACCGGGGCGGGCGCCTGGGTCGGCGCGGTGGTGGCGCTCACGCGCTCTCCTCGGCGGTCTCGACGCCCGCGTCGCCCATCGTCCCCGCGAGCATGGACTGGGCGGCGTCCAGTCCGAAGGTGTGCTCCGGGTTCCAGTGGAGGACGACTTCGGCGCCGGGGACCAGGCGGGCGTCGCGTTCGATGTTCTGCGCGTACACCTCCAGTTCCGGGCAGACCGGGCTGTCGATGACGTACTGGGTGGAGACGCCTATGAAGGAGGAGTCCGCTATGCGGCCGGTGATGGTGTTGCGGCCCGCGGCGATGGTGTGCTCCTCGTCCGCGTGGACCAGGGAGATCTTCTCCGGGCGCACGCCGACCAGGAGTTTTCCGCCCGCGCGGGGCGTGGTCGAACATCGTGCGGCGGGCAGCCTGAGCCGGGTGCCTGCCGAGCTGACGGTGACGTCGGCGGAACCCGCCTCCAGCACTTCCGCCTCGATGAGGTTGGAGGTGCCGAGGAAGTTGGCGACGAAGGTGGTCCGCGGGTTCTCGTAGAGCTCGGCGGGGGCGCCCAACTGCTCGACGCGGCCGCCGTTCATCACGGCGACCGTGTCGGCCATGGTCATGGCCTCCTCCTGGTCGTGCGTGACGTGGACGAAGGTGATGCCGACCTCGGTCTGGATGCGCTTGAGCTCCAACTGCATCTGGCGGCGCAGCTTGAGGTCGAGGGCTCCGAGCGGCTCGTCGAGGAGGAGGACCTGCGGGTGGTTGATGAGGGCCCGTCCGACGGCGACGCGCTGCTGCTGGCCACCGGAGAGCTGGTGGGGCTTGCGCTGCGCGAACTGGCCGAGCTGGACGAGCTCCAGCATGTCGTCGACCTGCTTCTTGACGGACTTGACGCCCCGGCGGCGCAGTCCGAACGCGACGTTCTCGAAGATGTTGAGGTGCGGGAACAGCGCGTAGCTCTGGAAGACCGTGTTGACCGGGCGCTTGTACGGCGGCAGGTGCGTGACCTCGCGTTCGCCGAGGCTGACCGTGCCGGTGGAGGGCTCCTCCAGGCCGGCGATCATGCGCAGGGTGGTGGTCTTCCCGCAGCCCGAGGCGCCGAGCAGGGCGAAGAAGGAGCCCTGGGGGATGGTGAGGTCCAGCGGGTGCACTGCGGTGAAGGATCCGTAGTGCTTGCTGATACCGGCGAGGCGGACGTCCCCGCTCGCGGTCTTGTCAGTCATGGGCCTGGGCCTTCGGTGGTCTCGTCGGAAGGGGCGGGAGGCACGGGTGCGGGAGGCGGTGCACCGTGCGGGAGGCGGATCCGTCAGGCGCCGATGAGCTTGGCGAACTTCTCCTCGTACGCGGTCTCTTCCTCGCTCGTCAGGGAGCGGAAGGCGTGGGCCTTGGCGGCCATCGCCTTGTCCGGGACGATCAGCGGGTTGTCCGCGAGCGCGGGATCGATCTTCGCGAGCTCTTCCTTGACGCCTTCGACCGGGCAGACGTAGCTGATGAAGGCGGCGAGCTGGGCGGCGATCGTGGGCTCGTAGTAGAAGTCGATGAGCTTCTCGGCGTTGGTCTTGTGCCGGGCCTTGGCGGGGACCAACAGGTTGTCGCTGGAGGTGATGTATCCGGGGGCCGGGATGGCGTACTTGATGTCCGGGTTGCCGGCCTGGAGCTGGATGACGTCGCCCGCCCAGGCGAGGCAGGCGGCGAGGTCGCCCTTGTCGAGGTCGGCGGTGTAGTCGTTGCCGGTGAAGCGGCGAATCTGCTTGGTGTCCACGCCCTTCTGGAGCCGGCCTATCGCCCCGTCGAAGTCGGCGGTGGTGAACTTCGCCGGGTCCTTGCCCTGGTCGAGGAGGGTCATGCCGACGCTGTCGCGCATCTCGGTGAGGAAGCCGACGCGGCCCTTGAGGGTGGGGTCGTCCAGCATCTGCGTGACGGAGTCGACCGTCTTGCCGTCGGTGGCCTTGGAGTTGTAGGCGATGACGGTGTCGATGCCGGTCCACGGGTAGCTGTAGGAGCGGCCCGGGTCCCAGTCGGGGCCGCGGAACTGCGGGATCAGGTTGGCGTAGGCGTGCGGCAGGTTCGCCGGGTCGAGCTTCTGCGCCCAGCCGAGGCGGATGATGCGGGCGGCGAGCCAGTCGGTGACGACGATGAGGTCACGGCCGGTGTCCTGACCCGCGGCCAGTTGCGGGCGGACCTTGCCGAAGAACTCGACGTTGTCGTTGATGTCCTCGGTGTACTTGACCTTGATTCCGGTGCGCTTGGTGAACTCGCCCAGGGTCGGACGGCTCTTCTCGTCGTCGCTGGTGTCCATGTACTCGGTCCAGTTGGAGAAGTTGAGCTCCTTCTCCTGTGCCGAGCGGTCGTCGGAGGCCGCGGCCGTGTCGCCCTCCCGCTTGGCGGGCGGGATCCCGCAGGCGGTGAGGGCGGACAGGCCTCCGAGGGTGAGCGCGCCGACTCCGGACGCGCGCAGCAGGGAGCGGCGGGTCAGGGCGCCGCGCCCGCTGGTCAGACTGCGTCGCATCGCGGCGAGTTGCGCCGCCGAGAGACGGTCGGGCTCGAACTGCTCCATGCGCGTTGCCCTTTCGGGATGGGTGTGCCGCTGGTCAGGCGGTAATCGGCTATCGGTCCCCGAAGATCGTGCGGTGCCAGTCCTTCGCGGCGACCGCGGTGTTGTCATACATCACGTGCTTGACCTGCGTGTACTCCTCGAACGAGTACGAGCTCATGTCCTTGCCGAAACCGCTCGCCTTGTAGCCTCCGTGCGGCATCTCGCTGATGATCGGGATGTGGTCGTTGACCCAGACGCAGCCCGCTTTCATCTCGCGGGTGGCCCGGTTCGCCCGGTACAGGTCGCGGGTCCAGGCGGACGCGGCGAGCCCGTACGGGGTGTCGTTGGCCAGGTCGAGGCCCTCGTCGTCGGTGTCGAACGGCAGCACGACCAGGACCGGGCCGAAGATCTCGGACTGGACGACCTCGCTGTCCTGCGCGGCGCCGGTGATCAGCGTCGGCCGGTAGTACGCGCCGTCGGCGAGTGCACCGACCGGGATCTCGCCGCCGGTGACGACGGTGGCGTACGCGCGGGCCCGCTCCACGAAGGCGGCGACCCGGTCGCGCTGGGCGTGCGAGACCAGCGGGCCGAGGTCGGTGCCGGGCGCGAAGGGGTCGCCCAGGCGGACGGTCTCCATCAGCTCGGCGACCCGGGCGACGAAGGCGTCGTGCAGCGGGCGCTGGACATAGGCGCGGGTGGCCGCGGTGCAGTCCTGGCCGGTGTTGATGAGCGAGGCGGCGACCGCTCCGTGGGCCGCGGCCTCCAGGTCGGCGTCGTCGAAGACGAGGAACGGCGCCTTGCCGCCGAGCTCCAGGTGGAGCCGCTTGACGGTGGCGGTGGCGATCTCCGCGACCCGCTTGCCGACGCCGGTGGATCCGGTGAAGGAGGTCATGACCACGTCGGGGTGGCCGACCAGGTGCTCGCCCGCGTCCCGTCCGGCCCCGGTGACGATGTTGATCACACCGTCGGGCAGGCCCGCCTCCTTCGCCGCCTGCGCGAACATCAGGGAGGTCAGCGGGGTCAGCTCGGCGGGCTTCAGGACGATGGTGTTGCCCGCGGCGATGGCCGGGAGGATCTTCCAGGCGGCCATCTGGAGCGGATAGTTCCAGGGTGCGATGGAGCCGATGACGCCGATGGCCTCGCGGCGTACGTACGAGGTGTGGTCGCCCGAGTACTCGGCGGCCGCCTGGCCCTGGAGGTGGCGGGCGGCGCCCGCGAAGAAGGCGGTGTTGTCGATGGTCCCCGGTACGTCGAACTCCGTGGACAGCTTGAGCGGCTTGCCGCACTGCAGTGACTCCGCGTGGGCGAAGTCCTCCGCCTGCGCGGCCAGCACGGCGGCCAGCCGGTGCAGGGCGTCCGAGCGCTCCCCCGGGGTGGCGCCCGACCACACGGGGAAGGCGCGCTTGGCGGCGGCGACGGCGGCGTCGACGTCCGCCGTGCCGGCCAGTTCGTAGGTGAGGACGTCCTCACCGGTGGCGGGGTCGACGACGGTGTGCGAACGGCCCGAGGTACCGGACCTGAGCTGCCCGTCGATGTACTGCGCGCCGTCTGCGAAGCGGTCCTTAACCTGGAAGCGGTTACCCATCACGCTCTCACGCTCTCCGTAGCTACAGCTCGAATTGAGTGCCGATCCTGGCAGAGGTGTTCCCCTCCGCCAAGGGATTCCGTTGTTGCCTTTTGATTACGCGACGGAATCGGTCGACCATGTGTCGAGGCGCGCCCGAAATCCCGTACGAAGTGTCAGTGGTGACTGTCAGACTCGCGTGCATGGAGATGGTCGACAAGTTGATCGAGCAGGTCAGGCGCGGTGAGAAGGTCAAGTACCTGCCGTTCTGGGGGCACCGGCCGAATCCGGACGGGCGGCTGGGGCCGAGCTGCTTGAGCCAGTGGTGGCCGTCCGCTTTCACTGTGGGTGATGTCCGGTATCCCACCGCCGAGCACTGGATGATGGCCGGCAAGGCTCGACTGTTCGCGGACCCGGAGGCGGAGCGGGCCGCGCTGGAGGCCGGGAGCCCCGCGCAGGCGAAGGCGGCCGGGCGGCTGGTGCGCGGCTTCGACGACGCGGTGTGGGCGCGGGAGCGGTTCGCGCTCGTCGTCGAGGGCAGCGTCCACAAGTTCGGCTCGGACCCGGCCCTGCGCTCCTACCTGCTGGGCACCGGCACGCGGGTGCTGGTCGAGGCGAGCCCGATGGACCGGATCTGGGGCATCGGCCTCGCGGCCGACGACGAGCGGGCACTGGATCCCACGCGCTGGCGCGGGCTGAACCTGTTGGGATTCGCCCTGATGGAGGCCCGGGAGCGGCTGCGCGAAGGCACCGCGTGAGCGGGCGGGCGCGGCAGCGGGTGGCCGCCGTCATCATCCGGGACGGATGCGTCCTGATGGTCCGCGAGCGCGGCAAGGGACCGTCCGGCCTTCACGACGGGCCGGAGTACTGGACCCTGCCCGGCGGCGGTGTGGAGGCCGGCGAGGACCTGGCGACGGCCGTGCGCCGGGAGGTGGCCGAGGAGACCGGCCTGCGCGCCCTGGAGGTGCGGTACGCGTACGAGGCCCCCTATCCCTCGGGGTGGACCTCCTGTTTCCGGGTCGAGGTGGCGCCCGGGGAGCCCCGGCTCGGGGTGGACGGCCACCTGGAGTGCGCGTGCCCCCGGATGGTCGGGCTCACCTGGATGCCGCTCGCGCGGAGCGCGCCGGACGGCCCCTGGATGGTGCCGACCCTGCTGTCGGCCGTCCCGGACTGACCCCGCCCCGCGCGGGCGGGTCGTGCGGGCGCGGTAGGGCCGCGCGGGCGGTCGGGCGGCACGGGGACCGTACCGGTCAGACGCGCTCGCGGACCTGCGAGACCGAGGGCGGGTCGCCGCCGTCGGAGCCCTCCTCGGTGGTGTCGAACACGACCAGCAGGGTCATGACGAGGCCCAGCATGATGCCCACGGACCCGAGGATGACGCCTGCCAAGGCCATGCCTCCGCCACCGGCCTGACCGCGGCTCGCCTTCCCCCATCCCAGGGCGCCGAAGACGACCGCGGCTATGCCCAGGGCGATCGAGCCGACCATGGTCACGCAGAGCACCACGGAGGCGATGCCGAGCACGAGCGCGGTCACGGCCATGCCGCTGCTCGCGGGCGGCCCCTGCGGCGGGTACGCGTACCCCGGCGGGCCCGGGTACGGATGGCCGGGAGGCCCGGCGACCGGCGGCGCCGCGTACCCGGGGTAGGCGTACCCCGCCCCGGCCGGGTACGCCGGGCCCGCCGGATCCGGCTGCGCCGGGTACCCGTAGGCGGGCGTCGGCCCGGGGCCGTACGCGGAGGGCGGGGGCGGCTCGTACGGTGCGGGAGAGGCGTACCCGGAGGGGCCGGGCGCGCCGGGTATCCCGGTCATCGTCACCTGCTCGTGCACCGGGGGCACGGGCGGTACGGGCGGCCCGCCCGGGTTCGCCGGCGGCCGGCCCGGGTTCGCCGCCGACTGCTCGGGCGGCGCCCACGGGTCCCTCGGTTCCGGGCTGTGGTCGGTCATCGCGGCGCCCCCCTTCTCGTACAGCCATGCTAGGCGCTGCCGCCGACACCCCCCGGCGCTGCCTACGATGAAGCCGACCTGACCGCACCCGCGTCCACACGGAGGCACCCATGCCCGACCTGCACCCCTTCATCGCCGGGCTGCCCAAGGCCGAACTGCACGTCCACCACGTCGGCTCGGCCTCCCCGCGCATCGTGGCCGAACTCGCCTCCCGCCACCCCGATTCGAAGGTCCCGACGGACCCCGAGGCGCTCGCCGACTACTTCACCTTCACGGACTTCGCCCACTTCATCGATGTCTACCTGTCGGTCGTCGACCTGGTCCGCACCCCGGAGGACGTACGGCTGCTGACGTACGAGGTGGCGCGTGACATGGCTCGGCAGAACATCCGGTACGCCGAGCTGACCATCACCCCGTACTCCTCCACCCGCCGCGGCATCGAGGAGAAGGCCTTCATGGAGGCCATCGAGGACGCCCGCAAGGCGGCCGAGACCGAGCTCGGCGTCGTCCTGCGCTGGTGCTTCGACATCCCCGGCGAGGCCGGGCTGGAGGCGGCCGCCGAGACCACCCGCCTCGCTGTCGACCTGCGCCCCGAGGGCCTGGTGTCGTTCGGGCTCGGCGGCCCCGAGATCGGCGTCCCGCGCCCGCAGTTCAAGCCGTACTTCGACCGCGCCCGCGCCGCCGGACTGCACAGCGTGCCGCACGCCGGCGAGACCACCGGACCGCAGACCGTCTGGGACGCCATCCACGAGCTGGGCGCCGAGCGCATCGGCCACGGCACCACCTCCACCCAGGACCCGGAGCTGCTGGCCTACCTCGCCGAGCACCGCATCGCGTTGGAGGTCTGCCCGACCTCCAACCTCGCCACCCGCGCCGTCGCCGACCTCGACGCGCACCCGGTGAAGGAGATGGTCGCCGCGGGCGTCCTCGTCACCATCAACAGCGACGACCCGCCGATGTTCGGATCCGACCTCAACAACGAGTACGCGGTGGCCTCCCGCCTCCTGGAACTCGACGAGCTCGGTCTGGCACAGCTCGCGAAGAACGCCGTCGAGGCCTCGTTCATGGACGCCGCCGGCAAGGCGAAGCTGAGCGACGAGATCGACACGTACACCGCCGCTTGGCTCGCACGCTGACCCAACTGCTCGCGCCTGCCACCAGAATGGGGGCATGAGCACCCTCACTGCCGTCGGGCACCGCGGCGACCCCTATCGCTTCCGTGAGAACACCCTCGCCTCCGTCCGCTCCGCCTTCGCCCGGGGGGCGGACGCGGTGGAGGTCGACGTCCGGCTCACCCGTGACGGGGTACCGGTCCTGCTCCACGACGACACCCTCCAGCGGCTGTGGGGCCACGACGTACGGCTCGACGCCGTCACGGCCCCGCAGCTCAAGGAGCTGACGGAAGGTCGGGTCCCGACCCTGCGGGACGCCCTGATGGCGGCCGGGGCCGGCCGGTTGATGCTCGACCTGCCCGGCGCCTCGACGGAGGCCGTACGCGCCGTCGTCGGCCTGGTGCGCGAATGCGGGGCGGGCGAGCGCACGTATTACTGCGCGGGTCCCGGCACCATGCTGGCGGTGCGCGCCGCCGATCCGGGTGCGGAGATCGCGCTGACCTGGACGACGCTGTCGCCGCCGCGCCGGGTGCTGATCGACGCGGTGGCACCGCGCTGGCTCAACTACCGCTTCGGGCTGGTCGACCGCGAGCTGGCGGACGCCCTGCACCGGGACGGGCTGCTCGTGTCGGCGTGGACCGCCGACACCAAGCGGTCGATGCGGGCGCTCGTGGCGGCCGGCGTGGACTCGATCACCACGAACCGGTTGGACGCGCTGGCGGCCGTGCGCACCGACCTCGGCCGTTGACGCGCGGGTGATACGCGAACTGACGGAGCGGGTCCGCCGCGCCGATCCCCGGTGGCAGGACCTGGGGCTGATGTTGCTGGTGCAGCTGGTCTCCTCCATGCCGTTCGTGCTGCCGGAGCAGCCGGGCGGGTCGCCGAGGAGCTGGGCGGCGTACGCGTTCACGACGGCCGGCCTGCTGCCGCTCATCTGGCGGCGGCGGGCTCCGGTGACGGTCCTGGCGGCCATCTCCGCCGTCGGCTTCGCCTACAACCTGGGCATGGACGGCCCCGGGCAACCGCTGCCCTACGGACCGTTGATCGCCTTCTACACCGTGGCCGTCCTCTGCCCGCGACGGACCAGGCTGGTGGTGTCCGCGGCCGTCGTGGTGGCGGCCTGCCTCGCCGTGTACTGGAACACGGGGTCGGCCCGCGAGTTGTTCTTCACCCTGTTCGTGGGCGGCTCCGCGTACGCGCTGGGCCGGTCCCGGCACACCCGTCAGGCCTACACGGCCGCCGTCGAGGACCGGGCGGAGCAGTTGGAGCGGGCGAACCGGATCGAGGCGGAGCAGGCCGCGGCGCGCGAGCGGGCACGCATCGCGCGGGAGATGCACGACATCCTCTCGCACGCGGTCAGCATCATGATCGTGCAGGCCGAGGCGGGCCCGCTGGCGGTACGCCGCGCTCCGGCCCGCGCCGAGGCCGCCTTCGAGGCCATCGCGGAGACGGGGCGGGACGCGATGGCGCAGCTGCGGACCATGCTGGGCGTGCTGCGCACGGACGAGTCGGCCCCGCGTGCGCCGCAGCCGGGGATCGGGGCCTTGCCCGCCCTGTTGGACCGGGTGCGGGCCGGCGGGCCGAGGGTGTCGTACGAGCGGACGGGCGAGGTCCGCGAGCTGCCGGCGGCGCTGGAGGCGACGGTCCACCGGGTGGTGCAGGAGGCGCTGACCAACGTGGTCAAGCACGCCGGGGCCGCCTCGGTGGACGTGACGCTGGCGTACGGGCCGACGGAGCTGACGGTGACGGTCGCGGACGACGGCCGGGGCCCGGGCGGGGCGACGTCGGCCGGGGCGGTCGGTGGGCACGGGCTGATCGGCATCCGCGAGCGGGCGGCGGCGCACGGCGGGACGGCCTGGTCGGGGCCGGGTCCGGGCGGCACCGGATTCGTGGTGCGGGTCGCTCTTGTAACGTCGCCGATGGAGGTGGGGACTTGACGATCCGTGTGGTGGTGGCCGACGACCAGGAGCTGGTGCGCAGCGGCTTCGCGATGATCCTGGACGTCCAGGAGGGCATCGAGGTCGTGGCGGAGGTCGGGGACGGGGCGGCGGCCGTGGAGGCCGTGGAACGGCTGGCCCCGGACGTGGCGCTGCTGGACATCAGGATGCCGGTGCTGGACGGGATCGAGGCGTGCCGGAGCATCACGGCGCGCAGCACGTGCCGGACGGTGATGCTGACGACCTTCGACTCGGACGAGTACGTGTACGAGGCGCTGCACGCGGGGGCGAGCGGGTTCCTGCTGAAGGACGTCCGGCGGGACGACCTGGTGCACGCGGTACGGGTGGTGGCGGCGGGCGAGTCCCTGTTGGCGCCCTCGGTGGCGCGGCGTCTGATCGAGGAGTACACGGCGGCCACGGCCCGGCCCCCGGCGGCCCGGGAACTCTCCGCGCGCCGGCTGGAGGTGCTGACGGCCCGGGAACGGGAGACCCTGCTGCACCTGGGGCGGGGCATGTCGAACGCGGAGATCGCGGCGGCGCTGGTGGTGAGCGAACACACCGTGAAGTCGCACGTGGGGAACGTGCTGGCGAAGCTGGGGCTGCGCGACCGGATCCAGGCGGTGATCTGCGCGTACGAGACGGGGCTGATAGCGGCGGGGGCCACGGCCGGGGCGGGGGTGCCCGGGGCCCGGGGGGTCGCCGGCGGTGCGCAGGGTTCTCCCTCCGGGGAGTGAGGGGCGGCGTGTCGTCTCCCCCGCGTCGGTGAGTTGTCGTACCGCTGAAGACCCCTCTCATCGGTGATCCGCAACCGGCCCCGTGAGCAGCAACATTGTGGTCATCGGGGCAGCGAGCCCCGCGGAGCGCACCACAGGGGGAACCACCATGAACGCAACCACGCGCACGCTGATCGCCGCCGCCCTGGTCATGGGGATCGCGTCCGGGCCCGCGGTCGCGGCGCACGCCGCGGCGGCGCCGGCGCCCTCGGCCGTGTCGGCGGCCGCCGGCCGGCCCGTCTTCTCCACGCCGCCCGACGCGGCGGCGCTGGAGCGGGCCATCGCGGGCCTCGGGGCTCAGCACGAGCATGCGACGGCCGCGCTGGTCCGGGTGGGTGGCACGAGCGGTGAGTGGCGTGGCGGTTCCGGTGTCGCGGACGTCCGTACGGGGCGTCCGGCGATCACGGACGGCCGCTTCCGGGCCGGGTCGGTGACGAAGACCTTCACCTCGGCGGTGGTGCTGCAACTGGCCGCCGAGGGCCGACTGCGGCTGGACGGCACGGTGCAGGAGTACCTGCCGGGCCTGTTGCCCGGATCGTTCAAGCCGGTCACCGTGCGGCAGTTGCTGAACTACACGAGCGGGATCCGCCCGGCCGACCATCCGGGCGACACCTTCGAGGCGGCGTACGCCCACCGGTTCGATGTGGAGGATCCGCGCGCCATGATCGCCAACGCGGTGGCGAAGGGACCGGAGTTCGACCCGGGGACCAAGCAGCACTACCTGAACATCGACTACACGATCCTGGGCGTGCTGATCGAGAAGGTGACCGGCACGTCCTACGAGAAGGCGGTGACCGCCCGGATCCTCAAGCCGCTGGGTCTGCGCGACACTTCGCTGCCGAGCCGGACGCAGACGCGCATACCGGGTGCGCACAACCGGGGCTACCAGGCGGTGCCGCTGCCCGACGGCGGCCGCAAGTTGGTCGACGTCTCGGTGTGGGGTTCCTCCTGGGAGTGGGCCGCCGGGGACCTGATCTCGACCACGGCGGACCTGGAACGCTTCACGAAGGCCCTGTTCGGGGGACGTCTGGTACCGAAGGCCCAGTTGGAGGAGATGTTCACGGTGCCGGCCGTGACGGACTTCGAGACCGGGCGACCCGCTGAACTGACGGCCGGGATGAAGCGGTTCGTCCTGCCCGGCGGCAAGGAGGCCTGGGGCAAGACGGGCGGGCGGCACGGCTACAACACGGTGATAGGCGGCACCCGTGACCTGTCGCGCACCCTCGTCTACTCGGTGAACTCCACCGACGCCAAGGGCCGGAACATGAACAAGGTCGCCGAGGCCATCGTGTACGCGGCCTTCGCCAAGTAGCCTCTCCAGCGCCGGGGTTACGGCTGGGGCTGCGGCCGCACCCCGGGACGCGGCGCCTCCGTCGGCACGGCCTCGCTGGTCACGGCCTCGGCGGTCAGGGCCTCGGTGGTCAGGGCCTCCAGCCGCTTGATCATGCGACGGAGGATCAGCAGGGGTATCACCCCGAAGACCCCGAACGACATGTCGATGACCGACCACCAGAAGGGGATGCCCCGGACGGGGCCGCAGATCAGCGCCAGCGGGATGATCCCGGCGCAGGCCACCATGCCGGCCTCGACGATCCAGATGTTGCGCACGGGGTCGCGGTGGACTCCGTAGAAGAAGACGGCGATCACCAGGTGGGCGAAGGCGAGCCAGTCGGTGCCGTAGAGGAGGAAGGGGTACTCGGCGTCGGCCCGGACGAGGCCGTCCCCGACCCGCTGCAGCCACTCGTTGGAGACCAGGGCGTTGGCCCACCGAAGCTCGGTGACCAGTGGGAAGGCGGTGAGTCCGCTCAGGACGAGGCAGACGAGGAACAGGGCAAGCCAGGCACGGATCCGCCGCTCAAGGGCGCTTCTCTCGCTCATGGAAGCCACCCTACTCCCAGAATTGAACACGTTCAGCCAATTCTGTGAACGCGTTCAATTCCGCTGCCGGCGGTTCGCATCACAGTCCGACGATGGAGTTCCAGCGCCTGGCGAGGGTCCGGCGTTCGACCGAGGAGATGTCCCGGGCCACGACGAGACGCCCGCGCATGTCCTCGTCGGGGAAGATCAGCGGGTTCTCCGCGAGTTCGGCGGTCTCCTTGTCCGGGGAGCCGGCCAGCACCTCGCGGGCGGCGGGTACGGGGCAGACGTAGTTGACCGCGGCGGCCAGCTCCGCCGCCACCTCGGGGTCGTAGTAGTGGTCGACGAGGGCCTCGGCGTTGACCTTGTGCCGGGCGAGATTGGGGATGAGCAGGCTCTCGGCCCAGAGCTCCGCGCCCTCCTCGGGAACGACGAACTCGATGTCGGGGTTGTCGGCCTGGAGCTGGATGGCGTCGCCGGAGTACGCCTGGCAGGCCAGGACGTCCCCCTTGCTCAGGTCGGAGGTGTAGTCGTTGCCGGTGAAGCGCCGGATGTGCTTCTTGCGCACCAGCTCATCGACCTGGTCGCACATCCGGTGGAAGTCCGATTCGGTCCACCGCGTGACGTCGACGCCGTTGCCCTGCATCAGCAGCGCGAAGGACTCGTCCAGCCCCGAGAAGAGCGTCACCTTGCCCGCGAGGTCCGGCTTCCAGAGGTCGGCGACCGACTTGATCTCGCGGCCCAGCGCCTTGCGGTTGTACGCGATGCCCGTGATCCCCGACTGCCAGGGGACGGTGTGCAGCCGACCCTCGTCGAAGGCGGGGGAACGCAACTGCGGGTCCAGGTACTTGGTGACGTTGGCCTGCGTGGAGCGGTCCATTTCCTGGGCCCACCCCAGGTGGACGAAACGGGCGGCCATCCAGTCGCTGACGACCACGAGGTCGTGCCCGGTGGCCTGGCGGTTCATCAACGCCGGGCTGATCTTGCCGAAGAACTCGTCGTTGTCGTTGATCTCCTCGGTGTACCGGACCTCGATGCCGGTCCGCTCGGAGAAGGCGTCCAGCGTCGGGCGGCTCTCCTCGTCCTCCTCATCGGTGTCGATGTAGAGGGGCCAGTTCGAGAAGGCGACGCTCCGGTCCCGGGCCGAAAGGTCCTCGCCCCGGCGCCGCTCCTGAGGGACGTAGGCGGCGGGCACACCGCAGCCGGTGAGGGCGGCCAACAGGCCCGCGGCACCGAGGCCGCGCAGCGCCGCGCGGCGGGAGAAGGCGAGTTCAGGCATGCGCACAGCCTCGAACAAGCCGAAGGGGCGGGCAATAGACAAGGTGTCTACTGCCCGCCCCTTCAGAGCCCTGCGGTGATCAGTGTGATCACCGCCCCGGACCGGCGCGCCGTGATCAGCCGTCGAGCGAGGTCATGACGTGCTTGATGCGGGTGTAGTCCTCGAAGCCGTAGGCGGAGAGGTCCTTGCCGTAGCCGGACTTCTTGAAGCCGCCGTGGGGCATCTCGGCGACGAGCGGGATGTGGGTGTTGATCCACACGCAGCCGAAGTCGAGGTTCTTGGACATCCGCATCGCGCGGCCGTGGTCCTTGGTCCACACGGAGGAGGCGAGGGCGAACTCGACGCCGTTCGCGTACTCCAGGGCCTGGGCCTCGTCCGTGAAGGACTGGACGGTGATGACGGGGCCGAAGACCTCGTTCTGGATGATCTCGTCGTCCTGCTTCAGGCCCGAGACGACGGTCGGGGCGTAGAAGTAGCCCTTGTCGCCGACCTGGTGGCCGCCCGCCTCGACCTTGGCGTGGGCCGGGAGGCGCTCGATGAAGCCCGCGACCTGCTTGAGCTGGTTCGGGTTGTTCAGCGGGCCGTAGAGCACGTCCTCGTCGTCCGGCTGCCCGGTCTTGGTGTCGGAGGCCGCCTTGGCGAGCGCGGTCACGAACTCGTCGTGGATCGACTCGTGCACGAGCACGCGGGTGGCGGCGGTGCAGTCCTGACCGGCGTTGAAGTAGCCGGCGACCGCGATGTCCTCGACGGCCTTGGCGATGTCGGCGTCCTGGAAGACCACGGCGGGAGCCTTGCCACCGAGCTCCAGGTGGACGCGCTTGACGTCCTTGGAGGCGCTCTCGGCGACCTGCATGCCCGCGCGCACCGAGCCGGTGATGGAGGCCATCGCCGGGGTGGAGTGCTCGACCATTGCCTTGCCGGTCTCGCGGTCGCCGCAGATGACGTTGAAGACGCCCTTGGGCAGGACGGAGTCGATGATCTCCGCCATCAGGACGGTGGAGGCCGGGGTGGTGTCCGACGGCTTGAGCACCACGGTGTTGCCCGCGGCGATCGCCGGGGCGAACTTCCACACGGCCATCATCATCGGGTAGTTCCACGGCGCGACCTGGGCACAGACGCCGACGGGCTCGCGACGGATGATCGAGGTCATCCCGTCCATGTACTCGCCGGCCGAGCGGCCTTCGAGCAGGCGGGCGGCGCCGGCGAAGAAGCGGATCTGGTCCACCATCGGCGGCAGCTCCTCGCTGGCCGTGAGGCCCAGCGGCTTGCCGGTGTTCTCCGACTCGGCGGCGACCAGCTCGTCCGCGCGCGCCTCGAAGGCGTCCGCGATCTTGAGCAGGGCCTTCTGCCGCTCGGACGGGGTCGTGTCGCGCCAGCCCGGGAAGGCTGCAGCGGCGGCGGCCATGGCCGCGTCCACATCGGCCCGGCCGGACAGGGGGGCCGTCGCGTACGCCTCGCCGGTGGCGGGATTGACCACCTCGGTGGTCCGCCCGTCGGCGGCGTCCTTGAACTCCCCGCCGATGTAGTTGCGCAGACGACGCAGTTCGGTGGTCACTACAGCCACTCTCCTGATCACATGTCCAATGATTGAGACGAATCCCAAGCCTAGCCCCTCGGGTGACGCTTTCGACAGAGCCAGACACACCGAACTACGAAATCCGTGCAATCGAGGACCTCACACAACGGATTTCATCGCCTACGGGTTGCGGAACAGACGACTCCTCGTGCACAGTGAGGTCGTGGTCAGTCGAAGCGCAGATTCCAGGAACAGACAACCGTCCCCTTCGGTCGATGCTGTGTCCCTGGCGATCATCGAGCAACTGCAGGAGGACGGCCGCCGTCCCTATGCATCGATCGGCAAGGCCGTCGGCCTGTCCGAGGCGGCCGTACGCCAGCGCGTACAGAAGCTGCTCGACCAGGGAGTCATGCAGATCGTCGCCGTCACCGACCCGCTCACCGTGGGCCTCCGACGGCAGGCCATGGTCGGCATCAACGTCGAGGGAGACCTCGACCCGGTGGCCGACGCGCTGACCGACATGGCCGAGTGCGAGTACGTGGTGATGACCGCGGGGTCGTTCGACCTGATGGTGGAGATCGTCTGCGAGGACGACGACCACCTGCTCGAAACGATCAACAAGAAGATCCGCACGCTCCCCGGCGTGCGATCAACCGAAAGCTTCGTTTACCTGAAGCTGAAGAAGCAGACCTACATGTGGGGAACCAGATAACCGTGAGCCAGGACCTCTCCAAGACCGCGTACGACCACCTGTGGATGCACTTCACCCGCATGTCGTCCTACGAGAACTCCCCCGTCCCCACCATCGTCCGGGGCGAGGGCACCTACATCTGGGACGACAAGGGCAAGCGCTACCTGGACGGCCTCGCGGGCCTGTTCGTGGTCAACGCCGGTCACGGCCGCAAGGAACTGGCCGAGGTCGCCTACAAGCAGGCGCAGGAACTCGCGTTCTTCCCCATCTGGTCGTACGCGCACCCCAAGGCCGTCGAGCTCGCCGAGCGCCTCGCCCACTACGCCCCCGGTGACCTGAACAAGGTCTTCTTCACCACCGGTGGCGGCGAGGCCGTCGAGACCGCCTGGAAGCTGGCCAAGCAGTACTTCAAGCTCCAGGGCAAGCACACCAAGTACAAGGTCATCTCGCGTGCGGTCGCCTACCACGGCACCCCGCAGGGCGCCCTGTCCATCACCGGTCTGCCGGCCCTCAAGGCCCCCTTCGAGCCGCTGGTCCCCGGCGCGCACAAGGTGCCGAACACCAACATCTACCGCGCCCCGATCTTCGGTGACGACCCGGAGGCCTACGGCCGCTGGTGCGCCGACCAGATCGAGCAGGAGATCCTCTTCGAGGGCGCCGACACCGTCGCGGCCGTCTTCCTGGAGCCGGTGCAGAACGCCGGTGGCTGTTTCCCGCCGCCGCCCGGCTACTTCCAGCGCGTCCGCGAGATCTGCGACGAGTACGACGTGCTCCTCGTCTCCGACGAGACGATCTGCGCGTTCGGCCGCCTCGGCACGATGTTCGCCTGTGACAAGTTCGACTACGTGCCGGACATGATCACCTGCGCCAAGGGCATGACCTCGGGCTACTCCCCGATCGGCGCCTGCATCATCTCGGACCGCCTCGCGGAGCCCTTCTACAAGGGCGACAACACCTTCCTGCACGGCTACACCTTCGGCGGACACCCGGTGTCCTCCGCGGTGGCCCTCGCCAACCTCGACATCTTCGACAAGGAAGGCCTGAACCAGCACGTGCTGGACCAGGAGGGCAACTTCTTCAACACCCTGAAGAAGCTGCACGACCTTCCGATCGTCGGCGACGTCCGCGGCAACGGCTTCTTCTACGGCATCGAGCTCGTCAAGGACAAGGTCACCAAGGAGTCCTTCACGGACGAGGAGACGGAGCGCGTGCTCTACGGCTTCCTCTCCAAGGCTCTCTTCGAGAACGGCCTGTACTGCCGCGCCGACGACCGTGGGGACCCGGTCATCCAGCTGGCCCCGCCGCTGATCGCGGACCAGGGCACCTTCGACGAGATCGAAGGCATCCTGCGCTCGGTGCTCACCGAGGCATGGACCAAGCTGTAGCAGCACCCGGCACGACCGTCCGGTCCGACAACGACCGCCCGGCGCGCGACCGGTCCGAGCACGACTGGTCCGAACACACGGCCCGGATCCTCCGTTCGAGTGAGAACGCGAGGGTCCGGGCCGTGTGCTGTCACCATCCAAGCGGTTCATCTCTTTACATCTCATTGCGGCGCCAGTGACTGAAAGGGCTCCGCTTCGTTCCCCCGGACGGAGGTGTACGCCATGGTGGCTCCACCGGACACTGCCCCGCCTGACAATGACGTCCTGTGGGCGCGGTCCCTGCACTACTCCCACAGCGGTTCCCCCGGCCTGATCGGGGTCTCCGTCGAAGTCCGGCAGGGCGAGATCCTGGCCGTGACCGGCCCGCGCGGCAGCGGGAAGACGACCCTGCTGCGCTGCCTGACCGGACAGCTGGTCCCCGAACAGGGCGAGGTCTGGTTCAACAGCGTTCCCGTCCACACCATGGGAGCCCTGGCCCGCGAGCGCCTGCGCCGCGACCGGTTCGCGTGGATCGGGCCCGAGCCGCAACTGCTGCCCGAGCTCAAGGTGTGGGAGAACGTGGCCCTGCCCCTGCTGCTCGCCGGCGCCGCGAACCGCGCAGCCAAGCACGCCGCCTGCGAATGGTTGGAGCGCCTGGACATCGGCGCCTTCGCCCGCAAACGCCCCGGCGCCCTGAACCGGGCCGAGTCCCAGCGGGTCGCGCTGGCCCGGGCCCTCGTCTCCGAGCCGGCCGTGCTCTTCGCCGACGAGCCGACGGCCCCCCTGCACCGCGCCGAGCGATCCCTGCTCCTGCGCACCCTCACCACGGCGGCCCGTTCGCACGGCATCACCGTGCTGCTGGCCACCCACGACGAGGAGACGGCCGCCGCGGCCGACCGCACCACGGCCCTGCTCGACGGCCGCCCGGCCTCCGCCGCGGCCGCACCCCCACAGGCGACGGAGGACCAGGCCGCGTGCTCGCTCTCCGCCTAGCCCGCGGTTCCCGGCCCCTCGTACAGATGCGGCGGCTGCTCGTCGCCACCGCGTCGGCCGGCACCGGATTCCTCTTCCTGTACGTCCTCGCGGGGGCGATGGACCGGCCTGCCGGATCGTTCCCCCGCCTGCTGTGGGCACTGGTGCCGCTGGCCGCCACCGTGCAGTTCGCCGTGGCGGTGGCCCGGACCGACCCGGCGACCCGGCCCCGCCAGGGGCTGGACGCCGTCGGACTGGGCCCCGTACGGCTCGGCCTGGCCGCGGCGGTCTCCACCGCCGTCGCCTGCACCCTGGGCGGCGTCCTGGCGCTGGCCGCCTTCCTGCACCTGCGCGGCGACCTGACCGGGCTGCCCTTCGACGGCGCCGGTGCCCGCCTGCTCCACGCCGAGCAGCCGTTGCCCCTGGCGGCCGCGCTCACCCTGCTGGCCCTGATCCCGCTGACCGCTTCCGCCGCCACGGCCCTGGCCCTGCGCCACCGCGCCTCGCCCACCGGACCGGCCCCCCTGACCGGGGTGCCCTGGGGGGTCGCGCTCACCGCGTGCGGACTCACCGTCGAGGCCTACACCGGCCCGAACGGCGCCGCGATGCCGGCGGGCTGGGCCCTCATCGTCGCCGGGCTCGCCCTCGCCGGGCCGGGACTGGCCTACACCTGCGGAACCCTCGTACAGGCCGCCCGACCGGGCGCGCTGCGGCTGCTCGCCGGACGGGCCCTGCAGGAGGAGGCGCCCCGGCTGGGCCGCCCCCTCGGGGTGCTGTGCGCGGTCGCCGCGGCCGCGCTGACGGCCCTGGCGCTGCGCGAAGGTACCGGGCCACTGCCCCCGCTGGGTCCCCTGACCTGGCCGGCCGCGGCACTGGTGGCGCTCTGCGCGGCCGCGACCCTTCTCACATCGGCGGTCGAATCCAGGCAGTCCCGGTCGGCCGCCCGGGCCGCCCTCCTCGACCTCGGAACCCCCGGAACGGTGCTGCGTACGGCCGCTACGGTGCGCGCCGGAGCACTGCTGGCGGTGTGCCTTCCGCTCAGCTGGGGTGTGGCGCAACTGACGTCCCTGGCGTTGACGCGCTGACGGAAACGGCCCTTAGTGTGGGCCGAATGGTCAACGCAGACATCGAGATCGAGACGCTCGCCGAATTCGACCGCGTCGCCGCCAGGGGTTCCCTGAGCGGCTACCGGATCCAGTCGGTCAACCTGTTGGAGCGGACCTTCGCGCTGCTGTCGGCCGACACCTCCGCGGCCGTCTTCCTGGGCTGCCCGATGGAGCCCGACGCATCGGTGAAGGTCCGCGCCGACGGCGCGCTCGTCTTCCCCCCGGTGCCGGACCTGCCGTTCAACCCTTACCGGGGCCTGCTCTACACGGCCGAGGAACTGTTCTCGGGGCTGGACGAGGGGTACGGGGCGACCCCGGACGCCCAGGCGTACGCCTGGTTCCAGGAGACCGGGACCGACGGCGACGTCTTCTCCTCGATGCTGCGTTCGATCCACGACGACGCCGTCTCCGACGCCCTCGACGAGCATCTGGCGGGTGCCCGGGTGGTGGGCGTGATGGGCGGCCACGCCATGGCCCGCGGCGGTGCGGACTACCGCGGTGCGGCGGAGCTGGGCCGAAACCTCACCCGGTCCGGGTTCACGGTCGCCACCGGTGGCGGGCCTGGCGCCATGGAGGCCGCGAACCTCGGCGCCTACCTGGCCCCCGCCGCCGACGAGGCCCTGCCCGAGGCACTGGCGCTGTTGGCCGAGGTCCCCTCCTTCGTCCCGTCGGTGTCCGACTGGGCCCGCGCGGCCTTCGCCGTACGGGAGCGCTGGCCCGACGGCGGCGACTCGACCGGGATCCCGACCTGGTTCTACGGGCACGAGCCGCCGAACGCCTTCGCGGGGCACATCGCCAAGTACTTCGCGAACGCCACCCGTGAGGACGGGCTGCTGGCCCGGTCGAACGCGGGCGTCGTGTTCCTGCCCGGCGCGGCCGGCACCGTCCAGGAGATCTTCGACAACGCGACGCCCAACTATTACGCGTCGCGCGGGGAGCCGACCCCGATGGTCCTGGTGAACCGTACGCACTGGACCGAGCACCTGCCGGCCTGGCCGCTGCTCACGGCGCTGGCCCGCGGCCGTGCGATGGAGTCCCGGATCGCGCTGGTGGACTCGGTGGACGAGGTCCCGGCCGCACTCGCCGCAATGGGCTGACCCCCGGAGGCAACTTCTCATCCGTTTCTCACGTCTGGCAGAGGTAACGCGAAAACCTGCCAGACGTGAACGGAGCCCTCTGTGCTCATAGGCCTGCTGACCGCTGTCGCGGCGTCCATCTGCTACGGCACGGGATCCGTCCTGCAAGCCGTGGGCTCGCGGCGGGCGGCCCGGATGTCCCCGGCCGCCGCCGGGGTGACCGCGCACGGCGGACCCAACCTGACTTCCACCGCCAAGGCCGCGATGACCTGGGAGTTCATCGTCGGCACCATTCTCGACTTCGTGGGGTTCGGGCTCGGCGCGCTGGCCGCGCGCATGCTGCCGCTCTTCCTCTCGCAGACCGTCATCAGCGCCAACCTCGTGATCACGGCCGTGCTGAGCGTGAAGATGCTCGGCATCCGGCTCACCCGCAAGGAGTGGACCTCGATCGGCGTCGTCTGCACGGCGCTGGTGCTGCTGGCCACGGCGGCGGGTCACGAGGGCGGCCACCACGCTCCCATGTCCACCCACTGGTGGCTGCTGGGGATCACCCTCTTCCTGATGATCGGCGGCACGGTCGCCGTCCGTCTCCTCGGCGGGAACGCGGCGATCCTGGCGGGTCTGCTGTCGGGCCTCGGCTTCGGCGCCCTGGGCGTCGGAGTCCGCATCCTGAACGGGATCGACCCGTTCGACCTCGGCTCCTTCCTCGGCGACCCGGCGCTGTACGCGATCCTGGCGGCCGGCTTCGGCGGCATGTACCTGCACACCGTCGCCCTGCAGATCGGCTCGGTGAACGGGGCGACCGCGGCCCTCGTCGTCGGTGAGACCGTGCTCCCCGGGGCCATCGGCGTGATCTGGCTCGGCGACGCCTCCCGGCCGGGCCTGGCCTGGCTGGCCGTCCTCGGCTTCGTCCTGGCGGTGGCCGGTGCGGTCGCCGTGGCCTGGTTCGGCAAGCACGGGACCGAAGAGGAGGAGGGGGCCGTCGCGGCTCCCGTCCCCGAACCGGTCCGCTGACCCGGCGTCGCACCCGGCTCCTCCCTCACCCGACCGGCCGCCCCCTGGTGGCGGCCGGTCCGCCGCCGGCGCTTGCTGGACGGGGGAGAGAGCGAGAGGTCCATGGAGGAATCCACGACCGCGCGGTTGCGCACCCCCCGGGCCGCCGGCACGGCCGGGATCGCCTTCGCGGTACTGCTCGCGGGGGCGATCACGCTGATGCGCATCGCCGTCCCGGAGGGCGGCGCCCCCGACGCCGCGGTCGATCCCGGTGACCGGTGGGCCGTACGGCTGGCCCTGGAGATCGTCCCGTTCGCCGGGATCCTGTTCCTCTGGTTCATGGGCGCCCTGCGCGCCCATGCCGGGGACGACGAGGACCGGTTCGTCTCCACCGTCTTCCTCGGTAGCGGGTTCGTGTTCGTCGCCACCCTGTTCGTGTCCGCCGGCGCCGCGGGCACCGTGCTGGAGGAGGGCACGGACACCGCCTTCGGGCGCGACTACGCCTACACGATCCTGACCACGTACGCGATGCGCATGGCGGCCGTCTTCGTCTTCGCCACCTCCAGCATCGGGCGCCGGCTGGGAATCTTCCCGCGCCCCCTCGCCCTGCTGGGATACGTGACGGGCCTGGTCCTGATCGTCATCGGCTCCGGCGTGCCCTGGAGCGAGATGATCCTCCCCGCCTGGGCACTGGTCGTCGGCGCCTACATCGTGCGCTCCGCCCGCCTGTAGCCGACCGGCAGGACCCGCCGGCGCCCGGCAGGCGGACCCTGTCTCCCCCGTGCATTCTGGATGGGAAAGCTGCGGGGGACTCGGGGACGAACGGGGATGTTCGGGCCACGGAAGGGCTGGTGCCTCATGAGGCTTGTCGTCGACCTCAACCGCTGTCAGGGATACGCGCAGTGCGCTTTCCTCGCTCCGGACGTGTTCTCCATGCACGGCGAGGAATCGCTGCTGTACGACCCCGAGGCGGACGAGGAGCAGCGCGAGAACGTCATGCGCGCCGTCGCGGCCTGTCCCGTCGGGGCCATCCTCATCGAGCTCGACGATTCGGACATGTCGGCGCTCACCCCGGAGGCGCACGGTGCACGCTGACGGGAACCTCGAACGGCTCAAGCGCGACGGACGCATCGTCGTCGTCGGCGCTTCGCTGGCCGGCCTGCGGGCCGCCGAGACCATGCGTGACAAGGGCTTCACGGGTTCGCTGACCATGATCGGCGATGAACCCTACGAGCCCTACGACCGGCCCCCGTTGTCGAAGCAGGTGCTGCTGGGCAAGGCGACCGCGGACCACACCGCGCTCCCCCGGCGCCGGGACATCGGCGCCGAGTGGCGTCTGGGGGTCCCCGCGTCCGGACTGGACATGGCGGGCCGCCGGGTCCTCCTCGCCGACGGCGGGGCGGTGGAGTACGACCGGCTGCTCATCGCCACCGGGGTACGGGCCAGGCCCTGGCCGAACGAGGAGGAGGGCGCGCTCAGCGGCGTCTTCGTCCTGCGCACCCGTGACGACGCCGTCGCGCTGGAACGCAGTCTCGCGGCCGGTCCCCGCCGGGTACTGGTGATCGGGGCCGGATTCACCGGTTCCGAGATCGCCTCGGCCTGCCGGGAACGCGGCCTGCCCGTCACCGTCGCCGAACGCGGGGCGGCGCCGCTGGTCGGCGCGCTCGGCGGGGTCATCGGCGAGGTCGCGGCCGAGATGCACCGCGAGAACGGCGTCGACCTGCGGACCGGGATCATGGTGACGGGTCTGGAGGGCGATCCCGCCGGTCGGGTCCGCACCGCGCACCTGTCCGACGGTTCGTCCATCGAGGCCGACGTGGTGGTCGTCTCGCTCGGTGCCCAGCGCAACACCGAATGGCTGGCCGGTTCCGGGCTGGGCGCGGGTCCTCGCGGCATCGCCTGTGACGCGGGCTGCCGGGCCTTCGACATCCGGGGCATCGTCACCGACGACATCTACGTGGCGGGTGACGTGGCACGGTCCCCGCACGCCCTGTTCGGCTACCAGTTCCTGTCCTTGGAGCACTGGGGCAACGCCGTGGCCCAGGCCGAGACGGCGGCGCACAACATGCTGAGCGAGAGCGCGGACCGTCGCCCCCACATGTGGGTGCCAGCGTTCTGGTCCTCGCAGTTCGGCGTCAACATCAAGTCGGTCGGGGTGCCCTCGATGGGGACCGAGATCATGATCACGCAGGGTTCGCGTTCCGAGCGGCACTTCGTCGGCGTGTACGGCTACCAGGGCCGGGTGATCGGGGCGGTGACCTTCGACAACTGCCGCTGGCTGCCCTTCTACCAGCAGATGATCGAGGCCACGACGCCGTTCCCGCCGCCGTTCCCGACCGTGGACCGCAGGCCCGAGGGGCAGAAGCCGGTGCCCGCGGACTTCCCGGACCCGTCGGTGCCGACGCACGGCCCGACGATCACCCTCAGCGGGTACTCCCCGGACGACCGGAAGATGACCTTCACCCCCGCCCGCCACTGAACCGCACGTGCACCGCCAGCCCTGCCGCCAGCCCTGCCCCGAGGATCCCGAGGAGCACGAGGACCTGCCATGACACAAGCCATCCTGCGGGAGATCATGGACTACGCGAACCGCGCAGATCCGTATCCGCTGTACGAAAAGCTCCGCGAGACGCCGGTGGCCCACGACGGGGACGGGCCGTACGTGATCAGCACGTACTACGAGATCCAGAGCCTCCTGCACGACCCGCGGATCAGCTCCGACGCCTCCAACCTGGCGTCCACCGCGAGCGACCCGCCAGCCGGGGGCGAGGAGGAGGGGACGACGCTGCCGCCCTCCTTCCTCAAGCTCGACCCGCCCGACCACGACCGGCTCCGCCGGATGACGAACCGGCCGTTCGGCCCGCCGCACTCCCCGCACAAGGTGCACGACATGCGGGACGAACTGGGCGGCATCGTGTCCGGGCTGATCGACGGCATCGTCACCGCGGACTCGATGGACCGGATCGACCTGGTCGACCAGTTCGCCTATCCCTTCCCTGTCACGGTGATCTGCCGGCTGCTCGGTGTGCCCCCGGAGGACGAACCGCGCTTCCACGTGTGGGCCGACACCATCGCCGCCAGCCTCGACCCCGACCCGGACGCCGACCCGACGAAGCGCCGCGTTCCGGCCGACGCCCGGATGGAACTCGGCATGTACCTGGCCGGTCTGATCGAGGAGCGCCGCAAGAACCCTGGCGACGACATGCTGTCGCACCTGGCGACCGCGGACGGCCCCGACGGCGCCATGACCACGATCGAGGCGTTGAGCACCTCGGCGCTGCTGCTGATCGCCGGCCACGAGACCACGGTCAACCTCATCACCAACGGGATGCTGACCCTGCTCCGCCACCCCGACGTCCTGGAGCGGCTGCGCCAGGACCCGGAGCTCTCCGTTCCGATCGTCGAGGAGCTGCTGCGCTACGAGCCGCCGGTGCAGTTGCTGCCGCAGCGCACCACGCTGTCCGAGATCGAGGTCGCCGGTGTGACCATCCCGAAGGGTGCCTCGCTCTGGCTGGTCCTCGCCTCCGGGAACCGCGACCCCAAGAAGTTCGAGAACCCTGACCGCTTCGACCCCGACCGCGGGGACATCCAGCACCTCGGCCTCGGCAGCGGGATCCACAGCTGCTTCGGGGCGCCGCTGGCCCGGCTCGAAGCCCAGCTGGCGCTGAGCGAGCTGGCCCGCCGGCTGGTGAACCCGCGGCTGCTGGAGGACCCGCCGCCGTACCGCCAGAACGCGGTGCTGCGCGGCCCCCGCCACCTGCCGATCGCCTGCGACGGCATCCGCGACTGATTCCGTTCGTCAGCCGTCCGACGGGGTTCGTTCGCGGGACCCCCTCGGCGGCCCGACCGGGGTCGGCCGCGATCCGTCGGCGGTCCGACCGGGGTCAGCCGGAGGCCGCCGGCAGTACGACCACCTCGGCCGGTGAGAAGGCCACCGACACCCGGTCGCCCACCGCCGGCGCCCCCGCCAGCCCGCATTCGGCCTCCAGGACGGGCCCCGTCCCGGGTCGCAGCAACAGCGCGACGTGCGTACCGCGGAAGGTGCGGGACAGCACCTCGCAGCGCAGCCCCTCCTCCCGCAGGATCACCCCGGCGGGCCTGATCAGCAGTCGCCGTTCGCCCTCCGCCGACCCGGCCGGTACGGGGACCTTCCCCCACGGGGTGGCGGCGCCCCCCGCCGACACGGTCGCCGGGACCACGTTCTCGAAGCCGAGGAACCTGGCGACGAACTCCGACGCGGGTCGCTGCCACACCTCCAGCGGGGTGCCCGCCTGCGCGATCCGTCCGTCCCGCATCACCACGACCCGGTCGGCCAGCGCGAAGGCCTCCCCCTGGTCGTGGGTCACGGCCAGCACGGTCGTGCCCAGCCGGGAGAAGAGCCCCTGGAGCTCGACGACGAGCCGCTCGCGCAGCCCCCGGTCCAGCTGACCCAGCGGCTCGTCCAGCATCAGCAGCCGCGGCGACGGGGCCAGCGCCCGGGCCAGCGCGACCCGCTGCTGCTCGCCCCCGGACAGCGAGGCGACGGCCCGGTCCTGGGCCCCGGGGAGCCCGACCAGCTCCAGCAGCTCGGCGACCTGGCCCTCGTAGGCCTTCTTCGTGGAGCCGCGCATCCGCAGGCCGAAGGCGACGTTCCCGCCGACGTCGCGGTGCGGGAACAGCTGGTGGTCCTGGAACATCAGCCCGACGCCCCGCCGGTGCACGGGCACCGCGTCCTGGTCGGTCCCGTCCAGCAGGACCCGTCCGGCCGACACCCGCTGGAGACCGGCCACCACCCGCAGCAGGGTGGACTTGCCGCTCCCGCTGGGCCCGAGCACGCACACGATCTCGTGCTCGGCGACCTCCAGGTCGACGTCGTCCACGACCGCGCGCTCGCCGAAGCGGACCGTCACCCCTTCGAGTCGGAGCAGGGTCATCAGAACTCTCCCGAGGTCTTGTCGGGGCGCAGCCGCTCCAGCACCAGCAGGGACACCGCGCACACCAGCATCAAAATCGTGCTCAGGGCCATGGCCTGCCCGTAGTTCAGCTCACCGGCCCGTCCCAGCAGCCGGGCGACGGCCACGGGCAGGGTCGGGCTGTCCGGCCGCGCGATGAACACGGTCGCCCCGAACTCGCCGAGGGACACCGCGAAGGCGAAGCCCGCCGCGATCAGCAGCGCCCGCCGCACCAGCGGCAGGTCCACCTCGCGCCAGGCCCGCAGCGGGGAGGCGCCCAGGACGGCGGCGGCCTCCCGCAGCCGTTCGTCCACCGCCCGCAGCACCGGCAGCATGGTCCGTACGACGAAGGGCACCCCGACGAGCGCCTGCGCGAGCGGCACCAGGATCCAGGAGGTCCGCAGGTCCAGCGGGGGCTCGTCCATGGTGATCAGGAAGCCGAAGCCGACGGTCACGGCGGACACCCCGAGCGGGAGCATCAGGAGCGCGTCGAAGCCGCGTACGAAGCGCCCCCCGCGCCGGGTCAGCGCGGCGGCGGCGAGGCCCCCGATGAACAGGGCGATGGCGGTGGCGGCCAAGGCGTAGCGCAGTGAGTTCCCGATCGCCTCCAACGGCGGCACCAGGAACGTTCCGCCTCCGGCGCCCGCGTCCTGCAGGGCCCGGTAGAAGCCGAAGCCGTAGCCACCGGGGGCGTCGAAGGAACGCTCGACCAGGACGCCCAGGGGCAGCACGATCAGCAGCAGCACCGTCAGCAGCACGCCGCCGAGCAGGCTCCGCTGGGCCCAGCCGCGCGGCCGGTGCGCCGTGCGCGCCGGGTCGACCAGCCTCAGGGCGGTCTCCCGCCGACGCACGGTCCAGGCGTGCAGGGCGAGGATCGCGCCCACCGCGGCGAACTGCACCATCGTCAGGACGGCGGCCGTGGGCAGGTCCAACAGCTGCGCGGTCTGCCGGTAGACCTCCACCTCCAGGGTGGAGTACGCGGGACCGCCCAGGATCTGCACGACACCGAAGGAGGTGAAGGTGAACAGGAAGACCATCAGCGAGGCGGCGGCGACCGCGGGCCCCAGCGCCGGCAGCGTCACGCGGCGCCAGGCCCCGAAGCGCCCCGCGCCGAGGACCCGGGCCGCCTCCTCCTGACGGGGGTCGAGCTGGGCCCACAGCCCGCCGACCGTCCGGACGACGACTGCGTAGTTGAAGAAGACGTGCGCCAGCAGGATCGCCCAGACCGTGGTGTCGAGGCGGGTGCCCCACACCTCGTCCAGCAGACCGCCGCGCCCGACCAGCGCGAGGAAGGCCGTGCCGACGACCACCGTCGGCAGCACGAACGGAACGGTGACCACCGCGCGCAACAGTTGCTTGCCGGGAAACTCGAAGCGCGCGAAGACGTACGCCCCCGGGAGGGCGATCAACAGGGTGAGCAGCGTGGAGGCGAGGGCCTGCCAGGTGGTGAACCACAGCACGTCGGCGATGTCGGGCTGGGTCAGCACCTCGCCGATCCGGCCGAACTGCCATCCGGAGTCCGTCTTGAGCCCGCGGCCGACGATCGCGGCCACGGGGTAGGCGAAGAAGAGCCCGAAGAAGACGAGCGGCACCGCCATCAGGCCCATCCTGACGGCGGAGGCGCGCCCGTTCTCCTTCGAGGAGCTCCCGCGTCCTACTTCACGACGAGCGAGGACCATGCCTTGACCCACTGCTCACGGTTCTTGGCGATGGCGTCCGGGGTGACGTTCTCCGGCTTCTCGATCACCACACCGTGCTTCGTGAAGATCTCCGGCAGCTGCGCGTCCTTGACCACCGGGTTCACGAACATCTGGAGCGGCATGTCCTCCTGGAACTTCTTGCTCACCAGGAAGTCGAGGAGCGCCTTGCCGCCCTCGGGGTTCTTCGCGCCGTTCAGCAGGCCCGCGAACTCGACCTGGCGGAAGCAGGTCCCGGTGGAGACGCCCGTGGGGGCCTCGGCCGGCTGCGGCTCGCCGTAGAGCACCTCGACCGGCGGGCTGGAGGCGTACGAGACGACCAGCGGGCGGTCGCCCTTGGCCTTCTTGCCGCCCGCGGAGCCCGAGAAGCGCTCGTTGTAGGCCTGCTCCCAGCCGTCGACGACCTCGACGCCGTTGGCCTTGAGCTTGCTCCAGTAGTCCTTCCAGCCGTCCTCGCCGTACTTGCCGACGGAGGCGAGGAGGAATCCGAGACCGGGCGAGGACGTCGCGGCGTTCTCGGTGACCAGCAGGTTCTTGTACTCCGGCTTGATCAGGTCGTCCAGCGTCTGCGGCGGGGCGAGCTTCTTGTCGGCGAAGTACTGCTTGTCGTAGTTGACGCAGATGTCACCGGAGTCGATCGGGGTGACGCGGTGCTGCGGGTCGAGCATGAACTCGGTCTTGATCCCCTCCATGCCCTTGACCTGGTACGGGGTGAAGATCCCGTTGTCGAGGGCCCGCGAGAGCAGCGTGTTGTCGACCCCGAAGAAGACGTCGCCGCGCGGTGACCCCTTGGTGAGGATCTCCTGGTTGAGCGCCGCGCCCGCGTCGCCGGACTTCAGCCGCTTGACGGTGTAGCCGCTCTGCTGCTCGAACTCCTTCAGGACCGAGTCGGTCACGTTGAAGGAGTCGTGGGAGACGAGGGTGACCGTCTTGGACTTCGGGGCGTCGCTCGCGCCGGCGGTCTTGTCCTTGGCGTCGCCGCCGCAGGCGCTGAGCGTGGTGACGCCGAGCGCGGCCGCGAGCGCGGCGCCCGCGATCTTCTTGGTGGTGCTCACTGGTTGGTTCCTCCTGGGATGACCAGGAGAAGACGCGGCCCTGCCCGGCGCTCTGCGAGAGCGGACGCCGGGCAGGGCGCAACAGCATGAGTGGTGACCGAACTTCCTACCCCGAATGACCGGGGCGAGGTTCAGAGGGTCTGCGGATGACGGATACCGCACTCTCAGCGCTGTGGCGCTCCCCTGTCGGAATATGAAATTGGTTCGGCCACAGGGTACCCCTGCGGCCGAATGTGATCGACCATGGCCGAATTTCGGCCTTATCGCTCCGAGGCGGCCAGCTGGCCGCAGGCGCCGTCGATCTCCTGACCGCGGGTGTCGCGCACGGTCACCGGCACGCCGTGACGGGCGATGGCCTCGACGAAGGCCTTCTCGTCCTCGGGCCGGGAGGCGGTCCACTTCGAGCCCGGGGTCGGGTTCAGCGGGATCAGGTTGACGTGGACGCGCTTGCCCTTGAGCAGCTTGCCGAGCAGGTCACCGCGCCAGGCCTGGTCGTTGATGTCGCGGATCAGGGCGTACTCGATGGAGATCCGGCGGCCGGACTTCTCGGCGTACTCCCAGGCCGCGCCCAGGACCTCGCGGACGTTCCAGCGGGTGTTCACCGGGACGAGGGTGTCGCGCAGCTCGTCGTCCGGGGCGTGCAGCGACACCGCGAGACGGCACTTGAAGCCCTCGTCGGCGAACCGCAGCATGGCCGGGACCAGGCCGACGGTGGAGACGGTGATCCCGCGCTGGGACAGGCCCAGGCCGTCGGGCTCCGGGTCGGTGAGCCGGCGGATGGCGCCGACCACGCGGTTGTAGTTGGCCAGCGGCTCGCCCATGCCCATGAAGACGATGTTCGACAGGCGCGCGGGGCCGCCCGGCACCTCTCCGTCGCGCAGGGCGCGCATGCCGTCGACGATCTGGTGCACGATCTCGGCGGTGGAGAGGTTGCGGTCGAGGCCGGCCTGGCCGGTGGCGCAGAACGGGCAGTTCATGCCGCAGCCGGCCTGCGAGGAGATGCACATCGTGACCCGGTCCGGGTAGCGCATCAGCACGGACTCGACGAGCGTGCCGTCGTGCAGCTTCCACAGGGTCTTGCGGGTGGTGTCGTTGTCACAGCTGATGTGCCGCAGGACGTTCATCAGGTCGGGCAGCAGCTCCTGCTGGAGCTTCTCCCGCGATGCCGCGGGGATGTCGGTCCACTCCGCCGGGTCGTGGGCGTAGCGGGCGAAGTAGTGCTGGGAGAGCTGCTTGGCCCGGAACGGCTTCTCGCCGATCGCGGCCACCGCCTCCCGGCGCTCGGCCGGGGTGAGGTCGGCGAGGTGCCGGGGCGGCTTCTTGACCCCGCGAGGGGCGACGAAGGTGAGCTCTCCCGGAACGGGGCGGGCCATGGCAGGTACTCCTTGTAAGACGAAAGGCGCGCCGCAGAAGCAGCGCGCCCTTCAAGAGTAACCGCCCGGCCCGGCCGGAGCTTTTCCTCCGTTGCCGCCCCGGTATGGCGGCAGGCGGTGGATCAGCCGGTGATCAGCGGTTGACCGGCCGGTGGAGCGGCCCGGTCGATCATCCGGTGCCGACGAAGGCCGCCAGGAGCAGCCACACGACCGGGGCGGTCGGCAGGAGCGAGTCGAGCCGGTCCATGATGCCGCCGTGGCCCGGCAGCAGGGTGCCCATGTCCTTGATGCCCAGGTCGCGCTTGATCATCGACTCGCCCAGGTCGCCCAGGGTCGCGCTGACCGCGACGGCCAGCCCGAGGATCAGACCCTGCCACCATGCGCCCCCGTCGATCAGGAACTCCATGCACAGCGCGCCGGCGGCCATCGCGAAGGCCACGGCGCCGAACAGTCCCTCGCGGGTCTTCCCGGGGCTGATGCGCGGCGCCAGTTTCGTCTTTCCGAAGCGCCAGCCCACCGCGTAGGCCCCGGTGTCGCTGACGACGGTCAGGACCAGGAAGGTGACCACGCGCTGAGGGCCGTCGTCCGCGGTGAGCAGCATCGTGACGAAGGTGGCCAGGAAGGGCACGTAGAACGCCGCGAAGACGCCGGCGGTGACGTCCTTGAGGTAGTCCTCGGGCGGTTCCGTCATCCGCCACACCAGGACCGCGAGCGCGGTCAGGGCCATCGCGACCCAGGCGCCCTCGGCCCCGCGGACGTAGCCGGCGATGACCATGGCGGCGCCACCCACCGCGAGCGGGACGAGCGGCGCCTTGATGCCCTTCTTCTCCTGGAGCCGGGAGGTGAGCTCCCACAGGCCCACCACGACCGCGACGACGACGACGCCGACGAAGACGGCCTTGACGATGAACAGCGAGGCGAAGATCACCGCTCCGAGGCCGACGCCGACCCCTATGGCGGCACGCAGATCCCGCCCCGCGCGCTTCTTCTGCGGCGGCGGGGAGGCGTCCTGCGGTGCCTGCGAAGGCGGAGGCGGAGGGCTGGGCATGGGCTCCTGCAACGGCGTCTCGGCGCGGAGCGGGGGGCCGCCCGCGAAGGCGGCCCCCCGATCGCGTGCTTCCCGGTCGTCGAAGGCACGGCCGGCGGCATCGGGCACGATGGGCATGGGCCGAGTGTGCGGGCCCACCAGCGCATCGTATGCGGGACCCGCCGGAACCGGCTCCGTGGCCCAGGGAGAGTCGTTCATCAGACCTCGAGGAGCTCGGATTCCTTGTGCTTGAGCAGCTCGTCCACCTGCGCGACGTACTTCGCGGTGGTGTCGTCGAGCTCCTTCTCCGCGCGGCGCACCTCGTCCTCGCCGGCCTCCTTGTCCTTGACGAGCTTGTCAAGGGCGTCCTTGGCCTTGCGGCGGACGGAACGGATGGAGACCTTGGAGTCCTCGGCCTTGTTCTTGGCGACCTTGATGTACTCCTTGCGGCGGTCCTGCGTCAGCTCGGGGAAGGTCACCCGGATGATGCGGCCGTCGTTGCTCGGGTTGACACCGAGGTCGGAGTCGCGGATCGCCTGCTCGATGTTGCGCAGCGCGGACGCGTCGAACGGCGTCACGATGGCCATGCGCGGCTCGGGGACCGCGAAGGACGCGAGCTGGTTGATGGGCGTGATGGCACCGTAGTAGTCCGCCACGATCTTGTTGAACATCGCCGGGTGCGCACGGCCCGTGCGAATCGCGGCGAAGTCCTCCTTCGCAACGACGACGGCCTTCTCCATCTTCTCCTCGGCCTCGAGGAGGATTTCTTCGATCACCACGTGCTCCTGCATGTCAGATATGGATGGTTCGGGCGGGCGGGGCGGGTTCGGGCCGCCCGGACCGGGCCGGTGGGCGGCCCGGTCACGGAACGCTCAGGCCCGGGTGCCCTGGTCGCTCACGAGCGTGCCGATCTTCTCACCCTTGACGGCGCGGGCGATATTGCCCTCGGCGAGGAGTTCGAAGACCAGGATCGGGAGCCGGTTGTCGCGGCACAGCGTGATGGCGGTGGCGTCGGCGACCTTGAGGTCCCGGGACAGCACCTCGCTGTACTCCAGCGCGTCGAACTTCACCGCGTCCGGGTTGGTCTTCGGGTCGGAGTCGTAGACCCCGTCGACGCCGTTCTTGCCCATGAGGAGGGCCTCGGCGTCGATCTCCAGGGCGCGCTGGGCGGCCGTGGTGTCGGTGGAGAAGTAGGGCATGCCCATGCCGGCGCCGAAGATGACGACGCGGCCCTTCTCCAGGTGCCGGACGGCACGGAGCGGGATGTAGGGCTCCGCGACCTGACCCATGGTGATGGCGGTCTGTACCCGGCTGTCGATGCCTTCCTTCTCCAGGAAGTCCTGGAGGGCGAGGCAGTTCATGACGGTGCCGAGCATGCCCATGTAGTCGGACCGCGCGCGGTCCATGCCGCGCTGCTGCAGCTCGGCGCCGCGGAAGAAGTTGCCGCCGCCGATGACGATCGCGATCTCCGCGCCGTCACGGACCACGGCCGCGATCTCACGGGCGATGGCGTGCACGACGTCAGGGTCGACACCCAGCCCGCCGCCGCCGGAGAAGGCTTCGCCGGACAGCTTCAGCATGAAGCGGCGACCCTTCTTGCCGTGGTCGCTCTTGTCGTCGGAAGCGGTGTGGGGGTCCACGCCCTGATTCATGGAGATCTCCTCGTGCACATACGAAGAAGGCCATTGCCGGTGGGTCCTCGCGGTTCCCTCTTCGGCAATGGCCTCCTCGTCAGATCTGCGGTCGCCTCGCGCGTGCGCGGACGACTGCTTCAGACCCTATCGGGGTCCGGTGTCCGTCGCTTACGGACGGACTCAGATGCCGACCTTGATGCGCGCGAAGCGCTTCAGGGTGACACCGGCCTCGTCCAGAACCTTCTGGACGGACTTCTTGTTGTCCAGCGCGTACGGCTGGCCCAGGAGCGTGACGTCCTTGAAGAAGCCGTTGACGCGACCCTCGACGATCTTGGCGATCGCGGCCTCGGGCTTGCCCTCGGCGCGGGTGACCTCTTCGGCGACACGGCGCTCGGACTCGACGACGTCGGCCGGAACCTCGTCGGCGGTCAGGTACTTCGGCGCGAACGCGGCGATGTGCTGGGCGATGCCCTTGGCCAGGTCGGCGTCGGCCTTGTCCAGCTCGACCAGGACACCGATCTGCGGGGGCAGGTCGGGCATGGTGCGGTGCATGTAGGAAGCCACGAAGGCGCCCTGGTACTGCGCGAAGCGGTCCAGGACGATCTTCTCGCCGAGGTTGGCGTTGGCCTCGTCCACGAACGCCTGGACGGTCTTGCCGGCCTCGATCTCGGACGCCAGCAGCGCCTCGATGTCCGCCGGGGAGGTGGCGGCCACGTGAGCGGCGAGCTGGTCGGCGACGACCAGGAACTTCTCGCTCTTGGCGACGAAGTCGGTCTCGCACTTGAGCTCGAGCAGCACACCGGAGGTGGCGTCGGCGGCGATCAGGGAGGTGACGGCACCGTTCTCGGCGGAACGGCCCTCGCGCTTGGCGACACCCTTCAGGCCCTTGACGCGCAGGATCTCGTTGGCCTTGGTGACGTCACCGTCGGCCTCGACGAGCGCGTTCTTGCAGTCCAGCATGCCGGCGCCGGTGAGCTCGCGGAGCTTCTTGACGTCAGCGGCGGTGTAGTTCGCCATGAGTCTGTGATTCTCTCTCGAAGTCGTAGATCTACGGGTGAACGGCGGAGGAGTCGCGCTTGTGGCGCGGCTCCCCCGCCGTCATCGTCCGTGCTGCGAGTGCCCGGCGGATGAACGCCGGGCTCTCTCAGAGGGTCAGGCCTGCTCGGCGTCGGCGGCCGGAGCCTCGACGACGGGCTCGGCGACGGCCTCGGCCGCGGGGGCCTCGGCGGCAGCGTCAGCCTCGACGACGGCCTCGGCCGCGGGGGCCTCCGCGTCGTCGGCCTTCTTCTCGCCCTCGAGCAGGTCGCGCTCCCACTCGGCGAGCGGCTCGGCAGCGGCCTTCTCGCCCGGCTTCGAGTCACCGGTAGCGGCACCGGAGCGGGCGATGAGGCCCTCGGCGACGGCGTCGGCGATCACGCGGGTGAGCAGGGTGACGGAGCGGATCGCGTCGTCGTTGCCCGGGATCTTGTAGTCGACCTCGTCGGGGTCGCAGTTGGTGTCGAGGATCGCGACGACCGGGATGTGGAGCTTGCGCGCCTCACCGACGGCGATGTGCTCCTTCTTGGTGTCGACGATCCAGACGGCGCTGGGGACCTTCGACATCTCGCGGATACCACCGAGGGTCTTCTCCAGCTTGATCTTCTCGCGCGAGAGGACCAGGAGCTCCTTCTTGGTGAGACCCGAGGCGGCGACGTCCTCGAAGTCGATCGCCTCAAGCTCCTTCAGACGCTGGAGGCGCTTGTAGACGGTGGAGAAGTTGGTGAGCATGCCACCGAGCCACCGCTGGTTGACGTACGGCATGCCAACGCGGGTCGCCTGCTCGGCGATGGCCTCCTGGGCCTGCTTCTTCGTACCGACGAACATGATGGAGCCACCGTGCGCGACGGTCTCCTTCACGAACTCGTAGGCGCGGTCGATGTACGACAGCGACTGGAGCAGGTCGATGATGTAGATGCCGTTGCGCTCCGTGAAGATGAAGCGCTTCATCTTCGGGTTCCAGCGACGGGTCTGGTGACCGAAGTGGACGCCGCTTTCCAGCAGCTCCCGCATCGTTACGACGGCCATGGCCATCTCCTTGGTTTCTCGGTTTGGTTCCTGACGCCCCGACGCGCCCTGCCCCGAAGAGGGACCGAGAGGCGCTTTCACCCGACCTGGTACGGGTCGGTGCTGGGGCGTGCGAAGTCGACCCGGTGACCCGGATCGCCACAAGAAGTGTACGGGACCCGCCGGTATGCCGGGTGACGCCGTTGTCCACATCCCCACGGCCGTCCACAGGCACGAACGCCCGCGACCCCGGAGGCGGGACGCTGTGCCGCATGACGAAACTGCTGCTCACCCTGCTCCTGACCCTGACGCCTCTGGCCCTCACACCGGGTTTCCACCCCGTGCTCCCACCCCTCGCGGCGGGCGTCCACCCCCTGCCGGCACCCCGGGCCCCGACGCCGGAGACCACCGCCGCGACCACGACCGGGGCCCTCGGTCCGGGGGACCGCCCCGCGCTCCTCCCCCAGCCCCTCTCCGCGTACGTCCGCCGCTTGCCCGCCGCCCGGGCCCCCGCCCCACCGGAGCACTCGTCGCGCTCGACCCGTACCGGGGCCGCCACCCCGGCGGGCAGCGGTCCCCCGCGCCCGCCCGGTGCACACGGGCCGTCCCCACTTA